>CAZZVR010000013.1:0-33100 GCA_964657595.1 Burkholderia sp. PAMC 26561 | reverse complement strand
GGTCACGGGCACGGAGATCCCGCGGGTCACGGTCATCGAGCAGCGGAGTCCAACGACCGGCCGCCCACACCCCGTAGGCGCTCCGGTTACAGCGCTCATCCCCCATCTGCAGGTGGGCCCAGGGTAAGCGCGCGCCCACCCCGCGTTCGATCTCCGCCCACACCGAGTCCATCGTCACGGCATGGAAATCCTCGCGCCAGCGGGCCGGATTGCCCACGAAGGCGGCCGGCTGGAACGACAGCATCCCGTACCCCATGTCAACGCAGGCGCGAGCGACCTCCGCCACCTCAGCCAGGTTGCGCGGCGTGACGGTCATGTTGTGGGCCAGGTCATAGCGGACCCCATGCTCCGCCTGGAGGCGCTCGAACTGCTCGACGAACCGGCGCCGGAACGGATGGAGCTCGGCCTCGGCGCGCGGCCGGGGAAGCCCGGTGCGGCCGAGCATCAGCGAGTCGAAATGCCCGGCGAACCGGAGCAGGTCAAAGCGTCGTTGTCCATCGGGTCCCACCGCGAGCCGACGCAGGTAGTCGTCGTCGAAATCACCGTGGGTCATGCTCATCGGTTTGCGGCCATGGCGCTGCATGGTCTCCAACGTCGCAGCGTGCGCCTCTGGCCCGAGCAGCGTGACCTCGCCGCCGATCAGCTGCGCGTGCTGGCCGGTGCCGCGCTCCTGGCGCAGATAGGCCATCTGCGCGTCGACCTCGTGCACGGTGTGCGCCCCGTCGATGCGGACGCGGTTGGCCTCCCGGGCGTGGTAGCAGGGCGTACAAGCCAGATCACACCGGGGAAAGACGCCGTGGGTTCCCTCACAGCCGGGCGTCCGGCGCCCCAGCAGCTGGGCGGCCGAGCGCGCCCGCTCGGGCAGACTCTCCCAGCGCCGGCGCAGGGCGGCCTCGGTGTCGGGGTGAACCGGTCGCGACGCCGCAGCGAGCCGCTGGAACGTGGCGCGCAGACGACCGAGCCGGGAGGTGTGCGTGGCTAGCTCCAAATCATCAGGCTCCCCCACCACACGCTACCGACCTGCGGCGGCGGCGATGTCTCCGGTCACACTGTCGGGACGGAGCGACAGGGACAGGGCGGGCCGAGGGCTGCATTCGATGACGACACCGGACGATGATGACCCGGAGATATGGGATCGCCTCAGCGCCCGGTATGACCGACAGCTCTGGCTCGAGCGCAGCGCGGTCAGCACCGCGCTCGCACTGCTGTCACCCCGGCTCGAGGATCGCTGCCTGGATGTCGGCACCGGCACCGGGGAAGTGCTCCGCCAGCTACAGAAGCTGGCCTGCGTACCCAAGACGGTGATCGGCGTCGATGCGTCACCGGGGATGCTCGCCCGGGTCAGAGGGCTCCCGGCCGGTTGGTCGGTTCGGCGCGGGGATATCCGCGAGCTGGACGCGCCCAACGCGGGCTTCGACGTCGCGATTGCCTCGTACGTGCTCCATCTCCTGACCGGCGAGGGCCTGGCAGCCGCGCTCGCCGAGATCCACCGCGTTCTGGTACCGGGGGGACGGCTCGTCACCGTCACGCCGGCGATCCCAGCCCGGGGTGTCGCCCGGCCGATCGCGGCCGGGCTCGACGCATTGTCTCGGCGTCAGCCGACAAGCTTCCGGGGCTTGCGGGCGCTGGATCCGCGTCCCGCGCTGGAGCCGGCGGGCTTCAGGGTGGAGCAGACGCGGTGGAACCTGCGGGGCTATCCATCGATCTGCGTCCTCGCCGGGCGCTCAGACCCAACCCGAGGTTAATCACGCCAACGACGGCGAGAAACAGCGCGTAGTAGCGCGCGTCTCCGAGCACCGAGCTGAACCGCGGCTCGATCGACAGCAGGACGCCCCCGACGGTGATCGTTGCCGCCATCCCGAGCGGCTCGACGTCAAACCCGCGTCGCGACAGCAACCCACCCGCCATCGTCCCCAACCCGGCACCGGCCAGATACACCCCTGCGGTGTCCAGATCAGGGGTGAACTCATGCACGCTGGCGACGGCGGCCCCCCACCCGACGAGGACGACCGCGGTGGCCCAGTAACTTCCGTGCCGGCCCCCGGCCAGCGCGCCGGCCAGATACACCAGACCCAGCGTGAGCGGCGTCCAGTAGAAGCCGCTGTGGGACCCACCAATGAAAACCAGGATCACCACCGCCCCCGCGAGCAGGATCGCGCCCTGCTGCAGGCGCAGACGCCGAGGGGTATCGGACACCGCGAGCGCCACCATGTCCAGCATAGGGTTCGCAGGACAGCCCCCAGCGGGTTCCACGGACGGTCTCACGTGACCGACGGCGAGCGGTGGACCAAGGAGCAGCTCACCCGGTTGCGCACGGACGGCTGGCGGCCGGGGGCGCTGGCGGCCTTCGTCCTCGCCGCTCAATCCCGGACGAACGCAACCCGGCGCCAGCGCCCAGCACTGGCGCGTCAGGAGGGGGCCTGGATGGTCTCGGGAGCTGCAGCGTGGGTGGGACTCGGCCGGCTGGCCCCGAACGGGGTCTTCGGGCGGGTTCAGTCTTGCGGACTCGCCTGGTGGGCCCTCTGCGCCGTCATGCTCGACTGGCACCTCGGCATGCTCGAGACGCCAGAGGGGCGCGCGGTCCCCCTCGGCGCGGCGGACGCGCTGACCTTGCTGCGGGTGTGGCTCGTCCCGGCCGTGGCGGTAGCCGGCGACCCCGGTCTGCTGTTGCTCGGGGCGCTGAGCGACTGTGCCGATGGTTCTGTGGCCCGGGCCACCCGGTGTACCCGATTCGGGCGCGACCTTGAAGGTCTGGCAGATGCGTGTTTCTTCACTGCCGCCCTGCGCGGCGCGGTCGCTGCGGGCCATCTGTCGCGACGAGCCGCCCGGCTGGAGGGGGCCCGCCTAGCCGCCGGCACCATCTACGCCGCCGGCACCTATTTCAGCGCCGCGCGGGCGCCTGACCCGCGGGTCACCCGGAGCGGGCGGTCAGCCGCGCCTGTCCGCGCGGCAGCCCTGATGGTCGCGGGCCTCGGCCACCGACGACTCGCCGACCGCCTGTTGGTGACCGGCAGCTCGGCCGCGCTGGTCAGCCTGATGCTCGACCGCCTCAGCCGGGGGGCGGGATCGTCCTGAGCACGCCGATCGCCTGGACGACCCGTTGAACTGCGGTGACACCCACCAGGCCCGCAAAAGCCCAGGCGATCGTCGTGCTGGCGCCGGGGAGGACACAGAACAGGACGTACACCACGATCGTCTCCGCGCCCTCCGCCAGACCGGAGGTGAAGCGGAGCGACCGCTCGTCGCCGAAGTCGAGCTTCAGCCGCTCGATCATGGACGAGAACGAGAGCAGGGCGACGTTGTTGATCAGATAGGTGGCCAGCAGCACCACGCAGGCGAGCCGCGCCGCCGGGTGGGCGACCGACACCGCCACAACGAAGCCTGAGTAGACGACGAAGTCGGCCACGAAGTCGAGTAACCCACCGAGCTCCGATGCGCCGGCCAGCTTCGTGCCTACGCCCGGCTGTGACGATCCGTCGAGGCGCGCCAGCGGCCCGTCGACCCCGTCGAGCATCCGGTTGAGCAGCCAGAGCCCGAGCCCGACACCCCCGGCCCGGGCCGCCACCGCGACACACGCTCCGACTCCGACCAGCAACCCAACCGCGGTGACCGACCCGGGCGCCACTCCGCGGACTGAAAGGGGACGGGACAGGCGATCGAGCACCGGGGCGACTGCAGCTCGCAGCTGAGCGTCAAGCATTCGGTGCCAAGTTACCCGGCGACCGGGATACTCCATCATGTCCTGACCGCGCCGGCTTACCGATCCCGACTTCAGCTCGAAGGTGCCGTCCTCGCGGCGTGGGGCCTCGTCGGAACGACGGTGCTGATCACAGCGGCGCCTGCATCGACCCACAATCCGATCAGCACTGCCGTTCAGGAGACTGTCGTCGCCGCGATTCTTCTGTGGTTCGGACCCCGCGGCGTTCGCCGATCCATTGCCGCGAGCAACGAACTCGACGCTCAGGCCATCGGTTCCGGAGAACCGACACCGCTGTGGCACATCGGGGCGATTGTCATCGGCCTGACGCTGACCGCCGGAACGATCGCCGGCTGGGACGCAGGCCTGCGTGTCACCATCGGATGTGCTCTGGTCGGGAGCGTGCAGATGGGGGTCCTGGCTCTGATGGTCAAGGCGGATGAGCACGCGACGGGTCGGACCTACTACCGGGTGAAGGGATCCCGCATCCTGCGCGGAACCCGGCTCGGGTACGTGACCGGTCCGTAGCGACGTGCCGACACAGGCGCAGTGCAGGTCGACGGCACCGACGATCGCCCTGCTCCCCAATGCCTGGTACAACCGCTGTCATGTCAGGCGCGATCGACACCGCAGAGGCAACGGTGACCGGAGGACGGGCCGAGGGCCACGGACTCACCTCCAACGCGACCCGTGGCAACTTCGCAGTCACGCTGACCGCGAACGGTCAGCCGGTCGGCTGACTCCAGCGGACCGGCCCAGCCCCCCAGCAGCACATCCGGCTTGATCGTCCTGCGGATCCTGGTCGCGGGACTCGCGGTCACCGGCCTCCTCGCCACCTTCCTGTCCGTCCTGCGGACGGTGGTCCTGCCCCGCGGAGTCCCCGCGCGGCTGGCGCGGGTCACCTTCCTCGGGGTGCGGTGGCTGCTTGACCTCCGACTCCGGTTCGGACGCCACGGCGACGTCTACGCCACCCGCGACCGCATCCTCGCCCTGCAGGGACCCCTCGGCATCTTCGGCCAGTTGGTGCTGTGGTCCACGCTGCTGGTGTTCTGCTACGCCGGCATCTTCTGGTCCCTCACCGAGTCAGGCAGCACGGCCCACGGCATCGCCCACGCCGTGGAGCTGGCCGGCTCGTCGATGCTCACCCTCGGCACCGAGGCCCCCTCGGGGCTGGCGCCCCAATGCCTCGGCTTCATCGCCGCCGGGACGGGCCTGGTGCTGCTGGCGCTCGTGATCACCTACCTGCCGACCCTGTACGGCGCGTTCTCCCAGCGCGAGGCGCTCATCTCCAAACTCGTCGTCCGCGCCGGGGCCCCGCCGACCGGGGCCCGGCTGCTCGTGCGCACCTGGCAACTCGAGCGCTTCGACGCACTGGATGAGGTGTGGGAGAGCTGGGAGAACTGGTTCGTGGAGCTCGGGGAGTCCCACACGACCTTCCCGCTGCTCGGCTTCTTTCGTTCCTCACACCCCAACAACCACTGGGTCCTGGCCACCGAGGCCGTGCTCGACGGAGCCTCGCTCATGCTCACCGCGGTCGACGTTCCGCGCCAGTCCCGCAGCGAACTGGCCGTCGAGGCCGGCGTGCAGGCGCTCGGCGTGATCGCCGACTTCCTGGGAATCGCGCACGCCCCCCCGGATGATCGGCCCGAGATCGCGCTCGAGCGTGACACCTTCATCGCCGGCTGCGATGAGCTGGCCCAGCACGGCGTGCCGATGCGCGCCGACCATGACGCGGCCTGGAGGGAGTTCCGCCGTGCGCGGGCCCGCTATGAACCGCTGCTGGCCCAACTGGGCCGCATGACCGACGCGCCGCGCAGCGACTGGAGCGCGTGGTCTGATGACACTCCGCTGCACCGCCCGCCGATTCTCCGCATCCACAACGTCTGACCGTGCGCCGGGTTCGGTTGCGCGGCCGCACGGGATGGCGCTCAGGCTCCGAAGTGCCGTTGGGCGAAGCGTTCGGCCGAGCGCACCGACGGGTGCAGACCGGCGCCGCCCACCACGGCGATTCCGGCGATCGCCAACCAGCCCGCATCACCCAGGCGCATGACCAGGAACGTGTAGAGCGCCGGCGCGCCGAAGCTGGCCAGGCTGCTGCTCACCTCGGCCATACCGCCGTACTCTCCGCGCCGGCTCGGATCCATCAGCTGAGCCTGGAAGACCCAGTTGCCGGAGTTCCCCGCCACCTCGGCGCCCGTCACCGCGACATGCCCCAGCCACACCAGCAGCGCGGTGAGAAACCCGACGGTCGAGTGACTGAACAGCGTGATGACACAGGACAGGACGAAGAACGCGGTGGAGAGACGGACGCGCACCAGCGCATCACCGATCGTGCTGACGCCCCGCGAGGCGAAGGCCGGCAGGAAGATGCAGAGGACGGTGTTGGTGGCGAACAGCCAGGCCAGCAGCCAGTGGGGCGCGTCGGTGCGCTGGACCAGCCACAGGGGAATCACCACCGTGAGCAGCGTCTGGTTGGTCCACAGGATGCCGTTGAAGAACGACGTCGCGATCCAGCCCGAGTTACGGTGCGACCGAGGTGTGAGGGGGCTGGGCTCGGTCTGGCGCTCGCCCACGGCTGCGCGATCGTCGTGGGACGCCCGCGGCAGCCGCGTGATCGCCAGGGCGTTCGCGACGCCCACCGCCACCGACAGCATGGGGATCCAGCGGATCACGTCGACACTGTGGAAGGCCAGGGCGACGCCGGAGATCAGCGCTCCGGCGGTGAACCCGACGTTGAGCGCTGAGTACAGGTGGGCCTGGGCCTGCACCCGCTCCTGCGCCCCCAGCACGTCGAGGATGTAGGCGCTGTAGCCCGCCTTTCCGACGTTGGCGACGATCTCGAAGGCCGTCGCCATGACGACATAGGCCGCGAACCCATGAATCCAGGGCCAGAAGGCGAAGGCGACCGCGGAGATGATCGTGCCGCCCGCCCACATCCGCTTGGGCCCGACCCGGTCGACGAGCCGGCCGGCCGGGTAGGCGACCAGGAACGACCCCACGCCGGCGATGGTCAGCCCCAGGCCGACCTTGGCCGCCGACAGGCCGACCACCTCGGTGAAGAACACCGCGCTGCCGGTGTTGAACGCGCCGGACGCGGTCGCGAACAGCAGGGATTGGAGCGCGAGACGTCGCGTCAGCGGCGACGGTGGCATGAGTCTCCTGGCTAACGCCCCCATGCGCGAGCCGCGGGAAGCCGCTAGCCGCGAAGCGTGCGGTCGACGTAGCTGGGGATCTCCCGAGCCAGTCCGGCCGTCCGGGCGATCTTGTGGTTGACGCCACGCAGGAGCTTCAGCTGCAGGCGGCGCTCGACCCCGAAGGCTGCCCGGGGAGCCAGGTGCCGGTTGCGGTTGAGCAGCCGTTTGGTCGCCGCGATGGCGTCGGGTGAGCGCTCAGCCAACTCGGCGGCGAATGCACGGGCGCGCAGCTCGGGGTCATCGGAGACCTCGCTGACCAGACCCAGCTCGAGACCCCGGTTGCCGTCGATGATCTCGCCCGTCATGGCGAGCCGCTTGGCGACGTCGAGCCCCACGAGCTCAGAGAGGGTGACCGAGCCGGTCATGTCCGGGATCAGGCCCCACTTGGCCTCCATCACCGACAGCTCACAGTCCGGTGTGGCGATGCGGAAGTCGGCGCCGAGCGCGATCTGCAGGCCCCCGCCGTAGCAGCGGCCGTGCAGCACCGCGATGACCGGCATCGGGAGTTGGCGCCACGCCCAGGCGACCTCCTGAAAACGGTTGGTCTCCCGCCAGGGATAGGTGAGGAACGACAGGAACATGCGCGCGGGCTGCTTGCCGACCGAGGCGAAGTCGAGGCCCGAGCTGAAAGCGGGACCCTCCCCGCGCAGGACGACCGCGCGCACCGCCGGGTTGCCCCTGAGACGGTGCGCGGCGTCGACGAGTCCGTCGAACATGGCGAAGTCCAGGGCATTCAACTTCTCCGGCCGCGTCATCGAGACGGTCGCCACCGGTCCTGCGATGTCGACGCTCACGCGCTGGGGCTGGCTCATCGCCTCGGACCGTACCGAAACCGGGCCCGGCCGACCCCGTGAGCTCAACCCTGAGCCAGGGCCCGCAACAGCACCTCGACCCGGATGATTCCGGACAGCCGACCGGTCTCATCCACCAGGCAAACCGGGGCGAGCTGGTGCTCGGCCGGCCGCGAGGTCGCCCGCAGCGCCACCTCGTCGAGCCGATCGCAGCGCTGGACACACATCGCCGGGAACACGTTCACCCGGCGGCGCCCCTCCGGGACGACGACCTCCAGCGGCCGGGCGTCCGCGTCGACGACGACGGTCGTCTCGGTCGTCAGCTGCGGTCGGGTCGGCAGGCCTCGGACCGCCTCGGCCAAGCCGCTCAACGGATCCGCGAGGCTCTGCGCCCCGCTGCGCAGCATCTCGCGCGTGTCGGGTGCCAGACCCCGCATCATGGCGTGATCGCCCCCGATCATCGGCCCCCGGGCCAGAGGAACCCTCAGCTGACGCAATCGCCCGATCTCCTCGACGCGGCGCACCCCGTCAGCCATCAGCCACGCGTCGAGCTCCCCGGCGAGACCGCCGATCGCGGCGACCGTGGCGGCGTGGCGTGGACGCTGATCGATGTAGGAGATCAACTCGCTGTCGACGATGACGAACTCGGGGGCCAGCTCGATCAGCTGAAGCAGGCCGACCTGACCGCCGCCGGTGGCCCGCACCGCCAGCAACAGACCACGCCGCCGCAGTGGCTCGAGCACGCGCAGGAGCTGCAGGTGATCGACGTGGGCCCCCAGGCCCGTCAGTTCCAGCACGACGAGGGTCAGGTCTGGGCTGGACCCGAGCACCGCGCCGACCTCGGGCGAGAGGATCGCCGCGCCGTCGATCTCGAGCACCAGGAAGGCGTTGAGCGGCAGACGCTCACGCGTGCCCAGGCCCGCCCGCAACGTGGCGGCGGCGAACTCCGCCGCGTAGCCGTGCTGGACGGCCGCGCGAAGCCAGGCGCCGTGGTCGGCGTCGGACACGGGAAACCTGGGTCGGGCCCGATAGCCCACCGCGACCGACCGCGATAGATCGGCGATCGGCTCGAACCAGATCGTCGCGAGTGGCTCCGCACAGGCCCGACGGAGCAGTTTTGGCCAGGTCGTGTCGACTAACTCGAGGATCCTCTCGTATCGACCGATAACGTTTCCACCTCAAGTGCTGAATCGGCACTTGAACCGGATCGCGCAGAGAGGAAGGGGTTTCCATGAAGCAATTCGCATGCGGATCGGTCGTTCCAGGTTGTCAGGCCACGTTCGTGGCCAAGGATGAGGCGGAGATCCTCCAGCAGGTAGCCGACCACGCTCGGATCGACCACGGCATCAGCGAGGTCTCGCCTGAGCTGGTGGCCTCGGTGCGGGAGAACATCACCGCCGTGGGCTAGGCCGGGAGGGGCGTGCGCACCGGGTTCGGTAGAAGCGGTGCGCCCGCCTCAAGCGGCTGTTGGCGGCGAGATCTTGTGGGTAGATGAGCGTCATGCCCTCCTCGTTGCGATGGCCAGACGCAGTTCTGGCCGGTCTCGCCTGCTCCATGCGTTCCATGTCCGGTCCCGCGGTTCTCGCCGCCCGTGGACAGATCTCCGGCCGGCTCCGCCCGGTGCTCCTGCTGGGCGCCGCGGGGGAGCTCGCCGTCGACAAATCCGCACTGGCGGTTGATCGCACGGAACTTCCGGCGATGCTCGGGCGCGTCGGATCCGGCGCCTACACCGGCAATGCCGTGGCCGGTCCCGTCGGCGCGCTCGCCGCGGCTCTGAGCGCCGGGGTCGGCACCTACTCGACGTGGCGGATCCGCAAGCTGGTGGTCTCGGCCACCGGATTGCCCGACCCGGTGGTCGCGGCCGGCGAGGATGTCATCTGCTACGCGATGGCGGCCGCCGCCACCCATGGCGTCGATGAGGGTGAGCCCCGGGACGCGGTCGAGGTCGCCCAGGTGTCGAGTGCCGTCGGCGGTCAGCCGGTGCGTCCCTCAGTGGTGCGCGACGCGGGCAAGGGTCTCATCGCCGGGGTGGCGGGAACCGCCGCGATGACCATCGCCCAGGGTGCCGAATTCGTCCTGACCTCGGCGGAACCCTCGGATGCGCCGGCGACCGTTGCCGACAAGGCGTCGCGGCGTCTCGGCCTCGGCCGCATCAAGCGTCGTGATAAGCCCAAGGCCAACCAGGGCATGCACTGGCTCTACGGCTCCACCTGGGGTATCCCCTACGGCATCTTCGCCGCCAACTCCAAGCTGCGTCCCGAGGTGACCGGTCCGAGCTTCGGTCTCATCGTCTGGTTGGTCTCGCTCGGCCAGCAACCCGCCGTCGGCGTGGCCGAGGTGCCCTGGAAGCGCTCGCTGCAGTCCCTGGGCAGCGAGGCGCTCTTCCATGTCGTGTACGGCGTCGGCGCTGGAGCCGCACTGCGGGTCCTGCGCAACACCTGAGCGCGGATACGGAGATGAGCCATGCCACGACGACCGGGAGACCCGGAGTCGACATCCCCGACCGTCGCGGCCGCACTGGCCTGGACCAGGCCGGACGGGACCTGACCCGCAACCGTGACATCGCCGTCAAGGACGTCCAGGTCGTGTCCGACGGTTGGGGAGTCCTGCGCCTGACCACCTTTGACCAGCACCGCCGCGACGGCCACTGGCAGACCCGTACGCGGGAGACCTATGACCGCGGTAACGGCGCGGTCATCCTCCCCTATGACGCCGAGCGCCGCACGGTGCTGCTGACCCGGCAGTTTCGCTATCCGGCCTACGTGAACGGCCATCCCGACGGCATGCTCATCGAAGCGGCGGCCGGCCAGATCGATCCCGGTGAGGACGCGGCCACGACCATGCGCCGGGAGACCGGAGAGGAGCTCGGCGTCGAGCTCGGGGAGATGCAGCACCTCTTCCACGCGTTCGTCAGTCCCGGCGCAGCTACCGAGCGCCAGGATTTCTTCGCCGCTCCCTACACCCCTGCCTCGCGTGTCGGTGCCGGCGGCGGACTGCCGGAGGAGGGCGAGGACATCGAAGTGCTCGAGCTCCCGTTCACCGAGGCACTGGCGATGACGACGAACGGGGACATCGTGGATGCCAAGACGATCGTCTTGCTGCAGTGGGCCGCCCTCCGCGGTCCGTTCGCCGCCTGAACGGTTCCCAGCTCAGCCCGGGTGCCCCCCGATCGGGCGTCGGTAGCGCAGCGAGCGGCGACCGGCCATCTCATAGGTCGGCCGCTCGCCCGCCAGCACGAAGCCTCTGGCCTCATAGAACGGGATCCCCTGGCGGTTGCCCTGGCCGACCGACACCCACTGCTCGCGTGCCCCCTCGGCGATCTGCTGGTCGGTGATGGCGGCCAGCACTGCCGTCCCGGCCCCGCGGTAGCGACGAGCGGGATCCGCATAGAGCACGAAGAGCTCACCGATCTTGGGATCGGTGAGACCTCCCCCGCCCGCCGCACTCCGTCGCCCGTCGGTATCCACGGCGACCCACCATCCACCCCACTCGGGGGTCTCCCCGAGTTCCCCGGCCACCCGCTCAGGCGTGTAAAAGCGCGCGACGGTCGCCTCGATCTCCTCCACCGTGTGCAACCCGGCGTAGGTGTCACGCCAGCCCTCGGCGCAGATCCGGCAGATCTCCGCCACGTCCTCGGGCTCGGCCCGTCGCGCCCTCACACCGTGAGTATCTCGAAGGAGATCTCAGCACCGCTGACGTGCGCCCACCCCATCGTGCAGTCGGGCTGGCGCCGCTTGTCGGTGGGACTGCCCGGGTTGAAGATCTGCAGGCCGCTGGCGTCATCCCGTTGGAGGAGGGGGATGTGGGAATGCCCGAAGATCACCGCATGCGCTTGGGGAAACGCGCTCCGTAGCCGTCCGAGCCTCCCGCGTGAGGGGCCGGCATCGTGGAGCAGTCCAAGCCGGACATGCTCGACCGTCAGCTCGACTCGCTCGGGGAGCCGGGCACGTAGCGCCTCGTTGTCGACGTTCCCGTGAACCGCCACGGTCTCACCCCAGTCAGTGAGCTGCGCCAGGACATCCGGGGTGATCAGGTCGCCCGCGTGGATGATCAGGTCGGCGGCCATCAGCGCCGCGACGCACCGCTTGGGCAACTGACGCCCACCCCTGGGGAGATGGGTGTCGGAGATGATGGCGATCGTCCGGCCCAGCGTGCATCAGCCCCCGGCGCGGCGCCAGGTCCACGCGTCGTCCATCGGTGCGTACCCGATGTCGCGCCCGGCTGACTCCACATCGACGAACCGATAGCGGTTGGCGGAGATCCCGTTGACCACGACAAACCCGTCGCGCTCGCACTCCACCGCTGACTGGAACAGCCGGGCGCAATCGTCCGGACTCAGCCAGGCCGCCCGGTTGCGTGGCGTCGCGTCCTCACCGGCGGGAGGCTCGGCGAGGAAGTGTCCGATCCGCACCGCGACCACAGATGTGTCGGAGCTCGCGGCAACCCAGCTGCCCAGCGCCTCCGCCCAGGCCTTCGTCGCGCCGTAGAGATTGGCTGGACGGGGGGCATCCTCTGCACGCCGTTGCCATACCTCCGGATAGCCGGACATCGCCTGGACACTGGAGGCGAGCACGAGCCGGCGCACGTGGCAGGCGCGGGCCGCGGCCGCCACCGTGTAAGCACCCGCCACATTGGGGCCCGCCAGCGCGTCCCAGTCAGCTTCGGGGCTGGGATTGGCGGCGAGATGCACCACCGCGTCGGCACCCGCGAAGAGCGCGTGGCAGCGCTCGACGTCCGTCACGTCGAGCGCCTCGACCCCGTCGCCGGCCCGCAGATCGGTGGCCCGGATGCGCCAGCGGGAACCGAGCTGGTCGACGATCACCGAGCCGATGCCACCGGCCGCGCCGGTGACGACGACGGAACGCGCGGCAGCTTCGGACCGGTCCATCGTCACAGCTCAGGCCAGCTTGAGCGGGACGTCGGCGTAGGGGTCGAGCTGGTACACGAGTGAGACGCGGTGAAATCCGTCGGCGATCTCGGCACCCTGCTTGCCCGTCAGGACCAGGATGGGGCTGAGCTTGACGCCCTCGATGACCTTGATGAGGTCCTTGATGACCCCCGGATCGGCCAGCTCCGCCGGCGCCAGTCCCGCTGCGCGCAGGATGTCGTTGGCACGCCGGGTGGTGAGCGAGCCCTTCCTGAGGTGCTTGACGGCCTTCCTCACCGCTTCCGGTTCGCGCTTCAGGGACAGGTAGGCCTCGGCCGCGTCGTAATCGTGTTCGGCGACCTCGGCCGCCCATCGGATCGGCACCTGCGGCGTGGTCATGGGTCCAGCTCCTCGGCTCGGGGGTGGGAGTGAAGATCACCGGACGCCGCGGTGCGCGCAGCCTGATCGGCCCCGCCACGGCCCCGCAGGATCAGCGCACAGCCGACGGCCAGGCAGGCACCCAACATCGGCCCGGCGGCGTAGGCCCAATAGGCAGACCAGTCGCCGCTGACCAACGCAGGTCCGAATGACCGAGCCGGGTTCATCGACGTGCCGCTGACCGGCGCAGCCCACAGCCCCGCGAGGGCAATGTAGCCGCCGACCCCGAGGGCGCCGATGGTCCCGACGTTCTGGGCCGACGACGCGGTCCCCAGAATGACGCTGACCAGCGTGCCGGTCAGGGCGACCTCGATCAGAAACGCCTGCCAGGACCGGTAGCCCGGACCGGGCAGCGTGGCCCCGAGGTGCTCGACATTGCCGAACAGCGCCAGCAGGAACAGGCAGGCCAGCGTGGCTCCGAGCAGCTGGACCACGACGTAACCCGGCACCCGCTTCCAGGGAAAGTCACCGCGCAACGCGAAGGCGATTGATACGACGGGGTTGAGGTGCGCACCTGACACGGCACCCATGAACAGGATGATTGCCATCACCATCAATCCGGGCGCCACCACCGCGGCGGACAGGCTGATCTCACCTCGCGCGTGGAGGATGCCGCCACCGGCGGCAACGAGCACCAGCATGAACGTTCCCAACATCTCGCCAAACAGCCTGCGGTAGGCCAGTCCGGGGTCGTTGAACTCGCTGCGCGATCCGTAGGCCAGCGTCGTGAGATGGCGGGCCCGCGCGGAATCACGCATGGCCAGCGTGGGCGGCGCGGGATCTGGCACGTGGCTCACGCGAGGCAGTCTCGCACCCCCGAGCCAGGGCGAACAACTGCGCGCGCAGCCTGGCGGTGCGGGATCATCTCAGCGTATGCCGCTGGGTCTGAGGACCCTCACCCGCGCCGACGCGACCGCTATCGGCGCCTGGCGCTATGCCCCGCCCTATGACACCTATGACGTTCCGCCGGCCGACGCGAGGTTGCTGACCGACGACCCCAGGGACCATCCGCCCAGGGGCTCGAAGGACTGGACACCGTTGTGTCTCGCGGACCGGCGTGGGGTGCGCGACGTCGTGCCGCCGCTGCCGGCCGGCGCGTACACGCTGCGGTTCATCCCGGACGGCCAGTGGACCGGTCCGAGCGTGCGGCCCACTTCGGTGATCCTGATCGGGACGACTGACTGACGCGGAGCTGCACGGGTCGGTTCACACGATCGGGCGCCCCAGCGCTATCCGCAGCCACCGCACCAGCCGGAGTCGGAAACACCGTCGACCTGTGCTGGCACTGACCTGATGAGCTTGCCGCTGGCTGAGAGCCAGCGGAGCGTCGGCTTCCGCCGATCACCGAATGTCTCCAGGATCGAGGTCGCGAATACGTTGTTGACGACCTCTGCGTGCCGCGTGATTGCGCGCTGTCCGTCGTACGCGGGCACGTGAACCACGACCGCCGCGACGCCATCGGGGACGACGCCGGCGATCCGCGCCATCGTGCTCGTGAGCCCCCATCTGCGCAGATCCGGGCCGGTGGCACCGCAGGTACCGCCGCTCTCGTGTTGCTTGGCGAACAGCAGGCAGACTCCGTCGCCTGTCTCGCGCGCGAGCGTCAGGCGCTCCTGTGCAAACGTCCGGGCGGCCAGCGCGAGCGTGCGGGCCCGGATGGCTCTGGGGATTCGTGGCGCCTCAGCATGCAGCGCAGTGCTCGCGGCCGCGAGGCAACGTTGATCGGGGGCGCCCACCAGGAGCGATGGAGATGCGGACGGGACGATGTAATACGAGAATCCGTCGACCGTTCTCGCCAGCCGTATGGCGCTGACGTATCGTGCCTGAGGGGAGTTGCCGCGCAGACCCCGTGGCAGCGTGTCGCTCGCCGTCGCGGACCTGCGCAACACCGCCAGTTCGTCGAGCAGCGACGGGCTCGGCGCGCCGGGCACGGTCTTGGGCAGCGTCGTGTGGGAGACCACGCAGGCCCCGTCCCGTCTGGCGTGCAGGTCAGCCTTTCCCACCCAGTAACGCGCGACAGTCTGCGGCGAGGCGTGCGGGCCCGGTTTGATGAGCGCCGGACCGCGCGTCGACGGGGCGAGCGTACTGCAGGTCGGGAAGCTGCCGGCGCCGATCGTCGAGATCCGATCATCGGGCGCGACGGCATGGCTTGGATAACGCTCGGGTGTCGCGGTTCCGTAGAAGCGCGAGCCGGCGCTCGCCACGCTCCAATCCCCCACATAGGAGGATGCCTGGCTCGCGTAGCCGTACGGGTAGATCGCACGCACGGTGCGGATCTCATTGCCGAGCGCCAGACCGCCGCTGGTTTCGAGCCTCGCTCCCGGGCCGTCCTCTGGATCGCCACCGCTGGCGCCGTATTGATAGCCGACAAAACGCCCATGGTCTGTGAACACGGTTAACGGGACGGCCACCGCCGGGCTCGTCCAGACCGACTGGCGGTCACTGGCGCAGCCGTGGACGGGCACGTCACGGTCGGCCGGGCTTCCCAACTGCTTGTCCAGGACGGCAAACGCGCGGGCCGAGCTCGTTCCGATGTGCGCGCTGCCGATGCCCGAGTTCGTCAGCAGTCTCAAGGTGCCGTGACCGAGCCTGCCTTTGACAAACGGTGGTGCCAGCAGGTTCCCCTCGGGATTGAACGAGGTCACCGTCTGGCCGTCGGCGCCCCACCACACGACCTTGGTCGCGCCGGCGCAATCCGGCGCCTGCGCGAGCCAGGTGGCCGCCACGTTGTTGACGACGGGCACGACGACCGTTGTGCCCGGGCCGGCTGTGGCGCCGTTCGCTGCCCGGCTGCCACGAGCGCAGCCAAAGGTCCAGGAAACCTTTGCGACACCGTCAGGCACGAGACTTGCCAGGCCGGCGCCGCCGCTCGGCCGCTTGCTGGGCGGACCCGGGCTGGCCGTCGAGAGGGGATTGACGGTGTACTGGGTGTTCGCGCCGAAGCTCGTGCTGTCGGTGTTCCCGTAGCGGTCGACAAGGTCGAGGTTCATCATGTAGGACCCGCCCGGCGTGTTCAGCTGCCCGCCGCTGATGAACCGCTCGACATCCAGGAACACCCGGTAGCCGTGCGGAAGCCTCATCGTGAAGCGGGTCAGCCGCCCGAGCTGAGTCGCCGCACCAGCACAGTCACAGTGCGGATGCCACCGGCGGTCAGCCGCGGTCTGCGCTCTGCGCAGCACCGCGAAGTTGTCCATCAGCTGGCTGAGGCTCGGCGTCGCCCCCAGCGGATTCAGCGATCCATGCACCTCCGCTTCCACGACCCGCAGGCGCGCTGTGAGCTGGCTGCGCACCGTCTGGCCCGCAGCCGAGTCCCCGCCGCTACCGCCGGCCAGCCACACGACGGCGGCGCCGATCGCGAGCAGCACGACTACCGGAATGAGCTGACGACGGCGCCGGCGCCACATCCGCCGCTTCGCTTCGGCAAACAGCGCGCGCAACGCATCCCGCGCCCCCGTGCGTGTGGAGTCGGCAAAACCAGCTGACATGAAATGAGTATCGCTAGTTTCATTTTGGGTGTCAACCGCGCCGACAGGAGAGCACTCAACCCCACCTATGGCCACTTGGCACAGCCGCCGCGCCGCGACCCACCACCCCCACTCAGAGGCGCATACGCCGAGCGACCGGTGCACGCGGGGCGGCCCCGGGCATCACGGCAGGCTCTCGATCAGCCGCAGCACTTCCTCGCGCCGATAGCCGTGACGACGCGAGATCTCCACGAGCTCGCGCGCCTTCTCGAGCACCGCGGCTCGCTCGGGCGTACCCGAGACACTGACGCCGCGACCACGCTTGAACTCCAGCAGGCCCTCGTCACGCAGAACCCGCAGCGCGCGGAGAACCGTGTTGGTGTTGACGCCGAGCTCGGCGGCGAGATCCCGGGCCGGCGGCAGGCGCTCTCCCGGCTTGGCCTCACCGTCGAGAATCGCTCGGCGAATCTCGCTCGCGACCTGCTCGAACACCGCGACAGACTCCGACCGATCAACCCTCACGGCATTCTCCTCGGCCCTCTGCGATAACGCCATAAAGCCTAGCACCATCAGCGAGCTGGGCATCACGAACTGTGCGGACCAGGACGCCCACCCGAGGCGCTGCGTCAGAGGGATGATCGGAGGTGCAGCACCCTGAGGGTCGACTGGTGGACTTGGGGGAGGTCGAGGCGGCCGGTGGTCAGCGCCGCAGCGATGGCGTGCACGGCGTCCAAACCGGTCTGTGGTGAGTTCGTTCCCGGCGCGGTCCCGCAGGCGAGGATGAGATCGGCACCGGCCTGGCTCGCGCGGACGCTCCGCGCTCCGATGCTGCCGACTGACGAGAGCGCGCCGGCCCCGATGGCATCGGTGATCGTCACCCCTTTGAAGTGGAGTCGCTTGCGGAGCTCGCCTTGAATCACCCGGGATGAGAGGCCCGCAGGCGCTGAAGGGTCAAGCGCCGGGTAGGTTGCCCAGGACACCATGACCAGCTTGACCCCGGCGGAGATCGCCGCCCGGTAGGGAGCCTCATCCACGTTGCGCAACTCGCTGAGACGGAGGGCCAGCCGGACCGGTTTCCCGTCCGTGTCCTGATCCCGCTGGGCGCTGCCGAGGCCCGGGAAGTGCTTCGCGGTCCCAGCCACCCCGGCGTGCTGCTGGGCGGTGATGAAAGCCGCTCCGAGCCGGCTGACGATCGACGCATGGCTCGAGTAGGAGCGCCCGAATCGGTCGATGAGGTTGCCTGGGGAGCGAAACACGTCAAGCACCGGAGCGAGGTTGACGTCGATCCCATGAGCCGAGAGGTTCTCCGCCGCACCGCGACCCGCCTGGGTGGCGAGGGCGGCGGAGTTCAGGCTTCTCCGATCTGCTTCTCCGACAACGTCGGCGCGCCTGAGAGTCGGCGCACCAGACCTCCCTCCTGGTCCGTCATGACCAGAAGCTCAGACGGATGCGGGCTGGCGCGTGCGGCGGCCTGCATCCGGTTGAGGGCATGGGCGAGCGCTGCGGAATTGGCGACGTTGGGGGCGAACAGGATCACGCCTGCGACCTCACCGGCGCGGATCGCGTTGATCAGGGACCGGGGCGGGGTTTCACCGGCGTAGGCGAAGATGACGTGCTCGCCCGCGACCTGTAACGCCTGTTGAGCAGTCAGAGTGCCCGCGGGCCGCTTGGCTTGAGCACCCCGGTTGACGGCCGCGTCGCGATACGACGACTGGCGGAGTCCGGGTGGCAAGCTGCGCGACCGCTCGGCCCAGGCCGACACCAGCACGCTGGCCACGAGAGCCGTGACGGTGATGAGCACCCGTCCACGGCTCCGGAGCCGCCGAAGCAGTCGCTGTGGGGTTCCTCCAGCGGCGTCTGTACAGAGCGGTGAACCGCAATCTATGCGGTCACTCACGCCCTCCGTGACTGCGTACTGGTCATCCACGCATCCGATGGTGCCATCCCCGGGGTCCGCCCCGGACCACCACCCCGTTGAGGTTCCTCTCGCCAACTCGCGATTGATGCCTTCGCAGCTGAGCGCTCGTCGGCGGTCCGGTTCGGGGGTCGGCAGTAGCCTGAGCCCGTGCTGGACGATCTCTACGACGCAGGCCCCGGCAACGGATCTCGGTTTCTTGCTGCATAAGCACCCGGACCGAGTCCAGTCGTTTTCGATGGGTTTCGGCTCCGCGCATGTGTTCTATCCGGAGGCGACGGATGAGCGATGCACCGCGGCGCTGCTCCTGTCGGTAGATCCCGTTGGGCTCGTTCGCCGTGGTCGCGGGTCAGCTGGCTTTGCCCTCGCGGAATACGTCAACGACCGTCCCTATGTCGCGTCGTCGTTCCTGTCGGTAGGTCTAGTCACGGTGTTCAAGACCGCCATGTCGGGGGTGTGCAACGGCCACCAGGAGCTCGCTGACTCCCACATCCCGCTGGAGGCAGAGCTCCCCGTGGTTCCCGCTGCGGGGGGCGCGTGGATGGTCCGGCGACTGTTCGAGCCGCTGGGGTATGAAGTCGAGGCCAGCCCGATCCGGCTCGATGAGACGTTCCCCGAGTGGGGTGATAGTCGCTATGTGAGCCTGAAGCTGTCGGGCGTCTGCAAGCTGTCTGATCTGCTGACCCATCTGTATGTGTTGTTGCCGGTGTTGGATGATGAGAAGCACTACTGGGTCGACGAGGCTGAGATCGAGAAGCTGATGCGCCGCGGGGAGGGATGACTGGGCGCCCATGCGGACCGCGATCTGATCGTTCGCCGCTACCTCAAACAGCAAGCGGGTCTGTATCAGCCGGCGTTCGCGATTCTCGATGCAGCACAGCCGGAACAGGAGCCGGAGGGCGAGGGGGACGCGCGGTGCTGCGAGGAACAGCTCGAGCGGCGCCTATCGCTTCGAGACCACTCGGGCTCGCCGAGTGAGGGCGGGCGGGATCTCGGCGGGCGGTGGTCCTGGACCTACGCAGATCGGCTTGTGAAGTCGCGCTCGCGCCAGCCCGACGTTCGGCGAGCGGCGCGACCCGGCGTCGGACCGCTCAATCAATGTGGCTGAGCTGATCGCGGTGTCCCAGCGGTGCTTGCTTTCGGCGTTGAGCACGAATCGTAAGGCGGCGACCGTCCGACGCTGGCTGCGAGCCAGACGCAGGGGCGCGCGCCATGGCTTGCGACCACGACGGGCGACGCCGATGGCGCCGCCCGCTGGCCTCAGGGTGTGAGTTGTCCTGCCGTCGTTCAGCCGTGGCCCCCGGCCGCTGCCGGCAGATTGCCCAAGGACACCCGCGAGACCGAGTAGTCAACGGTCGTGGCCGGGGTGGCCCCGGGCTTGCCGCCGGTGAAGCGGATCGGGACACCGGTCTGGGCGTTGATGGTCAACTGCTCCTGATACCCAGCTCCCATCTCGGCCGTCCCCGCGGTCAGCACCAGGGTCGGCTGTTGATCGAAGGTGCCGTGGGTGACGCTCATGCCGGGCAGCGTGGCGAGTATGTCCAGGACGCCGGCTCGCACCTCTGGTTGACCCGCGCCCGCGATGAGCGCGGCCTGGGAGAACTCCCAGACCCGGTTGGCGTACTCCGGTGAGGCGGGGGTGTACTGAGTCTTGATCGCCGGCGCGTTGGCCATTTCACGGGCGGCGGTCTGCACGTCGGCGCCCGACGCAGCGAGCTTGGCGGCCCCAACCTCGTTGGCGAACAGCTCGCCCGCCTGGTTGTCATCGGCACTGACCTGACCCTGCAGTCCGCTCTCCTTCTCAGCGAAGTAGTACGGACCGGCGTCGCTGTAGAGGTCATAGCCGGTGAAGCTCGGCTGACCCGCCTCGCTGGTGGTCCGGACCACCAGGGTGGCATCCCCGACCAGAGTCGTGTCGTTGGAGATGTAGGAGGCCAGGTGCACCAACGGTGACTGGGCCCCAGAGTGGACGGCCGCCTGAGCACCCGGGACCGGGTGCGAGCTCACTGCGTGGGAACCGACGCCCAGCGACAGCACGATCGCCGCGGCGATGGCTGTGACCCCGGCTCCGAGCGACACGGCGTAGCCTGGCTTGCGCAGCAGACGAGTGAGTCCGAGCCGCCGGCGAGCCGGCGTGTGCGCGGAGCCACCGTGAGCGCTGTAGCTGACGAGGGCGAGGAGCGCACGCTCACGCGCGGCGGGGTCCAGGGCGATGCGCTGGGGCGCCTGGGCGGCCAGCCAGTCGAGGTCGTGGTCAGTCATCGTGTCGTCGCTTTCGTGAGGGGAAACTGGGTTGGGTCCTGGATCGCGAGGTACTCGCCCAGCCGCTGGCGTGCGCGATGGATGCGGGAACGGACCGTGCCCACCGGCACGTCGAGCGCCCGGGCGATCTGCTGGTAGTCGAGGTCGGCCCAGGCCATGAGCAAGAGCGCGTCACGGTCAGCGACGGGGATCTGCGCCAGTGCAGTGGTCACCTTGGGTCCGAGCAGCTGGCGTTCGAGCCCCCCAAGCTCCGGATCGGCCTCAGACAGCACCTCGAGGGCGGCTGAACGCCCCATCTTGGCCTCCTCCCGGCGCGCGGCCCGGAAGTGATCGCGGAGCAGGTTGGTGGCGATCCCGTACAGCCATGGCCGCGCATCGCTGTAATGGGTGTCATAGCGCCTGCGCCGATCGAACGCGACCCGGAAGGCCTCAGCCGCGAGGTCCTCACCCGCCGAGCCGGCCCGGTTCAGACAGAACCGGTAGAGCTCATCCCAATGGCGTTCGAACAGCTGGTTGAACGCCTCGGGATCGCGCGCGGACGCCGCGATCATCTCGGCGTCGCTGCGCCGTGCGGCCACGCGCGGTACCTCCCCGGCGAGCATGAGCCGAGGAGGCGTGCGTGGATGTGAGTAGCTGTGATCCATTACTCCCTATCCGTCAGCTCGCGCCGATAAGTTCGCGCCGTCGCCGACGACAGGGCCACGGGATCCAAGGCATTGAACTCTTCCCGGGGAAGCAGCGATCACTCAAGACACGTGAAGAGCCCCGACAGTCGCCAAGAGCGCGAGCGTCCGCGCAGGCCCTGCCTACGCATCCCGCGATCTACACGGGCCAGGTCCAGCCCCTCGCTTGAGCCGACGCGCTGGCTCAGGATGTTCACTACACGCGTTCTTCGAGCATTGCTGCATCGTGGTAGAGCTGTGTGAGCGCGCGCTGCTGGGCCTCGATCGGGCCGCGTTCGGTACGGCGGCCGCCCTGCCAGAGATCGGCTACGTATGGTGCTGGCCCCTTGAAGAGGTATGTGTCGAGCGAGTTCAGTCCCAGGTCGGCGACGACTTGCCGTGCCGGAGTGATCGCACCGCGTGACCAACACGATGGCGTTGCCACGGTTCCGGTTAGCGCCGCCGCTTGTTCTCGGTCAGCCTGCGAGTCTGCGTGCGGCTCGTCCGACGTACTGGGCGCCGGGGCGCATTAGCCGCCCACGTGTGCGCTGTTCGATGATGTGGGCAGACCAGCCGGCGGTGCGTGCGCAGACGAACAGTGGGGTGAAGAGCGTTTGGGGCACCTGGGCGTGGTCGAGCACCACAGCGGACCAGAACTCGACGTTTGTCGCAAGCACGCGGTCGGGCCTGTACTCGGCTAGCAGCTCCAAGGCGGCACGTTCGAGCTCGAGGGCCACCTCGAGTCGCGGCGAGCCGAGCTGGGTGGCCATCCGCCGCAGTGCCCGGGCGCGTGGGTCCTCGCTGCGGTAGATGCGATGACCGAAGCCCATGATGCGTTCGCCCCGGTCGAGCCGCTCGGCAACCCAGGCGCGTGGGTCGTCGCTGGCCGCGACCGCGTCGAGCATCGACAGCACCCGGGCGGGAGCGCCGCCGTGCAGCGGCCCCGACAGAGCCCCGACGGCACCGCTGAGCGCTGCGGCCACGTCGGCTCCGGTCGAGGCGATCACGCGTGCGGCGAACGTTGAGGCGTTGAGACCATGCTCGGCGGCGGTGATCCAATAGCCGTCGATCGCCGCAGCGTGGGCGGGGTCGACCTCGCCACGCCAGCGCAGCAGAAAGCGTTCGGCCAGGCTCGCGCCCGTGTCGACGACCGACTGGGGTACCGGTGGCGCACCGCTGCCACGCGCCGACTGAGCGACGAAGGACAGGGTGACCGCCGAGATCCGGGCGAGCTGCTCCCGTGCGAGCTCGGGAGTGACGTCGATGAGAGGCGGGATACCCCACTCGGGTGCGAGTGCAGCGATTGCCGACTGGACATCGACGCGCGTATCCCCGGTGCGGAACGCCAGTGGGTGGGCCTCGGCGGGTGGCAGCGGACGCTCCGGGCGGTCATCAACGAGCAGGCCCCAGACTCGCTCGAAGGGAACTGTCCCGACGAGATCCTCGATGTCGACCCCGCGGTAGCGCAGCGAGCTGCCCTCGCGGTCGGGCTCGGCGATATCGGTGGCGACCGCGAGAACGCCCTCGAGGCCCTCGTGAACTTCGGGGTGGGAAGTTGGCATATCCGGCTCCTCGGAGTGGTGGCTTCGTCTCTAGAGTCGAACCTTGTGGGTGGCAATTCAATGTTGATCACGTCAACATGAGTTGGTGAGCGCTGACGACTTGCTCGGCACGGCCGAGGTGGCCCACCGTCTGGGAGTCAAACCCGCAACGGTCTACGCCTATGTCAGTCGCGGACTGCTCGAGCGTGACCCGGCCAGCTCACATCGCCGTTCGGTGTTCCGGGCCGACGCGGTCTCACGCCTCGCTGCAGGCTCTCGGCACCCGAACCGTTCTGGCGCTTTAGAGGTGACGGTGGAGACAGGGCTGACCCTGCTCGATCCGAGCGGCCGGCTGTTCTACCGCGGCCACGACGTGAACGACCTGGCCCGCTACCGCAGCTTTGAGGACGTAGTGGCACTGCTGTGGGACGGGCCGACGCCAGCACCATGGGAGCTCGATGAACCCGCAGCTGCGCAGGTCATCGGGTTGAGGCCCCTCCTGCCCCCGGGCGTCTCACCCTTTGACCTCATTCCACTCGCCGTGGCGGCGCTGGCGACCTCGGACCCGGGCCGTGCCGACCGCCGCCCCCCGGCGATCAGACGTACCGGCATCCGGATTTTTGCCGGAATCCTCGGCCTGATCGCTCCGGGCTCCTCGGCGCCTGACCACAGCGCGGCATATCGACTGTGGGCGGCGTTCTCTGCCCAGCGACCCCGGCCCGCTCAGGTGGCCGCGCTTGATGCTGCACTGATCTGCCTGGCCGACCATGAAATGGCGGCCTCCACCTTGGCTGCCCGCGTCGCGGCGTCGACGTGGGCAGACCCCTACCGGGTGGTGCTGGCAGGACTTGGACCTATCGGAGGCAACCTGCACGGTGGCGCCTCCCTCGAGGTCGCCGAACTGCTTACCCGGGTCAAGTCACCCGCTGACGCGTTCGCCACTCTGGAGGGCTACATCTCCAGAGGCGGTGTCCCCGGCTTCGGCCACCGCGTCTACCGCGACCGAGACCCGCGCGCGGACCATCTACTCGCGCGCCTCGAGTCAGTGACGACCGTCGCAGGCAGCCAGGAGCGGACACGGTCACTGCTCGAAGCCGCCGCCAGCCTCGGCCTCCCTGCGCCCAACGTCGACTTCGCCCTCGCTGCGCTATTGGCGTCCATGGACCTTCCGTCGGGCGCGGCGCCGACGATCTTCAGCTTCGCCCGCATCGCCGGGCTGCTTGCGCACGCGCTCGAGGAGTACCCCTACCGCCTGCGGTTTCGCCCCCGGGCCACCTACGTCGGACCGGCTCCCCGGGCCTGACCGAAAACCGCACCTGGCGAACCCGGCTTGCAGGCCGATTCGGTCCAGCCGCACCTCAAGGCAGAGGCCACAACTATCGTCGACTTACATCCCGCCCTTGGCAAACGCTCCCAGTCGGATGAGCCCCAAACCAGCCGCTTGGTTCCTCCGTCGAGGAGGTGGGCCTCGCCGGGCAGAGCTTTGGGACTCAGTCTTCGCCGTCCGACAACTTAAGCGGCAGGATCGTTCCAAAGAGCGCGGTCCTCAGCTGCCGCTGAAGACTATCGAGCGATACCGGTACAGCCGCGGCTACCGGCGGGGCCGAGCGTCAAAGGCGTGGTGCTGGGTAGCGACGTCATCGCTCGTGCAGTCGTTCATCAAAACGGGGCAGGCCATCCGCTGTGATCTCTTCCCATTCGGCCGCGTAGGCGACGAACTGGTGGGCTGTGGGGCGAACGCCGGGGTCACCGTCGATCGCCGCCATCCGCACGATAGAGATCTCTCCACTTACAGCGTCCCGGGCGAAGAGATGCGAACCACACATCTCACAGAAGGTCTTGGCTAGCCCGCCCGGCGGCGTCCAGTCACGCAAGTGCTCTAGGCCCCGCGTCACCTTGAGCGACCCGGACGTGACCCTTGCGGAGGCCTGCACAGCAGTGCCGGTGCGCTTCTGGCACCGGGTGCAGTGACAGTAAGCAGCACCCTGAAGGGGCTCTGAGATCTCAAAAGCGATCGCGCCGCAGCCGCAACTGCCGGTCAGCTGATCCGACGACATCGTGTGAAGGTTAAGCCCTCACACTCCGGTACGGCTGCATGACGAGCGTGCCAGAGACGATTTCGCGGGAGCTGCGGCGAGCACCGAGAGCGTGCCGCTGCCGGTTGCGTCGCGATAGACCAGGTTTGTGAGAGCGGTTCGCTGGATTCGTAGTGTTTGCGCATGACTTTTAGCCGCTTCCGGAGTCGCTTGCCTAACCGCTCGGTCGGGATGCTCGTCGTGCTGATGGTCTGCGGTGTGGCGGTTGCGGCTGGGGTTGCGGCGACAACGGGCGGGTCCTCTCAGATCGCGAAGTTCCCGACCGACGGTCATCAGGTCTTCGGCTATCAGCTCGCATCAGATGCCCAGGGCGCGTCAACGATCGTTTGGAGCACCTCTCGGTTTGTCGGCGATTTCGCAGACTCGCTGATCCGTGTCAGCGACCAGAACGCACAGGGCAAGTGGAGCACTCCCGTGCAGGTGGGCGGATTGCATCAATCCTTGAATCCGGTGCTTGCCGAATCAGATACCGGAGCGGCGGTGATCGCGTGGAGCTGGGTACACGGTGGCGTTCATCAAAAGAGTGAGCTTGAAGCGGTCACCCGCAGTTCAGCCGACGCCGCGTGGTCAGTGCCTCAGATCATCTGGTCAACCCACCACGTCGACAATGCAATCGCCTCGGTCGGAATCGATTCGGCGGGCAGCGCCACGCTGATCTGGACCGGCTATAGATCCAGACAACAGGCGATCTGGGCGCGCGGGATCGACACGACCAACGGAACCATGACCCGGGTAAGAAGGCTCATTCCAGCCAACGTCGGGGGCACAGACGTAACGCTGACCGTGAACGGTGCCGGCGCCGCGCTGCTCAGCTGGCAACGCCAGGTCGGCCTCATCCAGCACAAGCCGCATCTGCCCACGGTCCACGCGGCGGAGATGGCCGCCTACCGAACAGCCTCCGGAAAGTGGCTCGTTCCTCACGAACTAGCGAGGTTCTCCTACCAAGAGGAGCCGGAGGGCACCGAGGTCTGGGGGCCTATTGCGCCCTCGAGCACGATGACGGCCAACGGCACTGCAGCCACAACCTGGCAGGCGGGGGCAACGGGCGACGGTGCTCCCTTGAAGATCTCGACCCGCAACCCGATCACCGGCGACTGGTCCGCCCGCCACACCCTTGAAAGCCGGCAAGCATTTGAACCCACCGTCACTGACGGGCCAGCGAACTCGGTGCTCGCGTTGTGGTCCTCGAGCGACCAGGGCCGATACCTCACCTCGACCAGCGAGAACGGCGTCAAGTGGTCGGCGGCGCAACCGCTCGGCGCTGCGGGAGATGCGTCATCGCTCTTCGTCACAAGTGACGCCAACGGGAATCACGCCACAGTCGCCATCGGTGGACAACGCTCGCGCATTCTCCTCACCACGCGAACGACCAGCGGCTGGTCTGACCCCAGGGAGGTCGGAACCGGCCTCAACCCCGAGGTCGACGTCTCCCCGAACGGATCGACGACCGTGGTCTGGGAACAGGCAGAGACAGGCGCGCTCAAGGCTCGCACCTACCATTAGATCGCACAAACCCGGACTGCCGCGCTGCAGAGGCACAAGGACGCGAGCGCGGTCTGGAAAGCCTCCCACCACAGCTTAAAGCGACTCCACCACCTAAGGTGGTCGCCCCGTTGTATTGGCCTCGGTGGCTGTCCTCGACTGGTATCGCGGCTCAGGGCCCCCAAAAGCGGCGGATATCCGTCGGATCTGCCCGCGGCCCCGCTGCTATGGGCCGGATAGGTTCCTTGATCGGGTTCAAAGATGTTGTTTTCACGTATCGTCAGGCGGCATGCCAGGGAGAGGGACGAGAGGTAACACAATCGTGTCAAGACTCACGCGAAGCGTGACAGTCGGGCTCTGTGCCGCGACGTGCTTGCTTTTGCTTGCGGTGCACCAGGCGCGCGCGACTGAAGCATGCGTGGCGGGAACGACTCCTCAGCAGGCCTGTCCGCTCACCAGCTCGGTGTCGGGCGCGCTGCCTGGCAGCGGCGTCAAGTACTACTACAAGCTCTGGGCCAGCAAGGGCACCGAGATTCGTCTGACGACCAACAACACCCAAGATCCGAGCTGCACCACGTCCGGAGGGTGCTTGCTGGAGTGCGCGTACTTCACGTCAAATGTCGCCAAGACCTCTGGTGGTGGCGACGGCTGCTCGGTCCCGACCAACGGATCTGACCGCCCCTCCACCCAGCAGGTGACCGCTCCTTACACCGGCGTCTACTACATGGCGATCAACACCGAACGGTTCAACGGAACCACGACGGTCCCTTACTCGTTGTCGGTCCTTGCCAACCCGGGAGTGCGTTGGCCTCCGCCCTGCGTCGTGCCGCAGCTGTCGCACAACACGTTCCTTTCCGTGGCTGAGTCCAGACTGAGGGACAACGGCTGCCGGGTCGGGCGTATCCGACATGTGGGGAGCCGAAACACTCACGGCGGTGATGTCGTGTCGCTGGGATTGCGCGAAGGATCGATCCACCGCCGGGGAACCAGCGTCTCAATCACCGTCGCGGCGCGATGAGTTGCAAGCGCGCTCTCGAGAGCACGGGCCGCTGGCTCCGAAGCGTCGTGCAGCACCTGACTCCGCATCCGTCTGAGTCTCAGCGAGTCCCCCACGGGCCGGGTAGATATCTGCCGATGACTGGTCCTGATGCGGTCAGTCGCACCCACGGACGGCTTCGCCTCATCGCTCCGTCTCGAACCCACATAACGCCGCCGAGCCCATGCCCACGAGCCCTCTGGCCGGCGGGCGTCGCTCTCGCCTGACTTGAGTTTCGGCGACGTTCGTTTCGTCAGCCGCCGACACCATCAGCCCTGCATCTCAGTGATGTCGGCGCCCGATACATGGGCGTCGATGGGTCTGATCGCTGATTCAACCAGCCCTGGCTCTCCGGCGAGCACCACCGCCTCCCGGTACATGAGGTTTCTGCGCGGCTAGGGCATGCTGACCTGCGGGCGGCGTCGATCTGGTGCAAGATCCTCCCCGAGGTGGTCACGCTCGCGGGCGGCACCCCGGAGCGGCGCGGTTGTGTTGGATGGGTCTGGAGGCTAGTGAGAGACGATTTGTGCTTGGCGTCGAACGATGTTGCGGAGCGTCTCGTCTGACTGGATTTGGTTGAAGTCGGGACGGCTTGCCCGGAGGGTTGTGAGGCCGTGGATGCAGGCCCAGACCGCAACGGCGTCGTCGTAGGGGTTGCTGCTGGACGATTGGCCGGCCGCTACGCAGTCGGTGATGCTGTCTACGAGGATCTGCAGGGCGCGCGGTCCCCCGTGACCGGTTGCTGTGTTCTGCTCACGCCTTCGAAGAGAGCTGTAGAGAAGTGCGTAACGGTAGGGGTACGCCTTACCGTAGGCGACGTAGGCGCTGCAGATCGCCTGCAGCCGAGTTACGTGATCATCGGTGGCCGCGGCATCGTCACTCAGGCCTGCGCTGAGCTCGTCGAAGCATAAGCTGCGCACCTCATCGCGAATCGCGTCGACGTTGGCGAAGTGATCGTAGATCGAGGGGCCTGCGACCCCAGCTTCTCGGGCGATGGCCCGCAGGGTTAGCGCATCGATTCCGTTGTCGATGAGCCGTTGGGTAGCCTCGACGATTTCTGAGCGCAGACGCCCGCCTTGACCGCGGGCGTTGCGCTGGCGCGGTTCAACGGACGACATGCATACCTTCGCGATTGAGCCCGACAGAGTTCACTAACACAAGGTAGGCAATACGATCGAGATTGAGTGGCATGGTTATCTTGTCGCCGGCTGACCGGGGCGATACTGCTCACCCCAGCCCTTCTTTACGCGGGGCATTGCGTCGCGTGAGATGGCCCCTCCGTGGCCGAACGCCGCAGCCTGGAAGTTGAGTGAGGCGAGGTGTCGTTGACTGGAGCGGCCGAGGTCGAGATCTTCAAAGCCGAGGGGGTCACTGACGCCGGCCATGTTGGACCCGACGTCGCCGACGATCAGTAGGCGATCGTCGCGCCAGAGAAGCGATACATGTCCGGCGGAGTGACCGGGTGTGTGAATGACCGTCAGCCCGCCGGCCAGCGGCAATGTCTCGCCGTTCTCTATGGGCTGGTCGATCTTGATCGGAGCGATGGGTTCGTCTGGGCGCCAGAAGAAACGGAACAGGATCCGCTGGATCAGATGGGGAGATGGTTTCATGGGCCGGAACGGTCCGCCGCTCTCGGCCACCGGAATGTCCACGGGATGCATCCATGTCTTTGCGCCGGTGCGCTGGACGATGGCAGCAGCGCTCCCGATGTGATCGGGGTGGGCGTGGGTGAAGATGACGTGGCCGAGATCTTCAGGGCGGTGCCCCAGCGCGGTTAGTGCGTCAAAGACCGCCGTCTCATGGTTGGGGAAGCCGGCATCGATCAGCACAAGTTCGCCGTCGTCACCTTCGAGCAGAACGCTATTCACGTTTCCGAGGGGGATCAGCCATGCCTTGTCAGTGATCTGTTTCATAAAACCTGTCTTTCAGTACCAGAGTTAGCCTACGCATCGTTAGGTTACAGCTGTTAGGCGCAACCGCAATCATTTATCCCACTGATTCCCAGGTACGGCCGTGATGAGGCGGGCGTCCTCGGATGGGGCGCGTAGTGGAGGTACTTCATCGTCGTCTGGATGTCGGCGTGGCCCATCCACTCCTGGACGTGGCGGATATCGGCCTTGGCGATCATCCGGGTGCCGAAGGTGTGGCGCAGGTCATGGCAGCGGAGCTGTCTCAGCTTGGCCTGCTGAGCGCGGCCTTGTAGCGACGGGGCAGGGCCGAGTCGTCGAGGTACTGGCCGACGATGCCGGGGAACACGAGGTCGTCGTGAGACACGGACTCCTCCCTCCTCCCCAGCTTCGCCAGGGCCGATGCGACGTCCGGGGCCATCGGCACCGAGCGGACCTTGCCCGACTTCGGCGTCTTCAGCTGCCCCATGCTGTAGCTCGCCGCACCCGGATGACCGACCCAGGGAAGTCGACCTCCCACCAGCGCAGCGCCAGGAGTTCACCCAACCGCAGCCCGGTGAAGACGGCGGTGAGGAACACGGCGGCGTCCTGCTCCGAAGCGGCGGCCCGCACCAGGGCGCACACCTCCTCCGGCGAGAACACCTGGATGTCATCGCTTGACTTCAGCGGGTGCTTCTCGACCAGAGACAGCGGGTTGGTGTCCAGGCCGTAGGTGACCTGCGCCCGCCGGAAGATCCCGTGGAGCTCGATCAGCAACTTGTTCTTCCTGCGCGCAGAGAGACCCATCGGGAGCGTCCGGCGCCAGGCCTCGATCGCCCCGCGCGTGATCGACTCGAGCTCACGCGCACCGAAGGCCGGCAGCAGGTGCGCCTTCAAACCCGCCGTGTGGTCGCGGATCGTGCGGTTTGCGTCCACGGTCCTGCTCGATGATGCGGATCCACTCCGCCGGGGCCTCGGCGAACGTCGCACCGCCTGAGCGCATCCCCGGCAGCGCCCCCCGCCGTGCCTGAGCCAGGACGTCGTGCAACCAGGCCTCTGCGGCGCGCTTCGTGAAATAGCCGTTCGCGGGTCTCCCCCAGTCCGCCCACGCCGGCCCGATCAGCCTCTGGACCTGGCGCTCGTCGGGCAGCCGGTACTTGGCGTACCAGACCGGGTCGTTGGCCGGATCAACCCGGAAACATGCCCCGTCGACTCCCGCACAGCGCCGCTCACGGGCAAGATGGTGCACCTTGTCGGGACATATCCAGAGAGCTGGCGATTGACCCCAAGCCACGAAACCAGCTTTTTCAGGGCTTCTGCGACGCGCCCGGCAGGATTCGAACCTGCGACCTGAGGATTAGGAGTTCTCAGCGCGGCTTCTAACCCCCGTAAATCCTGGGGTTTTGTTCTGGCAAAAGTAGTCCATTTGCGGTGGTTATAGGCCTGAAGGTTGCCCGAGACCGTTGCCCGTTCTGAACAGTTGCCCGACCGTTGCCCGGTCATTTCGGGCGGTTTAGACTGGTCGCGTGACCCTCGCTCAGCCGACCACCAGACCATTCGTTCGCCAGCGCTCCAGCGGCGTGTTCTGGTACGGGAAGTGGTCGCGTGACGGCCAGCCGGTCGTCCGCTCGCTCGGCCGGGCATGGGTCGAGCCCGACGGGTCCGGCGGCTGGCGCCGGCGCCGCGGCCGCCCACCCGAGGGAACCCTGACCGAGGCTGAGGCCGCCGCGCGCATGCTGCAGCTCGTCAAGGCCCACGATGACGAGCAGCGCCTGCTCGAGGCCGACGCCGACGAGCGCCGCCGACGGGGCATGACCTTCCGCGAGCTGACCTCAGAGTGGATGGTCTACCTCGAGCACGAGAAGGGGCTCAAGCCGTCGACCCTTCGCGACTACAGCTGGCTCCTGGCCGAGCCAGGTCAAGCCCACCGGCGCGGAAAGGGGGTCTCCCCCGGCCTTCTGATGGCGGCGTTCGGAGATCACCCGGTCAAGGACATCACCCCGCGCATGGTCGCTGAGTACCTGCGCTCACTGGATCGAATGGGTGCAGGCCCCAGAACGGTCAACAAGCACCGGGGGGTCATCAGCGCCGCATTCAACTTCGGCATGCGCGAGGACACCTACCGGCTTCCGACCAACCCGGCGACGCGGACGAACAAACGCCGTGAGCTCCCCCCTGCCGTCCTCGACTTCTACGAGAGCGATGAGGTCGAGCTGATCGCCCGTGCCGCCGCAGCGGGCGCCCACCGCACGGTCAACAAGCTGATCCTCGACGATGCGGAGATCGAGGCCCGTGTCCACGAGGACGCCCAGGACGCCGAGCTGATCCGTGTCGCTGCCTTCACGGGGCTGCGGGTCAACGAGCTGCTCGCGCTGAGGTGGTCTGACGTCAACCTGGCTGACCGTCGGCTGGTGGTTCACCGAGCATTCAGCAACCGCATCGAAGGTCCAACCAAGAGCTGGCAGGCGCGGTACATCCCGATTGCCGACCCGGCCGCCGCCGCGTTTGCGCGCCTCTCCCAGCGCCAGGACTTTCTCGGGGCCGACGACTTCGTGTTCTGCTCCCGCCTCGGACGCTCACTCGATGACTCAGCCCTGCGCCGGCGTTTCAAGGCCGCCGTGGCGGCCACAGGCCTGCGGCAGCTGAAGTTCCACGCACTGCGCCACGGTGCCGGTTCGATGATCGCTCGCCAGGCCGACCCGCGCTGGGTCCAGAGCTTCCTCGGCCACTCAAAGCTGACCACCACAGAGCGCTATCTCCACGCCAAGAGCCGGCCCGAGGACGTCGACATGGTCAACCGCGCCTTCGTCTCAGGCCCGCAGACTCTGACGGTCTCGCCCGAGAAGCTGGCGGAGTGGGATCGCGCCGTGAATGAAGACCCTGTGCCGAACGTGGATCCCAACCGGACCCAGCTCGCTGGGGCGGATCGATCGGCCACTCGCGAGGAGCTCATCGCGTTCGTGCGCGAGAACAACGCACGTATCGCCCGCGAGCGCAGCAGGGGATGAGCGAGGAGGCTCCGGACCTCGACCGGGCTGGCCTGCTCGGCGCTCTCCTCGACCATGGTGTGAGCTTTGTTCTGGTCGGTGGCCTGGCCGCCCAGGCGCACGGTGCGAGTCGGGCAACCAAGGACGCCGACGTCTGCCCGGAGTGGACAACTGAGAACCTTTCTCGGCTCGCCGACGCCCTCTCGGATCTCGACGCGCGCCTGAAAATCGGAGAGGGATCGATCGACCTGCTCGAAACCGAGATCGATGCCCGGATGCTCCGCGCCCTCAAGATCGGTACCTGGCGAATCTCAGCCGGCGACATCGACATCCTCATGGGCATCCCGGGCACCAGCCTGACCAGCCTGGTCGGATACCCGCACCTCGCGGCATCGGCGACCGAGCTCCAAGTCAGTGAGCTGAGCATTTTGGTCGCCTCGCTCGACGACATCATCCGCTCGAAGGAGATCTCAGACCGCCCGAAGGACCGAGAGGCACTCCGCGAACTCCGTGCTCTCACAAGTGGCTAGCTGGAACCGGCATGGTGTCCTGCGACGAGCCCCGCAGAGGTCCCAGCCATGAGGGACGACTTGGGACGACTTGGGCCTCCAGCACGAGTGCGTGGAGTGTATGACTGGGAATCGGGTCGATGAGCGGTCTGAACTGAGGCCGGTAGGGCTGGCCGATGCCGGACCTCGTGGCCAGCATGCGTCGGGCGAAGCGACCGTCAAGAGAGGGCCGTCAGGCCCTGCCGAAGGCAGCCCCGTAGGGGCGACCTTGAC
>CAZZVR010000012.1:0-35859 GCA_964657595.1 Burkholderia sp. PAMC 26561 | reverse complement strand
CCGCCCGTCGACGACGGCTACGTGCCGCGCATCCCGGACGACCGCATCGGCATCGTGCTCTTCTCCGGGCGGGCCTACACCCTCTCGCCGCTGACCCTGGATCACGACTGGATCTCGCGGCAATTGGAACGCGTCCAGATCGGATTGATCGAAGACGGCACCGCGATCGGCGACGGGCTCGGCGTCGAGCTCAGGGACCGTGCGTCCGGGTCGCAGGAGCAGCGCCGAGATGAGCGAACCGGCGCCGAGGATCGCGGCGGACCACCAGAACGTCGTGGTGTAGCCGTGGACCTGTGAGGCCTCGGCGACGGCCCGCCCGGTTCCGTGCGCACTCAGGTAGCTGCTGACGGAACTGGCGAACAGGGTGCTGAGGAGGGCGGTACCGAACGATCCTCCGATCTGCTGGGATGTGTTGACCATCGCGGAGGCCACGCCGGAGTCCTGCTCGGCGACACCGACGGTTCCGCCGCTGTAGGCGGAGGAGAACACCAGGCCGATTCCGGCACCGAGGAGCACGAGACCGGGCGCCACGTGGGTGAGGTAGCTGGAGGTGACCGTGATCTGGGTGAGCAGCAGCATTCCGACTGCGCCCATGGCCATACCGAGCGTGACGAGCCACCTGCGGCCGATGCGCGGCAGCAGCAGCGATCCCCCGGCCGTGGCCGCGGCCACCACCCCGGCGGACATCGGCAGGAACGCGAGACCGGTCTTGACCGGCGAGTACCCGAGGGCCTGCTGGAGGTAGTAGGTGAGGAACAGGAAGACGCCGAACATGCCCATCGACGCCAAGCCCATCGCGGCATATGAGCCCAGGCGGTCGCGGTCCTTGAGGATCCGCAGCGGTAGCAGTGGGTGAGCGACGCGACGTTCGATCGCGACGAACAGTGCGAGCAGCAGGACGCCCGCGGCGAGGCACACGAGTGTCGTGCTGTCGCCCCAGCTGTGGGTCTCGGCGTTAGACACGCCGTAGACGAGCGCGAACAGGCCTGCGCTGACCGTCAGCGCTCCCGGCATGTCGATCCGGGGACGGATCTCGACACGCTGATTGACGAGCAGCAGCATCCCCGCGATCGCCGCTGGCACCGCAAAGGCGAGGTTGACATAGAGGCACCAGCGCCAGCTCAGGTACTCGGTGAGCACGCCACCGAGCAGCAGTCCGATCGCTGATCCGCCACCGGCGATCGCTGAGTAGATGCCGAACGCCCGAGTCCGCTCCTTGCCGTCGGTGAAGGTGTTGGAAAGCAGTGAGAGCGCCGCGGGTGCGAACAGTGCGGCACAGACACCCTGGACGGCTCGCGCGGCCACGAGCACGTCGAACGACTGGGCCATGCCGCCGATCGCCGAGGCGATGGCAAAGCCCGACAAACCCCCGATCAACGTCCATTTGCGCCCGAACGTGTCGGAGATCCTGCCGCCCAGCAGCAGCAGCGATCCGAACGCCAGCGCGTAGGCCGTGACGATCCATTGCCGGTTGTCATTCGAGAAGTGCAGCGCCTTCTGTGCGCTGGGCAGTGCGATGTTCACCACGGTCGCATCGAGCACGACCATGAGTTGACCGAGCGCGAGCAGGGCCAGGATCAGCCAGCGGCGCTTGTAGTGGGGGTCCACCGCAGGCGGTGCGACGGGTTCTGTGAGAAGCGATGTCATGAGCTCCGTTCCTTGTCGGGTGGTTTCCCATAAACGGACAACTCATTTCCGTTTACCTGACGGCACCGTACCACAGAAACGGAAGCCTGTTGTCCGATTAGAGGCTATTCTGTGCTCATGACCACACGACGCCCCGTTTCAGCAGCGCCACGGGCACGTCCCATGCGCGCCGACGCCGAGCGCAACCGGCGATTGATCATCGAGACCGCCCGGCGTGCGTTCGCTCGGCGCGGGTTGGGCGTACGGCTGGATGAGATCGCTCGCGAGGCCGGTCTGGGAACGGGAACCGTCTACCGCCGCTTCGAGAACAAGGACGCGCTCATCCAAGCCGTGTTCGAGGAAACGCTCGACCAGTTCGTCGCGCTGGCAGACCAGGTGCTCACCGAGGACACCGACGGCGGCGGCTTGCGACGGTTCCTCGAGCAGGCCGGCGAGCTGATGGCCAGCGACCGTGGATTCCAGCAGCTTCTCACCGGCTCCGCGAGCCGGGCGGCTGAAATCTCGACCCTCGGCCGAGCGCGCATCGAACCGCGCATCATCCAGCTGCTTGACAACGCACGCGCCGCGGGCCGGCTGCGGACCGACGTCACCCATGACGACTTTCCCATCATCCAGGTTGTGTTGTCGGCGATCATCGAGGCGACGGGTCAGGTGCGTCCGGACCTCTGGAAGCGCTATTACACCCTCGTGCTCGACGGGCTGGAGCCGGGACCGGGAAACCGGGCACTGACGGGGCCATCGCCCAGCGGCGATGATGCACAGACCGTCATCGAACGCTGGCGACCCCAACCCCGCGAACCCGGCGCGCGCGGATGAGGCCCGGCTGTTTCCCGTCTGTGGCATGCGTTTGAGGCGGGACTTCACGGAGCCCCGACCCGGAGGTACCGATGCGGATTCCTCCCGACTTCTGACCCTCGAGCCACGAGGGACGGCGCAGCAGGTGCCCTCTTCCGGTGGCGGCCGAGACATCGTGAAGATGACCTGTGGGCACAGGGGTGGCCCGACCGATCCGTCTCGGCAGCAGGTCCAGTGCGTCTGAGTGCGGACCGACGGTGACGCGGACACAGGCCCTGATGTCGTCAACCGCCAGGTGCATGCCACGAAGTCCGTGATGCGCGGTCACGGCCGCGGCGGCCACCGGCCGCGGCACCGTCTCCCCTAGTTGAAGAGGTTGTTGATGAGGTCGTCGCCGATGCCGAAGCCGGCACCCCACTCCAGAGCGCGTCCGAAGTTCGAGTTGAGCAGGCCGCCGAGGCCGCCGCGTCCACCTTGGCCGTACTGCTGCTGGTAGGCCGGGATCTGCTGGCTGTACTGCTGGTGCTGGTTGTCCACGAACCCGTGGATCTGGGCGAGCAGGTTCTGGACCTGCATCTGCTCGGACTTGAGGTTGAGCGCCAGGCTCTTGAGGTCAAGCAGCCACTCCTGGGCGTGCTGGTCGCCCTGGCCGGCCGCGGTCGAGAGCTTGCCGGCCAGGGTCTGGAGGGTGCCGGCGACCTCGTTGAACTCCTGCTGAAGCTGGTTGTAGGCCTGATCGATGCTGTTCGGATCCATGCGCGAAATCCTCGCATATGGGCGTCCAGCCCGGCCGTTGACCGGTCAACTAGACTCGTCGAGATGGCGGTCGCAACTCCCAAACTCGACGGAACGGCCCTGCATGCGTGGCGCAGCTACCTGCAGAGCCACGCGGCGATCGTCCGCGAGCTGGACGCCGACCTGCTGGCCGAGCACGGGATGACCACGCGGGACTACGAGGCGCTGCTCTACCTCGCCCAGGCAGACGAGCGCAAGCTCGCCATGTCGGTGCTGTCAGAGCGCACGATGCTGACCCGCTCGGGCATCACCCGCCTCGTCGACGGACTCGTCGCCCAAGGGCTGGTCGAGCGCGTTGCCTGCAAGTCAGATGCCCGAATCTCCTACGCGCGTCTGACTGATGCCGGCTATGAGAAGCTGGCCAACGCCGGAGCCACCCACGTGGCCGGCATCCAGCGCCTGTTCCTCGAGCACTTCTCCCCCGCCGAGCTCGACCAGCTCGCCGGTCTGCTCGGGCGCCTGCCCGGCGCGCTGCCGGACGGCAGCTGCAGCGTCGCCTGAGCCACGCTGCCGACCCGAGCGGCGCCATCCGGCGCGGCTCGGGCTGTCGGTGGTCCCACAGACCACTGACAGCCCACCAACGATCCGCTCTTAACGCTTGACGGCACAAGCTCCGTGCTAGGGTGATTGCTCGCTCAACTACCTCTCAGGAGATCCGCCATGGCCACAGCCACCGCCCTTCCCACCGGTACCTATACCGTCGATCCGGCCCACTCGAACGTCGGGTTCGCCATCAAGCACCTGGGGATCGCCACCGTCCGCGGCACCTTCCAGACCTTCGAGGGCTCGATCGAGGTCACCGACGATGCGCTGAAGCTGTCAGGCAGCGTCGAGGTCGCCTCGGTGGACACCCACAACGCCGGCCGCGACGGCCATCTGCAGTCCCCCGACTTCTTCGATGCGGCCCAGTTCCCCCAGATCACCTTCTCCGCCACCGGCGAGCTCAGCGGCGAGGACGTCACCCTCCAGGGCGAGATCACCATCAAGGGCGTGACCAAGCCGATCACCCTGACCGGCTCGGCCGTCGCCGCCAGCGACGAGGACCCCTGGGGCAACCAGCGCGTCGGCTTCGAGGTCGAGACCACCATCGACCGCACTGACTTCGGCGTGTCGTTCAACCAGACCCTGGGCAGCGGCAACCTCATGGTCGCCAACCAGGTCAAGCTGATCGTGTCGGTCTCCACCATCAAGGCGGCGTAGATGACCACCGTTCTCGCCATCTCCGGCAGCCTGCGCCAGGGCTCGCTGAACACCGCCGTGCTGCGCGCCGTCGCCGCGCACGCGCCCAAGGACGTGCGCGTCGAGGTGCTCGACCCGGCCGAGCTCAAGGCGCTCGAGCCCTATGACCAGGACGACGACGGCGACTCCGCCCCGCCGCACGCCGGCGCGCTGCGCGACCGCATCCGCGATGCTGACGTGGTGCTGATCGCCACGCCGGAGTACAACGGCACCCTGCCCGGCCAGCTCAAGCACGTCATCGACTGGGGTTCACGCCCGCGCGGGGAGACCGCGGCCCTCTACGGCAAGCCGGTGGCGGTCATCTCCAGCTCGCCGTCGGACTACGGTGCCCTGTGGGCCGGCGAGTCGGCGCGCAAGGCCTTCGAGATCGCCGGCGCACGCGTGCTGTCGGAGATCGACCTGGCCATCGGCGGGGCGATGTCGAAGTTCTCCGACACCGGCGAGCTCATCGACGACGAGCTGCGCGGCCGACTGAGTGAGCTGCTCGACCAGCTCGTCAGCCACCACAAGGCCGAGGTGGCCTGAAGCCATCATGGCGGCGGCCCGGGAGAGCTCACTGTCCCCCGCGGATCGATTGGATCCCGGGACCGCCGTCGCCACCGTCGCCCTGACGGTGGCGAGCCTCGAGCGCTCGCGGGCCTTCTACACCGAGGTGCTGGGGATGACAGCGTTGAGCTCGGAATCGGAAGCGACCCTCGCCCTGGGCACCCCCGATGGGACGGTGCTGCTCGAGCTCGTCGAGGCACCCTCGGCGCCGCCCCGGGATGCGCGCCAGACCGGGCTGTTCCACTTCGCCGTCCTGGTGCCCTCCCGGGTCGACCTGGCCCGCGCGCTCGTCAACCTGGCGGTGGGGCGCCACCCGCTGTCGGGGGCCTCGGATCACCTCGTGTCCGAGGCGCTGTACCTCAACGATCCCGACGGCAACGGAATCGAGATCTACCGCGACCGGCCCCGGGAGCAGTGGCGTCATGCGGCGAATGGGGAGATGGAGATGGCCACGCTGGCCCTCGACCTCGACGATCTGGTGGGTGAACTCGGTAGGGAACCGCGGGTCGCCGGCCGGCTGGCCGCGGGCACGCGGATGGGTCACGTCCACCTCCAGGTCGCCGAGCTGACGGAGACCGAGCGTTTCTACGCCGCAGTGCTCGGCTTCGACACGACCGTGCGCAGCTACCCGGGGGCACTGTTCGTCTCCGCTGGCGGCTATCACCATCACATCGGCCTCAACACATGGAACTCACGCGGCGCATCAGCTCCAGACCCCGGTGGGATCGGGCTGCGCTGGTATGTGGTGCAGGTCGGCTCGGACGAGTCACTCGCCGCGGCACTGGCCCGGGCCAGTGGGGCCGGCGTGGAGATCACCGATACCCCGGGCGGCGCGCTGCTGGCCGACCCGAGTGGCAACCGGGTGCTGCTGCGCACATGAGCCGGGCGCCCCTAAGAGGCATGCATCGGTGTCACAGCGGAGCCGGACGCTACCCTCTCAACGGCTCGGCGACGTGGCGGAACGGCTACGCAGAGGCCTGCAAAGCCTTGTAATCGGGTTCGACTCCCGACGTCGCCTTGCCCGGCCGTCCGCAGGGGGAACAAAACTCTCTGACCGCCGGACGCGTTTACGCTGGCATGAGGCCTGCTTGATTATGAATTCTGCGATGACCGCCGCCACATCAGGCCACCGACGGGTCGAGCTGAGCCACATCGACGGGCTCGACGGGCTGCGTGGTCTCGCCGTCGCCGCCGTCGTGCTCTACCACGGCGATTTCTCCTGGGCCAAGGGCGGTTTCCTCGGCGTCGAGCTGTTCTTCGTGCTGTCGGGGTTCCTCATCACCTCGCTGCTGGTGCGCGAGTGGCTGTCCAGCGGCCGCGTGGTGCTGTCGAACTTCTGGGCCCGGCGCGCCCGGCGCCTGCTGCCGGCGCTCTTCGTGCTGGTCGTGGTGATCGGCGTCTACTACGCATTCCAGGGCACCATCGGTGCGGTCCCGGGTCTGTTCGGAGACGGCCTGGCCGCCCTCTTCTACTACTCGAACTGGCACCAGATCGCCGTGGGGGCCAACTACTTCGTCCAGAGCGGGCCGACCTCGCCCTTCCAGCACACCTGGTCACTGGCGATCGAGGAGCAGTTCTACGTCGTCTGGCCACTGCTCGTGCTCGCGGTGGCGTTCCTGGTGCGGCGCACGCTGCGCGGGAGCCGGGGCATACCGACCGACGCCGAGGCGAGCCGTCTGCTCGGCCTGCTGCTCGGCCTGACGCTGGTGCTGCTGGCAGCCTCGGCCCTCGACTCGCTGATCCTCTACCACGGCGGCAGCGGTCAGACCCGCGTCTACTTCGGCACCGACACCCGCGCCTCCGGGCTGCTGTCCGGAGCGGCCCTGGCCATCCTGATGGCACGGCTGAGGCTGAGGGGCCAGCTGGAGGCCGGCGGCTGGCAGACCGGCTCAAGCGCCGGTCTCAACGCACCGGCGTCCAGCGACGCCGAGCGGCGCCGGCGCGAGCCGTTCACCCGCTGGCTGCCGATGATCAGCCTCGGCTCTGCCGCACTCGTGCTCGCGGCGCTCGCGCTGATGTGGAAGGCCGACGGAGATGACCACTGGATGTATCCGTGGGGTTTCCTGGCGCTGGACGCCCTGTCGGTGGGTCTCATCGCGATCGTCATGACGGCGCCGCGCACGATCGCCAACCGGATCTTCTGCCTGCCGCCGCTGCGGGCGTTGGGCCAGATCTCCTATGGGCTCTACCTGTGGCACTTCCCGCTGTTCCTCTGGATCACCCAGAGCGAGACGGGCCTGAAGGGCGGGGGGCTGTTCGGCGTGCGCGCGGCGGCGGCAGTCGCGGTGTCGATCCTGTCCTACTCCCTGGTCGAGCAGCCGATCCGCCAGCGGCGCTGGCCGGCCTGGGTGGTGCGGCCCCTCACCCCGATCACCGCTGGCGCCGGCGTGGTCTCCCTCGCCCTGGCCGCCAGCGCCGCGGCGATCCCCACCACCGCGAGCGCTCCGGTCCCCGTGGTCAAGACCCACCTAGCCGGTGACAGCTCCTGCGCTGTCACGTTGACCAACACGGTGGGAGCGGGCACCGTCGCACCACCCATGGCCGACGAGGCTCAGTTCCAGCTCAAGGAGCTCGATCGCGGCGCCGTCACCTGGCCGGCGGCGCGCACCAGGAAGGTGTTCAAGACCTGCCCACCCAAGCGGGCGCTGATCATCGGTGACTCGATCGCCTTCACCGTCGGTGTGCCCATGCTCTACGACGAGCAGAAATACGGCACGGCGGTGGCCGACGCGGCGATCCTCGGCTGCGCGTTCGGCGTGCGGGGCGACATCGACGTGAACGGCGTCTGGGAGGCGCCGCGCAAGACCTGCGTGAACGAGATCGCCACCTGGGAGGCCGAGGCGAAGGCGTTCGGCGCCAACGAGGTGATCTTCGAACTCGGCTACCGCGATGAGTTCAACTGGCGCTGGAACGGCAAGGTCGTCCACCTCGGTGAGCCCGCCTTCGACAACTACGTCGAGGCCCGGATGCGGAGGTTCATCAAGGTCCTGGGCGAGAACGGCAGGCGCAAGCTGCTGTTCATGACGATCCCCTACGTGAAGCCCCCGGCCCAGGCTGACGGCACCCCTGCCCCTCAGGGCCTGACCGTGCGCCACGCCGAGATCAACACGCTGATCAAACGCGCCGCGGCGTCTGACCCCAAGAACGCCAGCGTGTTCGATGTCGACACCTACCTCTCCCCCGATGACCAGTACACGACCGACGTCAACGGGCAGCTGTGTCGCTTCGACGGAGTCCACGTGACCATCTACTGCGGGGACCTGCTGGAGCCCCATATCTTCGAGGCGGCCCGCAAGCTCACCGGCTGAGTGGACATAGGGGTCGGCCCGAGCTAATTGGGGTCTAACAGTGTCCGCTGCGGGCGGGCTTAATCTCCCTCTCGCTTGTTCCGACGGCTCACATTCGCAGGGGTTGCAGTACTCGCCGTCGTTCTGCTCGTCGCCGTGGCGCTGCGGCCCGGCCACGGCGCCACGGCGCAGGCCAGCGCACCCGGACCGTGGGATCACCCGCACCTCGCCGACACCGCTCAACGACGCGTCCGGGCGCAGCACGCCCGGGCGCGGCTGGCCCTGGAACTGGCCCGGGTGCCCGCCCACAGTCGCTGGCTGGCCAGCTGGACGGCGGCCCCGGAGACCGCCAGCGCCAAGGACCCACAGGCCCAGCGCGGGTTCGCGAACCAGACCCTGCGGGAGATCGCGCTGCTGTCAAGTGACGGAGCGGCCGTCCGCGTCCACCTCAGCAACGCCTATGGCACCCGGCCGCTGGTCATCGGGCGGGCGTCAGTGGCGATCGCGGGCGCGTTCGGGCACCTGGCAAGCCCGCCGCGGTCTCTGACCTTCAACGGCTCGGACTACGTGACGATTCCGGCCGGCGGCTCGGTGGTGTCAGATCCCGTGGCCATCGATGTCCACACAGTGGAGCGCCTCGCCGTCAGCCTGTACCTGCCCGAGGTGACCGGCCCGGTCACCTACCACGGCAACGCGGCCCAGTCCGACTTCCTCGGCGCCGGAGACCACGTCCTGGCCGCCGGCGCGGGTTGGAGCAGCGCCACCGCGACGAGCTGGTATCTGCTGACCGGCGTCGACACGCTGAGCCCACCGCGTTACGTCGGCACGATCGCCGCACTCGGCGACTCCATCACCGCCGGGGTTCACAGCACGCTCAACAGCTTCAGCGCCTGGCCCGATGACCTCGCCCGCCGTCTCTCGCGCGTGCGGGGGCCCAGGCTGGCGGTGATCGACGAGGGCATCAGCGGAAACCGCCTGCTCAATCCGTCCCCCTGCTGTGGCGTATCGGCGCTCCGCCGCCTGGACACCGACGTACTGGACCAAGCCGGCGTGCGCGACGTGATCCTGCTCGAGGGCACCAACGACATCGGCTTCAGCCACGGTCGCAGTCCGCTCACCGCACCGCACACCAACGTGTCGGACTTTCAGATCGTGGCCGCCGACCAGCAGATCATCACCGCGGCGCACCGGGCAGGGCTACGCATCTACGGCGCGACGCTGGTGCCCTTCAAGGGGGCCTTCTACTGGACGCCGGCGGGCGAGGCCAAGCGTGAGGCCCTCAACGACTGGATCCGCGACAGCGGAGCGTTCAACGGCGTGATCGACTTCGCCGCGGTGATGGCCGACCCGGGCCATCCCCAGGTGCTCAACCCCATCTACGACAGCGGCGATCACCTGCACCCCAACAGCGCCGGTTACGCCCACATGGCTGCGGCGATCCGCCTGGCGACGCTGATCGGGAACCCGCAGACCGCCCGGACCGCCCCACGACACACCGCATCGCGCGGCACCCAGGGTGATCGGCCCTGAGCCGTCTGACCTTCCTATACTCGGCTGCGCCAGTGCGGCTGTAGCTCAGTTGGCTAGAGCGTCTGCTTGCCATGCAGAAGGTCGAGGGTTCGAGTCCCTTCAGCCGCTTCGGAGAGAGCCCCGGAAATCCGGGGCTTTTTCTTTGCCTTCGGGAGACGCCAGTCGGGCGTCCACGATGGGGCATCAGAATCGGGCATCAGATCATGGGACCGCCCCAAGATCTGACTTGGGGGACCAGCGCGGCGTTCCTGTCAGACAGCCGGTTCACTGGCGGCAGATCGACCCGGGACCGCTCGCGGATGACACGGCACGCGCCAGTGATGGCAGGGCCGTGTTGGGAGCCCGGCCGGCGAACGACAGCCAGGTGGCCCTTCGATGGCCCCTTCCCTCCGAGCGCTTACCTCCCCGACGGAGCGATCCCGGATTCATAGGCGAGGATCACGGCCTGGATCCGGTCGCGGAGATCAAGCTTCGAGAGGATCCGCACGACGTGGGTCTTGACGGTCGCCTCGGAGAGGAACAGCCTGGCCGCGATCTCCTTGTTGGTCAGTCCCGCGACGATCTCATCGAACACCTCCCGTTCCCGCTGGGTCAGTTCGCCGAGCACGTCTGGGGTGGTCGGGGCCGGCGTCTCGAGCCCGGTGAACCCGGCTGCGTAGGTGTCGAGGAGGCGTCGCGTGGTCGTCGGAGCCAACACCGCTTCACCGGCTGCCACAGATCGGACCCCGGAGATGAGCTCCTCGGGCCGGGCGTTCTTGAGCAGGAACCCGCTGGCGCCGGCGCGCAGCCCTTCGAACGCGTATTCGTCGAGATCGAAGGTGGTGAGGATGATGATCCGGACGCTCGGTTGCGCCGCGACGATGCGCCGGGTTGCGTCGATACCTCCCGCTCCGGGCATGCGCACGTCCATCAGCACCACGTCAGGTGACAGGGCGCTGGCCAAGCGCACAGCCTCGTTCCCATCAGAGGCCGACCCGACGATCTGGATGTCCGCCTCAGCGCCCAGGATCATCGCGAAGCCCTCACGGAGGAGAGCCTGGTCATCCGCCAGCAGCACGCGGACGGTCATCGGGTGGCCTCGTCGAGCTGCAGCACGCCACGCACCGACCAGCCACGGATCTCTCTCGGGCCGGCGGCCAGCTCACCGTTGAACATCCGCACCCGCTCGTCCATGCCGGTCAGCCCGTGCCCGAGGCGGCTCCGGGGCGGGTCGACGGCCGCGGCACCGTCATCGTCGACGCGGAAGCGCACCGCGTCGCCGTCACGTCGCAGCTCGACCTGCACGGCCTGGACATTGCTGGCGTGCTTGAGCACATTGGTGAGCCCCTCCTGCACGATCCGGAAGAGGGCCAGCTGTGCCGTCGCCGGGATCTCCGCGAGGTCACCCACGACCGCCAGCTCCACCGCCAGTCCGGAGGCGCGCACAGTGTCGAGCAGATCGTGGACCTGCTCGAGGCCGGGTTGAGGCTCGTGCGCTGAGGCATCGTCCTCGCGCAGGACACCGAGGAGCCGGCGCATGTCCTCGAGTGCGTCACGACCGACCTCTGAAGCCTGGATGATGGTCGGGCGAGCGGTCGATGAGGGGTCGGTCGCCGCGGCGGCGTCGTTGAGCGTGATCATGACCGACAGGCTGTGGGCAATCACGTCGTGCATCTCACGGGCAATGCGAGCGCGCTCGCTGACCACGGCGACCTGAGCCTTGCTGTCGCGCTCACGCTCGGCCGTCTCGGCCCGCTCCCGGATCGAGTCGATGTAGTCGCGGCGCATCCGCATGTAGACGCCAACGATCCAGCACGCGCCCACCGCTCCGGCGGCCGTCAATGCGGAGACAAGCCAGTCGTGGGTGGGGCCCCACCTGAGGAACGCCAGGACGATTCCGAGCACGGCCACGGCGATCGCGCCCCCCTGGGTCCACCAGCGGCGCTCGTAGGCCCCGACGCTGAACAGCGCGACAAGGAACGCCACATCTCCAGCCGTGATCACATCGGCCAGCCACTGCACGAAGCAGACGGCCGAGACGAACGCCAGGACCTGCGCCGGACGGCGGCGGCGCAGGATCAGCGGCGCGGCGAGCGCGAGATCCCAGATGATCAGGGTCTCGTGGAACCGGCCCGGCGCGAACATCCCGGAGAGGATGCTGAGCGCCGCCACGGCAGCGGCGACGAGAACGTCGCTCGCGGCCGGTCCAGGCAGCCACCGCGTCGGCACCCAGGCCGGGATCCCGCCGCGCAGGGCGATCGGGATCCCGTTGGTGCCGACCTGGGCCGACGCTGGAGCCTGGCGTTCGAGCTGCACGCGTACAGCGTGACGGTTATGCGTCCCGACGGCGCAGGAGGACCACCGAAGCGGCGATACCGAGCACGGCCCAGATGACCATGACCAGCAGCCCCACCCATGGCGAGAGGTGCGGGGACTCGGGCAGACTGGTGGAGAAGCTCGCCCCCGCGCTGGCGGGAAAGAACTCCGCGACGTGCTTGCCCCAGTGGCCGAGCGCGTCACCGAACAGGACGGGCAGGACGAGGATCAGCCCGACGTAGGCCACCAGACCACCGGGCGTGCTGCGCGTAATCCAGCCGCACGCCGCGCCCACTACACCCAGCGTCGTCAGGTACACCGCGGTGCCGATGACGGCCCGGAGAACCCCCGGGTCGCCGAGTGACCTGGCCGGCCGGTAGGCCGACAGCAGCCCCTGCCCGGCGAGGAACGCGACGAAGGAGACGATGAGCGTGGTCACGGCGATCACCCCAACGAAGACGATCAGCTTCGCCCATAGCACCGGGACGCGCTTGGGGACCGCGACGAGCGTCGAGCGCACCATCCCGGTGCTGTATTCGCCTGTGACAAAGAGCACGCCCAGGGCACCGATCAGCAGCTCGGCGAGGTAATAGCCCTGCAGCGTCCCGGACGGAGCGAGGTCGGCGGCCTGGAGGCCGTGGTTGAGATGTCGGGTCTGGTAGGCCACGATCAGCGCGAACGCCACCATCGCCGCCAGCGCAACGGCGAGCATCGCCCAGGACGAACGCAGGGAGCGGAACTTGATCCACTCCGAGTTGACCGCCCGGCGCAGCGTCACGGGCTGGGACTCGACCCGCGGGGTGCGGACGACATGCAGCGGACGTGAGCCCGACCCGACCACGGCTTCACTGGGACTGATCATGCAGCCACCTCCTCATTGATTGGGTTCGGGGTAGATCGGTAGTCGATGGAGTCCTCGGTCAGGGCCATGTAGGCCTCCTCCAGCGACGCGCCCTGGGCCGCCAGCTCGAGGAGCGTCACGCCAGCGCCCGCGGCCGCGATGCCGACATCGTCAGAGGACAGGCCCTCGACCTCGAGGGTGCCCTCGGCCACATCTCGGATGGTCACGCCATCACGCGTCAGGATGCCGGCCAGGCGGCGCGCTTCGGGTGAGCGGACCCGCACGACCGCGCCGGCGGCCTCGGCGATGAAGTCCTCGATCGACTGATCACGCAGCAACCGGCCGCGGCCGATGACGATCACATGGTCGGCGGTGAGCGCCATCTCGCTCATGAGATGGGAGGACAGGAACACAGTCCGGCCCTCCGCGGCCAGACCGCGCAGAAGATTGCGGATCCAGCGCACCCCGTCGGGGTCGAGACCATTGACCGGCTCGTCGAGGATGATCGTGTCGGGGTCGCCCAGCAGCGCTGAGGCAATCCCGAGCCGCTGACCCATCCCGAGCGAGAACCCTCCGGCGCGGCGGCCGGCGACCGAGGTCAGGCCCGTCATGTCAATGACCTCATCGACCCGCTGAGGACTGACCTCGGCGGTCGCCGCGATGGCGAGCAGGTGGTTCCGCGCCGTGCGCCCGGTGTGAATCGAGCGGGCTTCCAGCAGCGCCCCGACCTCTGCCAGCGGGCGGGCGTGATCGGCAAACGGCCGACCGTTGACGGTCACGCTGCCGGACGTCGGCGCGTCGAGGCCGAGGATCATGCGCATCGTGGTCGACTTACCCGCGCCGTTGGGACCCAGGAACCCGGTCACCATCCCCGGCCTGACGGTGAAGCTGAGGTCTTCGACGGCGGTGCGATCGCCGTACCGTTTAGTCAGATTGTGGGCTTCGATCATCAGGCTCCTCGCGTGCTCTATTAGCTGCGTCGAGCCTAGGGGCCGGCACCACGATGCGAATCGTCCAGACGAGCGATCTTCCGGGTGCGCGAGGTCATCCGAGTGGATGACCTTCGCGGCGCCGACCCGTGCGAAGACCGCCGAGGGACGCACACAGCGTCCCGGCAGGGCGGACGTAGCTCGGCGTCTACTCACCTGGTTCCCCCAGGCGTGGTGGCCAAGAGGCCCGCAAACCGGGCACGCCCCCAGCAGCGTTGACAACTATCTGGTTGTCACGTAGGCTGCGCCGAATGCCTCCATCTCAGCTGGACATTCTGGTCTTAGGCGGTACTGCGTGGCTCGGGCGTCAGCTCTGCAGCGAGGCCGCCGATCGTGGTCACGATGTTTGGTGCCTAGCGCGCGGAGAGAGCGGCCCGCCGCCGGAAGGGGCACGGCTTGTCTGTGTCGATCGTCGAGCCGAGGGTGCCTATGACGAGGTACGCGAACGCGACTGGGATACGGTGATCGATGTCGCCTGGCAGCCGGGAATGGTGCGCTCGGCGCTCATGGCACTGGGCGAGCGGGCCGGTCAATGGATCTACGTGTCCTCGGGCAGCGTTTACGCCTCCCACGCTGAGCGAGACGCCGACGAGAGCGCCGAACTACGTGAGCCGACGGACTTGGACGAGGTCGACATGGATCTCTACGGCGAGGCCAAGGTCGCCTGTGAGCTCGCATGCCGCTCAAGCCACCCGAGCGTGCTGATCGCGCGGTCTGGCCTGATCGGCGGTCCAGGTGACAGCAGTGACCGGGCTGGCTACTGGGTCGCACGCGCCGCCCGCAACCCGCTCGCGCCGATGCTGGCGCCAGACAGCCCGGAGGGCGTGACCCAGGTGATCGACTTTCGCGACCTCGCCGCGTGGCTGATCGACTGCGCCGAGAGGCGAACCGTCGGCACTTTCGACGCAGTGGGGTCGGTGATCGCACTGGCCGATTGGATTGACGTCTCAAGAACGATTGGCGGACATACGGGTGAGGTGGTGTGCGCCGAGGATCGCTGGCTGCTGACCCAAGGCGTGGAAGAATTCATGGGGGCCGAGTCGCTACCGCTGTGGATCGCCGATCCCGACTGGCAGGGCTTCTGCGCACGCACCGGTGATGCGGCTCTCAACGCTGGACTCGCGCGACGGCCCATAAGCGACACGCTCACGGACACTCTGACCTGGGAACGAGAGCAGGGCCTCGAACGCGTTCGCACATCAGGTATCTCGCCCGACCGCGAGGCAGACCTGCTCAGGCTGCTGAGACACTGACCGCTGTGGACGCGCTGCTGGCTGTGACCCGGCGGGGCTTGTGGCGGCCACAGCGGTCATGTTCGTCTCTTGGGGTTTGAGCACCCACTGGCGGGCGCCGTCGCACGATGATCCAGATCCAGGAGCTCATCGAGCTCTCTGGCGCGTTCTCCGGGGCTCGTCACATGGCGGTGCGGGACCTGCGGGACCAGGCCAAGCGCCTGGGGGCTGAAGGGGTGGTCGGGGTCTCCTGCGCCTATGACCACACCGAGCGAGAGTTCCGGGTCGATCCGGGGGGGCGATGGTCCCTGCTTCAACGAGTGTGGCAACGACGATGCTGAGCGGGGCGAGCGTTCCCTCCGCCGGGAGCGGGACAAACGCAAGGGCACGGTGTTCACCGTCCACGTAGTCGGCACAACCATCCGCCGGCGGCCCGCAGCTGCACAGCCGAGCCCCGATCGTCTTGGCGATGCGGCTGAACACACGCTGAACGCAGCAGCCACCACCACGCTCGCGTCACGGTTCCTCTGACGCACCCGGGATCACTGGGCGTGCGTGCTCGCCGTTCGCACCGCCGTTGGACTTGGCCAACACCGTCGCGCTGCGCACGTCGAGAAGTGCGTTGAGCCAGTGCACGACCTGATCGGCATAGAACGTGGGAGCCTCGATGAGGAGATCGAGCTCGTCACAGAATGCGCTGTCCGCGGACGCCGCGCCCGCGAAGAAGGCTCGCTTCACCTTGCACCGTCTCCGGTTCAGGGTCGACAGAACGCGGAGGAGCGCTGTTTCACTGCCGCTCGTCAATGCGACGTCGACACGGAGATAGGTCGACGTCGCGGTCCGGGCGGGTCTCGCTTCAGTTTCGATCATGGGACTCATTCCTTGGGTCCCTCAAGAGTCGAGCCGCACGATGACCACCAGCTCGGTCTCAGGAGACCGACGGGATCCGGAGCTCGCGATTGCGCGAGCCGAGGATCTAGGTGGTAATGACGGGACGGCTCGCGGACAGTCGCGTGACGAACCCAAGATCTATGTTCGACACGCCGTCCACGAAGTCCGAAGCTATCAGGTGATCAGGGCGTCCCGAACAAGGTGCGACGGCTGGAGTACCCCGCCGCGACCCTGTGCGTCGGTTGTCGCATCCCCCGACACGGGAGCGCTGATTGGGTAGACGGATGATCGCCGCGCCTGTCCCGGAGAACGGCAACGGAGATGCGGCGGGGAGAGACCGAGGGCTCAGCACGGCTCGCGCGGTCTTACAGGTGCTCACGCTTGCGCGCACGTACCCGTTCGGCATCACTGCCAACGATGTCGCCAGGCACCTGGGCAAGAGCGTATCGACCGCTTACCATCTGCTGGCGAGCCTTGAGACAGAGGGCTTCCTCGAGCGCGATCGAGGTGCGGGGATGCCGCGGATGGTCGGGCGCTACCGAGTCGCACACCCGCACGCCGCCCTCGGCGCGATCTCGAGCGTCCCGGCGACCAGAGAGCTCCGAGATGCGCTCGACCGTCTGTCTGAACAGACCCGTCGTCGGGCTTTCCTGGCACTTCCCACGGTGTGCGGAGTGGAGATCGTCGATGAGGTCGGGCGCCAGGGCTTGCCGCGTCTGCAGGGTGTAGAAGAGCCGACGATTTTGCGATCCGCCCACGCACTCGCGGTCGGAAAGGTGTGGCTCTCCGAACTGAGCCAGGCGGAGTTCGCTGAGCACACGTCGTCCGGACTCACGGCGTTCACCGCTTTGACCATTACCTCACGGAGCTTTCTCGAGACTCAGCTCGCTGAGATTCGAACGTCCGGCATCGGGTTCGACGACGGGGAGTACGACGAGCGGTTTGCCTGCCTCGCGGCGCCTGTCCGCTCGGGAGACGGGCGCACGGTTGCCGTGCTGTCCGTCTCGATGACGCGCCAGCAGTTTGCGGCAGACGGTGGCGAAGCCGCGGCGACGCTCATCAGCGTCGCCGCGGCGGTTACGCCGGGCCTATCACCTAGTGCTCCGGCGCGGCCTTGAGCGCACCGTAGAGACCGAACGATCCGGCGTACCAGAGGACAAGCAGGACTCCGACGTCCATCAACGTCAGCGGCGCCCCGCCGTAGTGCCCACTGACCGCTGGGAAGTGAAAGATCGTCGTGGCTGCCCAACGCATGAACAGCACGTAGGAGCCAACGCCCAGGACGAGTGTCACGACGGTGCGAGTGAGCCGGCTGGCCAGCGGTGACGCGTTCTCGCTCCGGGCCGGCCACACCAGTCCGATGATCAGAGCCCACAGGTTGAGGCACACGCCGACATTCGCCGCTTCGGAATCGAGCGAGAATCCGGGAGTGGCCTTGATATGGGCTGGGACGAGAATCGAGGCGATGCCGCGGGTCGCGAGGTAGACGATGAATCCGCCCCCCAGAACGACGAGCATCGCCGTCAGGTAGCGCAGGTGCCGGTTCGGCACCCGCGCCCACGGGAGGTTCTCCCAGAGCATGGCGGCGAAGATGAGGACGACGACCCCGCTGTAGATCCACCCGGTCACGAAGGGGAGCTTGAGCGGTGCGGTCTTGGCGAGCGCTGGGCTGAAGTTCGGGTAGATCAGCCACACCACTCCAACGAGCGTCAGGACGGTTCCGAACAGCCACTGGCCCACACCGGATTGCGGCTGTTCCTGACCCTCGTAGGGATAGCCGTCGACGTTTGCCGCCGTGACGCCATACGCGATGAAGGCGATCAGCACGATGAACGCCGCTGCTGAGTACCCGGAGCCACCTCCCGCGCTTGATCCGAAGGTGGGATCCCAGCTGCCGACGACTCGGGTGAACACCGCGACCATGGCGACGGCGATCGCGACGTCAACGACACACTGCACGATCCCGGACAGGGGCTGGGGCAGCTTGTTGAACGGCCAGCGGCCGAAGCAGAAGCCGGTCCACAGTGTCGCGAGGATGGTCCAGAACAGGACCGCGTTCAGCTTGGCTTGATTTCCCCCGATCAACCCCCATTTCGGATCGCCGAACGCCCACCACGCAAGGGTGATGGTGACCAGCAGCCCGATGGTGACGATCAACGGCGTGGTGATCTTCCCCCAGCGCGGGACACCCTCCTCGGGGGTGGCAGCGGTCTCGATCCCCGGTTCTGGCCCGGCGAGGATCTCCTCCTCCGCCGCGTGCGATACAGACATTTCTCTCCTCTGGTTGGAACGGCGCCCTGCAGCTTGTGACGCGGGCCATCACCCGGTCAAGAATCAACGTGCGGTTCTCACCATCCGCTCACTGATGACGTCTTCTGGCCCGGCTTGGCCGGTGGTCTCGGTCAGCGTCTGGCGCGGGGAACGCTCGCGAGATGTGGTCCGAGGGTGCTGGTCAGCCGCTCATCCCGCCGTCGATTGACAGCGTGTGGGAGGTGATCATCTGGGCGGCGTCAGAACTCAGGTAGAGCACGGCTTGGGCGATCTCGTCGGGAGTCGTGTGTCGCCCGAGGGGGATCATCTCGTCGAACAGGCTGGCGGCTTGCGCCTGGTCGCTTCCGGTGGCGCGCATCTCGATGTCGTCCTGGAACGGTGTGGATGTCGGTCCGGGGTGCAGGGTGTTGACCCGGATCTTGCGCGGAGCAAGCTCCTTGGCGGCCGAGCGCATGAGCCCGACCTGACCGTGCTTGGCAGCGACGTAGGCGCTCAGGTCACCGAAGCCGACCAGACCGACAACACTCGAGGTGATGGTGATGCTGCCACCGTCGTTCATGCGTGGGATGCCGTACTTGAGGACATGAAATGCCCCGAGCATGTGCACACCGATGACCCGCGCGAACGTGTCGACCGGGTAGTCCACGATCTTCTCGACAGCGCCGGAGATACCGGCGTTGCTGAAGAGGTGGTCGTAGTTTCCGAACCGCTCGGCGCCGGCGTCGATGGCGGCCTGCACGGCCCCGGCGTCGGTGACGTCGGCGACGGAGCTCCCAGCGCTCTCATCCCCGAGTTCTTGAACCGCGGACACCAGCTTGGCATCGTCGATGCCGAGCAGGTGGACCTTGGCGCCTTCACGCACGAACAGCTTGGCGGTGGCGAGCCCGATGCCGCTTTCGCCGCCGGTGATCAATACGACTTTGTTGTCCAGTACGCCCACGTGGGTCTCTCCTTTGCTGGTGAAAATGGCGTTCGGCCGTGGCGCCGACTGAGCGGTCGGCGCGGGGTGACAGGATCCGCTGAGTGCGGACCCGACTCGCGGTGAGATGGGTCGGTGTGGTGGCACACCGACCCCTCCCTATGCGGCTATGGGCTGTGCTCCCATACCGCGCTCATCGCCGTAGCGAGTCCGGAGCAAACCGTCGCACCAGACGCCGTTGGTCTCGACGTTGAGTCTCATGCTGCGAGTGATCCTCCGGTGGGTGGCAATCCCATCGACGCCGACGGGAGTCCCGTCGGCCGTGATGATCACCGGGGCTTCTGGTCCCGAGTCGATCCCCAACTCGCTGAGGCGCAGCTCATAGGCTGCGCGGACCGCGCCGGCGGGGATATCCGCCAGGGTGGCGCGGGGAAGGTCGGTGTCGCGCCATCCGCGGGCCTTCAGCTCGCGCACGACATCTTCCTGGCGGGCGAGGATCGCCTTGCGTCGAAAGAGCGTGCGGAGGCTCTCGAGGTCGCCCTCGGCCTCCCCGGGGAACGTGGCACCGAAGTCGCGGTCCTCACTGACGCCGGCATCGATCTCCTCGGTGGCGAAGTGATCCTCCAGCCGGACGTGCACCTCGCCCACGTGGTTGATGGTTCCGATGGCGTCTTTGGCATCAGACGCCATCAGGAAGGCGAAGTTCGGTGCGCAGTAGTAGGTGGGCAGTCGCAGGCGGACGTCGACATCCTGGCCGTGAATCGTCACGTCGCGGACGAAGCCCAGCGACGTGATCGATTCATCGAGCTCAGGGTCTCGAACCCGCGAAAGTACCTGTAGCACGGTCGCGAGCTCGATCATCAGACCGCCTGCTCGAGCGTCTCGGTGAACTTCGGTGCGTCCTCGTCGATCTGGGTGGCCCAGCCGGGTACCTCGATGTCGTACAGACGGGCGGTGTTGAGACCGAGGATCTTGCGCTTGGCGATCTCGGTGAGGGCCGGGTAGTCGGCGTCCTCGGCGATGGCCATATCGAAGTCCAGGAATGAACGAATGAGCCATTCGGGGCGCCAGATCGGCCAGTCCGAGCCGTAGAGGATGCGATCCTCGCCGAGCCAGAAGAGCAGCTCACCGAGCAGGCGGGCGAAGTAGTTCGGCCGCGTGTGGATGAACGGGAGGACGACGGTCAGGCCGGCGTAGACATTCGGCTCCTGGGCGGCGATCCAGCAGAACTCATCCATGCGCGGCAGGCCGCAGTGCTCGACGACAAAGGTGATCTCGGGGAACGCGGAAGCCACCACGTCGACGTCGCGGACATCGAAGGCATCCAGGCTGAGGGGCCAGATCGTCGGGCCTTTGTGCACGTGGACCTTGTTCACGCCGAGATCCTGAGCGCGGCGCAGGAATCGGAATGTCTCTGGATCAGAGAGCTTCCACCCGCGCGAGTCGCCGTTCCACTCGGCCGTGTAGGTCTTCAGTGCGGTGAGGCCGTACTCCTGGATATCGCGCTCCATCTGCTTGAAGCCGGCGTCACCCTCGCGCGGGTCGAAGCGACCGTTGGCGATGAGTCGGCCGGGGTACTTGTCCGCGAGCGCGGCCTGCCGCGAGACGCTCGAGAAGCCGTGGGTGAAGAAATCCTTGAGGAGGGCCGGCTGGAAGATGGCGACGTCTGTCCCGTCCTCGAAGACCTCCTCGACGAGGTGCTGCTCGGTCGGCATCTCGAACTTCTCCTGGGGCCAGACGTACTGCTGGGGGGACAGGTTCTTGTGGAAGTCGTAGAAGCAGCTGATGAAGCCGGCTCCGTATTTGTTCGCCTGATAGTCGGGCCCGGCTTCCCACATTCCGATGTGGTCGTCAACGATGAAATACGACTTGCCGCCGTGTGTGATCATTGAGCTTCCTCTCTCTGTGCCCGGGCGGCCCCTGCCATCGCTGGCTGACGGCCCGGGTGTCATCGAACGGAGTTCCGTTCGCTCTCGATGAGTCCATCGTGACCGTGGACACACAGGCCGTCAAGAACACGCCCACTCCTCGCATCATCTGCGAGAAACCTGCCGTTTCAGCGGCATGGCCGCCCCCGCCAGGGTGATCTCAGCCGGTGTGGGCGACGAGCTCTCGCTCCTGTTCGAGGACCCGCGTGACGGACAGGAGAGCGTCTTTGAGTTCGTCGTACTCGGTCTGGAACTGGTGACGGGTCACCGTCATCCCCAGGGCGGCGAGCAGCTGACCGCTGGCGTCGTGCACCGGAGCGGCCAGGCAACCGAAATCGACGTTGTACTCGCAGCGATCCGACGCCATGCCATGTTCGCGCACCTCGGCCAACTCGTAGCGCAGCTGCAGCGGATCACACACGGTCAGCGTGGTGAAGCGGCGCAGTCCGCTGTCGGCCTCGTACCGGCGCAGCTCCTCCTCGCTGAACCCGGCGAGTGCGAGCTTGCCGATGGCGAGGGCGTGAGCGGTATGACGGATGATCGGCTTCTCGAGGTTCGTCATCCGGGGGATGCCCTGGCGGCCGACCTCCTCCACGAGCTGGACTCCGTCGGCCCCGAAGATGCCGATGCACGTGCGCCGCCCGGTGCGTTCGAACACTTCGCGCATCCCGTCCTGCAGGGCCGTCTCGAACTGCGGGCTGAGTGCGTCGGGGCTGAGCGCGGCGGGCAGCATCCCGCCGGGGTTGACGGTCTGGAGCACGTGGCGTCCCGTGTGTCCGTCGCGGGCGACATAACCTTCGGCCTCGAGGCTCGCGAGCAGGTGATACGCCGTGGAGAGACTCTTGCCGAGCTTGTCGGCCACGTCACGGGCGGAGACTCCCTGAGGCTCGCTGGCGACGAAGCTGAGGACGCGCAGTACCGCACGCGCCGTGCTGAGTCCGCGTCCGGCGGCGGGCATCAGGGCACCGAGAGGACGAGCTTGCCCAGATGCTCGCCTGTGTCGAGTCGACGGTGACCGTCGGCAGCTTCGGCGAGCGGTCGGACCGAGTCGATCACCGGCGTGACAGCGCCCTGTGACACGAGCTGGAGCAGCGCTGTGAAGTCGGCGGGACTTCCCATCTTGGTTCCGAGGATACGCTTCTGCTGCAGGTAGACGGCCCGCACATCGAGCTCCGCGACAGCTCCGCCGGTCCCGCCACAGGCGACCAGCGCACCACCGGGACGCAGGAGTTCGATTGACTGGGGCCAGGTCGACCCGACCGAGTCGAGGACCACATCCGCGCCAGGGGCGAGAGCCTGGGACAGCTCTTGGACCCACCCTTCGTGGCGGTAGTTAACGGCGATGTCCGCGCCGAGCGTCCGGGCGAGAGCGATCTTGTCCTCACTCGACGACGTGGCGGCCACGTGCACTCCGGCGGACGTCGCGATCTGGATCGCAGCCAGCGACACGCCACTGCCGACCCCGAGCACGACGAGTCTCTGGCCCGAGGTGAGCTCGCCGACGGTAAACAGGGCGCGGTAGGCGGTGACTGCCGCGAGCGGGAGCGCGGCGGCCTGCTCCCAGGACATCCCCCGCGGCTTCGGGTACACGTTCGCTTGGGGCACCCGGACAAGTTCGGCGTAGGTGCCGTCCTCCGGACCGCCAAGAATCCCGAAACCGGGGCCAGCGACCGTCTGATCCTCGCCCCACCGCAGTGACGGAAGGATGACGACCTCCTCACCGGTGTCCCGTCGGACTCCTGCGCCGTCGGAGCCGAGGACCAGGGGCAGGTCGAAGCGGTAGGCGGGTCCGATACCGGAGCGAATGAGCAGGTCCCGGCGGTTGATCGCCGCGGCTCTCAGTTCGACGATCACCGCTCCGTCCGCTGGTTCGGGATCCTGCATCGGTTGCACCCCGAGGACCTCAGGGCCTCCGTGTTCGTGAATGGCGATGGCCTGCATCAGGCGCCGGCCTCGATGCGACTGCGCAGCGCGGTCAGGAACCGGGCGGCGTAGACGCCGTCGATGGCACGGTGATCCCAGCTGAGGCAGAAGTAGGTCATGGAACGGATGGCGATGCTCTCGTTCCCTTGGCTGTCGGTGATCACGACGGGACGGCGCGTGATGGCTTCCATGTCCAAGATGCCGACCTGGGGCACGTTGATGACAGGGGTCGCCATCAATGCCCCGAAGGCGCCAGGGCTAGTGATCGTGAAGCTGGCGCCGGCGAAGTCATCGGGCCCGAGTTGTTTGTCCCGGGCAGCTCTTGCGAGCTTCCGGATGGCCTGAGCAAGCCCCTCGGTGGACAGGTGCTGTGCGCTGCGGATGACCGGGACGACCAAACCGTCGTCACCCAGGGACACGGCGATTCCGAGATGGACATCATCGAAGACCGTGAGCGTCTCGTCGTCGAGATTCGCATTCAGGCTGGCGAACTCGCGCAGCGTCTGGACGACCTTTTCCGCCACGATCGGCAGGGCGGTCACTCCCAGCTCCGAGCGCGCACGTTCGATCGCGGACATGTCGCACTCGACCACGGTCGTACAGGTCGCCGCGGTGGCGAGTGAGTTGCGCATCGCCCGGCCGATGGATCGGCGCATCCGTGAGAGCTGCACGGGACGCCCGGTGCTAGCGCCATCGACCGCGGCCGGACCGGACCCCGGCGGAACGGACGGGGGCGTGGGTGTGCCCACTGCTGCGGGCGTCGGATCGGGTCGGTACGGCGACTCGCTGTGAAGCGGGGGCTCGGCGTCAGCGTGGCCGTTGCTCGCGCTCTGCAGGTATGCCTCGACGTCCTGCTTGGTTACTCGACCGTTATGTCCGCTCCCCCCGATCAGCGACAGGTCGAGACCATGCTGGATCACCATGCGGCGAACGACGGGAGTCGCTCGCATCTGCCGGCGATCCCCGTTCTGTGGGACCCGGGCCATGGCTCCGTTCGCGCTCGGTGATCCACCCGTCGCCTGATCCGAGCTCGGTGCGGGCTCGGGTGCGGCCGCTGAGACGAGCTCCGGACCGGACCCGTTGGTCGAGCTCGAGTTCGTTGACCCGGCGTCGTGGGAGGCGATTCGCGCGAGCGCCGTTCCGACTTGGACGGTCTCGCCGGGCTCGACGAGGATCTCGCGAAGGACGCCCGAGACGGGCGCCGGGCATTCGGTGTCGGTCTTGTCACTGGCAATCTCACAGATCGGCTCGTCACGTTGCACCACATCGCCGACCTGCTTGATCCACCCGGTTACCGTCCCCTCGGTAATCGAGGTTCCCATGGCGGGCATCAGCACATCGACGAGTTGTTCAGTACCGGAGGAGCTCACGAGCCGCCTCCTTGATGGCCGCTTCCCCGGGCAGCACGTGCTGCTCGAGCGGCGGGCTGAATGGGATGGGCACATCCGCTGCGGCGAGCCGGCGAACCGGACCGTCGAGAAGGTCAAAGCCGCGGTCGGCGATCAGTGACGCGACCTGGGCTCCGGCGGCACAGGTCTGGTTGGCCTCGTCGAGGATGAGCACCTTGCCGGTTCGTGCCACGGACGCCAGGATCGCGTCCTCATCGAGGGGCACGAGGCTTCTCAGGTCAAGAATCTCGACGTCGGCATCCAACTCGTCCGCGGCCCGCTCGGCCGTATGCACCATCGCCCCGTAGGCGATGATCGTGATGTCGCTGCCCGAGCGCACCAGCCGAGCGGCAAACGGCGTCGGCGCGATCTCATCGCTGTCCACAGTGCCCTTGACGCGTCGATAGAGATGTTTGTGCTCGAGGAAGATCACCGGATTTGGATCGCGGATCGCCGCAACGATGAGGCCCTGGGCATCCTCGGCGGTCGAGGGTGCGACGACCTTGAGTCCTGGCGCGTGCATGAACCAGGCCTCGGGATTCTGTGAGTGGAACGGCCCGCCGGAGAATCCGCCTCCAGTCGGTAGGCGGAGCGTCAGCGGAACTGCGAGTCCCAACCTGTAGTGCATCTTTCCCGCCACATTCACGAGCTGGTCAAAGCCACACGCGATGAAATCACCGAACTGCATCTCACACACGGGGCGCAGCCCGGCGATCGCGGCGCCGATCGCGGTGCCGATGATCCCGGCCTCGGCGATCGGCGTGTCGCGGACCCGCGAGGCCCCGAACTGATCGATCAGGCCGTCGGTGACCTTGAAGGCGCCGCCGAAGGAGCCGATGTCCTCGCCCATGAGAAAGACGCGCTCGTCGCGCTCCATCTCCTGTCGCAGTCCGGCCGAGATCGCCTTCAGGTATGTCCGTTCTTCGCTCATCGGGCGGCCTCCGCGCTGAACCCGCTCCAGCGTGACGGACCTTCGCCGACCGGTGTCGGTTCGGTGTCGCAGAACACGCCCCGGAGGGCATCGGCCGGGTCGGGCATCGGGCCGGTGAGCGCCGCCTCAGAGGCATCGCTGACGCGCTGGCGGACGCCCGCCTGCACTGCGTCGACGTCGACGCCGTCGGCGCGCAGCTTCTCGGCGTAGCTCGTGATGGGATCCCGCTCGGCCCAGTGCTCGAGCAGTTCCTGTGGGATATAGCGGCCCGCGTCGTGTGCGCCGTGGCCGTGCATTCGCATCGTCTGCGCCTCGATGAGGGTTGGGCCTTCCCCACTGATGGCGCGAGCCCGGGCTTCCGCGGTGGCGCTGAAGACCGCCTCGACGTCGTTACCGTCGACGGTGACGGCGCGGATGTTGTAGCCGGCAGCGCGCTCGACGGGGTTGACGGCGAACTGGCGTGAGGTCGGCGTCGAATACGCCAGCTGGTTGTTCTCGAGCATGAAGATGACCGGAAGGCGGTCCAGGCCGGCCCAGTTCATCGCCTCGTGCCAGTCACCGCGCGACGTCGCACCGTCACCGAAGAAGCTCAGCGCACACCGCGCCTCGTCGCGCATCTGAAAGGCCATCGCGAGACCTACTGCGACCACCATCATGTCCGGAAGCATCGAAACCATGCCGACGATGCCGTTGCTCGCTTCACCGAAGTGCACGTTGCCCTCGCGTCCGCGGCTGATGGCATTGGCTCGGCCCATGTAGTGGCGAAAGAGCTCGACGAGGTCGGTGCCACGGACCAGGTGAGCCCCGAGGTCACGAATCAGCGGAGAGGAGATCGGATCGCAGCCGTGCAGCGCCCATGTCGCCCCGACGCTCACCGCCTCTTGGCCGCTGCCGTCGTAGAAGGACCCCGGGATCTTCCCCTGCTTGTAGAGACGCAGGCCCTGATCCTCCACCGCCCGCATCAGCGTCATGTACTCCAGCAGCCCGACACGATCTGCATCGGTCAGCACCGCAGAGCCACCTGGTAGAGACGCCCCGTCTTTCTCGCGGATCGCAGCCACGCTTCTCTCCTCTGATCTCGGTCCGGAGGCGTCCTCGCCGCCTCAAGTTCGACGTTAGGGATTCACGAGGGGAGCTCGGCACGACGGTCGAGCGACCGCGCTGTCAGCTCGTGCGACAGATGTCGCACGAGCTGAGGAACTCCCTTCCACCCCGGGCGGCCAGACTCGCTCTCAGTGGTGCGACAGCCCGGCGGGATCAACCCGGTTAACCGGAGCCCTCCGGGGCCCGAAACGGATTGGCCGCGATGCTCGTCTGCGCCGTATCGATCTGAGCCACGCTGGGCTCTCCGGCCAAGCGCCAGAGCCGCAGAGCCAGGTGGAGTTCCAGGCGAGCGTCACCGTCGCTCAGGTTCAGATCGCAGATGCGTTCGATGCGATGCAGACGGTGATACAGCGAGCTTCGGTGGACGTAGAGCTGATCGGCGGCCTGTCGGGCGTCCGCTCCGGCGTCGAGAAACGCGCTGAGCGTCGGCACCAGAGCTACGGCGTCCGAATCTGCGAGCAGCGCACGGAAGCTCTTCGGGATGAGCGCCGCGGGATCCATGACATCAACGACCGGAGCCAGGATCTGGAACGCACCGAGCTGATCCCACCGGGACAGTTGCGTCGCCTCGTCCAGGCGCGTCCCGACCCGAGCCGCCAGCTCCGCCTCGCGGCGACCGAGCGGCAAGTCGTCAGTCCCCTTTCCGATCGCGCTGAGGCCGGCGACGGGGGCGCGTCCGCCGACGGCGTCGTGGGCTCGACGGATGCGCTCGGTGATGCGCATGGCGCGTTCGAGGAGGACGTGCTCCCCGTCGCAGGCCATGAGCGCGTACACGTTGGCGTCGCTGACGAGCATGAGGAATTCGCCGGTCCCGCTGAATCGTCGATCATGCTCGACCGCGGCCGCGATCCGGGCGCGAGCGATGTCGTCGGGTGCTTCGGAGACGTCGATGACCAGGACAGCGTGGCTGTGCGTCGCAGCGAGCCGGCCTGACGCCACGAGATCCTTGACCGCGGCCTGGGCCGAGCCTGTCGTCAGGCCGAGCGCCGTCCGGAGAAGCCGTCGCTCCTCCTGGCGGTCCTGGTCCTGCTCCGCGGTCTGGCGCAGCAGTGCCAGACCGAGCTCTCCGGCTGCCGTCTGCGTGCGCTCGAGTTCCTCTCCCGTGAGGGGAATCGGCTCGTCGATGAGCCAGAGAAATCCCAGCAGCCGCTCGTCGAAGCGCAGGGGAACGCAGACGCGGGCGGCCATTCCCAGGCTGGGGTTAGCCGGGAGCCGGACGAACGTCTGCGCTCGGGAGATACCCATTTGCGCCAACCAGTCAGAGACCTCTCGAGGAGGCTCCCTCTGGAGGATCGAGGCCAGCCGCACCCGATCGATCTCGTCCACGTGAGCGCTGTAGGCGATCGAGTGCAGGCGACGGTCATCCACGCCAACCGGACGCGACAGATTCGCCGCCAGACGGTCGACGAGATCTTGCAAGTCAGGCACCGGTCAATCTCATCACGCTCAGGCGGTCTGGGTCGCCATCGGACCATCGCGCGAGCCCCTGCTCCTCGCCTCGGGGTGGACGCGCACACCGGGGCGAGGAGACGCCGCAGCGTCCGGTCATTCGGTCATGTCGATGAGGACCTTCAGCTTTCGGCCGGCGCGCAGATCCTCAAAGACCTGCAGCAGATCTTCAAGTCGAGCGTGTTCGACCCAGCCCGTGGTGTCGTAGATGCCGTCGGCCATGTTTGCGATGACCGCCCTGTAGTCGTCGTCGTCGTAGACGATCGAGCCGATGACCTCGACCTCCTGGAGCAGCAGGCTCGTCGGGTTGAAGTCGAAGGGCAGCTCGTGGATGCCGACGACGACGATCTTTCCGCGCGGCGCCAGAGCGGGGACGCTGTGACTGATCGCCGCACCAACGCCGGCAGCATCGAACACGGCCGCCGCTCCAACTCCGTCGGTGAGCTCCATCACCGTCTCCACGAGGTCGTTCTGGCGTGGATCGATCACGGTCTCGGCCCCGAGCCCGGAGATCGCAGCCCGCCGTTCTGGTGAGGTCTCCGAGACGATCACCTTGTCGAAACCCCGGGCTTTGAGCGCAAACCACAGGCCGATGCCGATCGGCCCCGCGCCGACGATCACCGCGGTGTCCTCACGGGTCAGGCCAGATCGATCGACAGCGTGATGTCCGACGGCCATGGGCTCGACCAGCGCTCCGAGTTCGAGTGAGACACCGTCTGGCAGCAGATGGACGTTCTCGGCGGGGAGCACCGTGTACTCGGAGAGACCTCCTCCGTCGGCCGACAGCCCGTGGAAGGCCAGGATCCGACAGATGTTCGGGAGCCCCTGCCGGCAGGACGCGCAGTCTCCGCAGGAGTAGGTGGGACGCAGTGCCGCGGCCTGCCCCACCTCGATACCCGTGACACCGGCTCCGACCTCAGCGATCTCACCCGAGAATTCGTGTCCCAGGACGACGGGGATCTTCACGCCCGTCTGAGGATGTGGCTCGACCGGCGTGAAGGTAGACGCAGAGAAGTACTCATGCAAGTCCGAGCCGCACACACCGTTGTATGCGAGCTTCACCTTGACCTGCCCTGGGCCGACTGTCGGCATCGGGATGTCCTCGATACGGATGTCGCCAACGCCGTAGTAGACGGCGGCACGCACCGTCGCCCGTGTGGCGGTCGTGGCATCTTGGGGTTCGGTGGTTGTGCTCACTGTGGTCTCCTCTTCGGTGGGTACGGATCCGAGCTGAGAAGCCGGCTGGTTCGATCCGCAACGGGCGTCAACCTTCTCTCCGTCGAGCACCAGTCTGCGCAGCCGGTCAGGATGGAATCAAGAATCAAGGGTCGCTCGTCAGATCGTGCGAGAAAGCCGCGATCTCGCCCGTTGCGCCCGGACCACGTTAGGTTGTGGCCATGGCCAGAACCCCGCCCGCGTATCTCCTCCTCGACAGCTACGCCGAGGACATGGCTGACCGGCCCGAGCCCCACCGGCGCCAGGGTCCGTGATCATCACCCGGGGAAGCTCGGGGTCACCGAGCGGGGACATGGAGGCAACGGGGAGGCTGCTGCGTGCGGTTGCCGACCGTCGCGCTCCAGCGACCACGCGGATCTTTCAGCCGGAGCCCACCGCTGCCTTCGGTCGGCTTGACCGGCTCCGGTCAGGCTTTGACCGAGCGACGCGGCTCGCGCGGGAGAACGGATACACACCCCTCCTCCGACACGGTGGCGGACACGCAGTCCTCTACGACACAGGCTCGGTGGTCGTGGAGACCATTCGTCCGGAGAGCGGATGGGTCGCCGACCGTGAATCCCGCTTCATCGACATGGCCGAGCTCCTCAGCCGCGGACTCGACCGGCTGGGCGTAGCCGTGGCCATGGGCGAACTTCCCGGCGAATACTGCCCCGGACGCTTCAGCCTCCACCTCCCCGCTGGCCCGAAGATCGCCGGGATCGCCCAGCGGGCGGTCACCGGCGCCTTACTGACCACCGCGGTCCTGGCGGTCCAGACCACTCCCCTGTGGCGCGACCTGACGGCAGACGTCTATGCGGCTCTGGACATCCCCCTGAGCATCACCACGGTCGGCGGAACCTCCGATGCCCATCCGGAACTCGAGGCGAACTCCGTGGCCGATGCCATCGCCCTCGCGGCTGCGTCCCAGACGGGCGGGCGACCGCCGTCCTGGCGCTGACCCCTAGGCTCACGCTGTGGGGTCCAGCGATCAGGAGCCGCCGGCAGGCAGCGGTGACGCAACGGTCGTGCGCTGGCGACCCGACGTCCGGCTGGCGCCGTTCCTGTCTCGCGCTCATGTGGGCGCCCGGTATGAGGTCGACGAGCCGCAGGGGTGGTCCCAGCCACCGCTGCCCGTCGTGTCGCTGATCGTCACCCTGGACGGATCGCTGCACGTCGATGGACAGAGGGTTCAGCAGGCGTGGGTCGGCGGCTTGGGTGGCCGGTGTGCGCGGGTCGAGGCCGGACCGGTGCACACATCGATCGATGTCAAGCTGACGCCGCTGGGGTACCTCGCCTTGTCCGGACGGTCCCCGCGCGAGCTCACGGATGCCTGCGTTGACCTCGGGAACGTGCTTGGGCCCGGGGGCCGGGAGCTGGAGCACCGGCTGCTCGACGCGTGCGATTGGACGGCGAGGTTCGCCGAGGTTGATCGCTTTCTGTTGCTTCGGGCACGGGAACCGGCCCGACCTCATCCGATGGCGCTCCGGGCATGGTCAGCCCTGCGACGTGCACACGGACTGATCCGCATCGACGCGCTCGCCGCAGAACTGGGCTACAGCCGCCGGCATTTCACCGCGGTGTTTCACGATCAGGTCGGTCTGCCCCCCAAAGCCGTCGCGCGGCTGCTCCGCTTCCAACGGGCGTGCGCGCTCATCCGCGCGAATCCGGCTCAATGGGCAGATATCGCCGCCGAGACCGGCTACTGCGATCAAGCGCACCTGAACCGCGACTTCCGCGACCTGGCCGGCACGACTCCATCACGGTTTGTCAGCGACTCAACCGGTTGGCCAGCGGCGCCATGAGGACCGTCCTTTTGTCCAAGACCACCGTCAGTCAGCTCAGCTAGCGTCGCGCCTATGCCCGATGCCACTCAGACCATCATCCCGCTCCTCGTCTATGACGACATCACCGCCGCTCACGATTTCCTGGTGCAGACGTTTGGGCTCGCCCCGGGAGGGGTGACGCGAGATCCAGACGGAAACGTGGTTCACGGCGAGGTTCACGCCGGTGACATGACCATCTGGCTGCACCGCGTCCACCCTGAGGATCGACTCGCCTCACCGAGCGCACAGCCGCACCAAAGCAGCGGTGTCGTGGTCAACGTGTCCGACGTCGACGTCCACTACGCGCACGCACGTGCCCACGGCGCCACCGTCGACGGCCCCCCAGCCGATCAGCCCTACGGGCGTCGTGAATACGGCGCCCGCGATCCCGAGGGACATCGCTGGTGGTTCGGAACCCCGACGTAACGTTTCGACGGTCGCGCCGGCCCTGCCCAGCCTCGGTCTGGACCCCGGACGTTTGGCTCTGAGTCGAGGACGCAGACAGCGCAGACGGCGGCGGTACGGATTATCGTCCGCTGCCATGAGACGACTCAGCCTGCTCGCCACCGTCCTCGCGTCCGCGTTGGTATGCCTCCTCGGCCGGTCGGGTCCGGCCAACGCTCAGACCACCTACACCCAGTGCCACAACGTGGTGGTCGGAAAGATCGGGGAGGTCGTCACGGCACGCTACGTGGTGCAGAGCCATTCGACGTGCGCCACCGCGGACGGGCTGGCGGTGGTCTACTACCTGGCGATCACCTCGTCGACCAGGGGCAACACGACCCGTCAGGGGTCCTGTTACCCCCAGCAGGCGTACGGGAACTGCCAGGTCGTCTACCGGCAAGGCGTGTACAACTGCTTCCACTACAGCGCGGTCCCCAAGGCCACGCACGGGTTGGTTCGCTGCCGCCGTAACGGCGCACAGTATGCGCAGGTGCGCATCGGCTTCAACATCGGCTTCTGAGTTCGGCGCGGCCGTCCGAGGTGTCGCGGGTGTCACCATGTAAGGGAGCGACGGCAAGCCGCGAGAACAAGGAGCAGAGACATGGCTGAAAGCGAAAAGGCGATCCTGGCGGGCGGATGCTTCTGGGGTGTCCAGGACCTGGTCCGCAAGCTCGATGGGGTGCTCTCCACGCGGGTGGGCTACACCGGCGGTGAGGTGCCCAACGCGACCTACCGCAACCACGGCAACCACGCCGAGGGCATCGAGATCATCTTCGACCCCGACCGGATCTCCTACCGGGACCTGCTCGAGTTCTTCTTCCAGATCCACGACCCGAGCACCAAGGACCGTCAGGGCAACGATCTCGGCGCGAGCTACCGCTCGGCGATCTACTACCTCGATGAGGAGCAGCGGCGCGTGGCCGAGGACACCATCGCCGACGTCGACGCCTCCGGCCTGTGGCCGGGCAAGGTCGTCACCGAGGTCGAGCCGGCCGGCCCCTTCTGGGAGGCCGAGCCCGAGCATCAGGACTACCTGGAGCGCTACCCCAACGGCTACACCTGCCACTACGTCCGACCCGGCTGGAAGCTGCCGCGGCGGACCGAGACCGCCGCGTCCTGAGCTCAAGCCGGGACGCGGGTTTGCCGAAGTTGGGCGAGGGGCATTCCCCGGACATGGCAGAAGATCCAGCAGCGCCGCAGGAGGAAGCCCCGGCCGCGGAGACGCGGCTGGAGGATACGCGCAGGCGCCCGGGCTCACCGTTGGTGGAGACGCTCGAGCGCCTCGCTCGTTGGACCGTGGCGCTGCTGGCTCGGCCACGTGCGCGCACCGTCGTCGTCGGCGTGGGGCTGATTCTCGTCGGCGCGCTGTGGGTGACCCACTCGTTCTGGACCTTCCCGATCGTCCTCGTCGGCATCCTCATGGTCATCGTGGCCTGGGTCGGCAGCCGGCTCGAGGGCCGCTTCGCCGTCGAGTGGAATGAGGCGGGCGCCGGGTTCGAGCTGCGGGCGCGCTTCCGGGCGGCCCACGCCCCGCCCGCCGGTCCCGCTCTGGCCGCCCCGCGGGGCACGACGAGCCGTCCGAGCACCAGCACGACGACGTCGCTGCCCGTCAGCCGCTCCGATATCCCGGAGGCCGACACGGTCGATGACGACACCGGCGCCGGCGCTCGCGCGGGCGAGATCCGCACGATCGCCGTCGACGCGGACGGGTTCCGCGCCCTTGTCCGGGCCGCCGAACAGCTCAGGTGACGGTGCCGGCTGCGGGGTTTCCGCAAGCCAGCTCAGCAGCTCTCCACCACATTCCGGTTAAACTCCACGGAGGCGGTTGCCGCCGCGCGGCTCCACACTCGGCGTAGTCGCGCTCCTTCCCCCTCCGTGAGGCATGAGATGTTCGAGAACGCCCTTCTAGCAGTGAACTGGTCCGGCACCGGCGTGGATGCCGCCGCGTTCGCTCGCAGCCTCTGCATCGAGGACGCCACCCTGACCCTCGCCCACGTGCACGCCGAGGTTCCCCTGTCCCCCGACGCCCTGGTCATGGAGCTGCGCAGGTTCGAGCTGCGCCACTCCATGCGGGCACTCCGGGGCTTGGCCTACGCCACCAATATCGAGCCGACGCTGAGTGTCGGCGCACCGTCGGTCAGCGAGGGTCTGAGCGGGCTGGTGAGCATGATCGGCGCCGACCTGCTCGTGCTCGGCCCGGTCGACTGGCGACTTCCCGCAGGCGTCGAACTCGCCGACTGGCTGATGCACCGGCCGTCCGGCGCACCGGCCGCGGTCGCGATCGCACAGGAGGGCTTCGCCGACGACGGCGCCCCCCTCAGCCGCATCGGCGTGGTGTGTGATGACTCGCGGATGAGCCTGCACCGGCTGGCCGCTGCCCAGCACCTGGCCGGGGCGCTGGGCAGCCGGCTCAAGGTGTTCGAGGCATCCCCCGCCGGTGCGGGTCCCCCCGGTCCCCGCCGTCGGGCGATCACCGCGCAACGTCTGGCAGAGTTCAGCTCGCGTGTCGACCTGCTCGTCAGCAGCGCCGGGGAGCCGTCGCTGGTCCAGGGCGCCCAGTCGCCGCTGCTGCTCATCAACCATGCCGCGCCCCTGCGTTCAGCCGGGTTCGACACGGCCACCGCGCCCCTGGGACGGTCCCTCTAGGGCCAAGCGCCCAGCGCCGGGGCGCTGACTGACCCCGGCACCGCGTCCCATACTGGACGCGTGGTCACCCAGACGTCACGCCGCACCCGCCGGCGCTCCGCGCCGTTGATGGTGCTGACCGGCATCACCTCGGTGCAGGTCGGCAACGCCTGGGCGGACTCGCTGTTCAAGCACGTGGATGCCGGCGGCGCCGGTCTGCTGCGGCTGGCCTGGGCGATGGTCGTGCTCATGGTGATCTACCGCCCCCGGCTGACCGGCCGGGGGCGGGACGAATGGTGGCCGGCCGCCGCCCTCGGTCTCGTGCTGGCCGGGATGAACCTGACCTTCTACCACGCGATCCAGCACCTGCCCCTGGGGGTCGCGGTCACCGTCGAGTTCATCGGGCCGCTGGCCGTCGCGGTCACCCACTCGCGACGGGTCAGCGACGCGGTCTGGGTGCTGCTGGCGGCCGTCGGCATCCTGGCCCTGGCCCACAGCGGCGGCGGGCATCACCTGAGCGTGCTCGGCCTCAGCTTCGCGGCGTGCGCCGGCGGGCTCTGGGGCCTCTACATCCTCGCTCAGGCCCGGATCGGACAGGCGTTCAGTGACGGCTCCGGGCTCGCCCTGGCGATGATGGTGGCCACCGTGGTGGCGCTGCCCGACGGGATCATCGAGGGCGGTTCGCGCCTGCTCTCACCCGGCGTGCTCGCGGTGGGCCTGGCCGTCGGACTGCTCAGCTCGGTCATTCCCTACTCGATCGAGCTGAAGGTCCTGCGGCGCATCTCCCCGGGCCTGTTCGGCGTACTGATGAGCCTCGAACCCGCGGCGGCGGCGCTGGCGGGCGTGGTCATCCTCGGCCAGGGTCTGTCGGCGCGGGAGGTCGTCGGCATCGCCCTGGTCAGCGCCGCCTCACTCGGTGCCTCGCTGCGGGGTGGGGACTCAGCCGAGGCCCGAGCCCCGGAGGCCACCGGTCTCGGCGCTTGAGACAACCTGGCCGCTGGGGTCTGTCAGGATGTCGATCCGATGGAGAAGCGGGTCGAAGCGATCACCCCGGCCTACCGGGGCGTCTGTTACGCGTCACTGCCGTTGGCAGCCTGGTGGGGACGCCTGGAGGTCAGCGGCCTGGAGACGATGCCGCTCACCGGCCCCGTGCTGCTGGCCGGCAACCACGATTCCTACTGGGACACCGTGGCGATCGGGGTGGCCGCCCTGCCCCGGCGCCAGATCCGGGCGCTGGCCAAGGCCTCCCTGTGGAAGTTGCCGCTGGTCGGGCCGGTGCTCGACGGGATGGGCCAGATCCCCATTGACCGCGGCCGCGGGGATGCCGGCGCGCTCGATCGCGCCGTCGAGGAGCTGGCCAACGGGGCCTGCATCGGCGTGTTCCCCGAGGGCACCCGCTCGCTCGGGCGGGAGTTGCGCGCCCGCGGCGGGCTCGGGCGCCTTGCCGCACGGGTCCCGGAGGCTCAGGTGGTGTGCGTGGCCGCCAGCGGCACCGTGGATCTGCCGAAGTTCCCCCGCGATCGCCCGCACGTCAAGGTCGAGTTCTTCGCGCCGGCCGAGGGCGGCCTCCGGGACGGCGAGTCACCGACTGACTTCGCCGGCCGTCTGCTCGCCGAGATCCGGGCGCGGGCACCGATCGCGATCGCCGGGCGCGCCCGGGCTGCCCGCATCGCCGCCGGGGCCGACCCGGTGCAGGACGCGATTGACTCGGGCAACCGCTCGGGCTAGCCCCGGAGCGGTGTGGCCCGGAGC
>CAZZVR010000011.1:0-37100 GCA_964657595.1 Burkholderia sp. PAMC 26561 | reverse complement strand
CGCGGTCGGCGAGCTCGACGGCGACCACATCCACACCCCAGGCGTGTTCGTGCAGACCGTGGTGCCGGCGCGCGCGCGGGAGAAGCCGATCGAACGACGCAAGACACGACCGGAGGCCACGGTATGAGCGACGATCCGCGCGACCGCATCATCTCCCGGGCCGCGGAGGAGATCGGCGACGGTCTGGTCGTCAATCTCGGGATCGGCCTGCCCACGCTGCTGGCCGACGCCTCACTCGGCCGCCAGGACGTGCTTCTGCATTCGGAGAACGGTCTGCTCGGGATCGGCCCGTATCCGACCGAATCCGAGGTCGACCCCGACCTGATCAACGCGGGCAAGGAGACCGTCACCGCCGTCCCCGGGGCGAGTTACTTCGACAGCGCCGAGTCCTTCGCGATGATCCGGGGCGGGCACATCGATCTGGCCATCCTCGGCGGCATGGAGGTATCGCAGACCGGTGACCTGGCGAACTGGATGATCCCGGGCAAGATGGTCAAGGGGATGGGCGGCGCGATGGACCTCGTCGTGGGGGCCAAGCGCACCGTGGTGATCATGGAGCACCTGACCCGGGCCGGTGAGCCCCGCCTACGGCGCACCTGCACGCTGCCGCTGACGGGGGTGGGCGTGGTGGACCGGCTGATCACCGACCTGGCTGTGTTCGACTTCATCGCCACCGCTGCCGGTGAGCGTGAGATGATGCTCGTCGAGCAGCTCACCGACATGTCCACAGCCGACCTGCAGGCGTGCACCGAGGCGGTCTTCGGGCTGCCCGGGCCCGGCTGAACCCGTTCGGGCGGGCCCGGTCATGGCGCGAACACCACGGTGGTGTCGCCGTCGCGCATGATCCGGTCCGACACATGCCAGTCGACCGCCCGGGCGAGCACGAGCCGTTCCACATCGGCCCCGCGGCGCTCCAGGTCCTCGACGGTCTCGCGGTGGCTGACCCGCACCACGTCCTGGTCGATGATCGGACCGGCGTCAAGCTCCTCGGTCACGTAGTGGGCGGTGGCGCCGATGAGCTTGACCCCGCGCGCCTTGGCCTTCTCATACGGCCCGGCGCCGGTGAAGGCGGGGAGGAAGGAATGGTGGATGTTGATGATCGGGGCCCCGACCTGCGCGATGAAGTCACCCGACAGGACCTGCATGTAGCGCGCGAGTACGACGAGGTCGACGTTGCCCTGGAGCAGTCGCAGGTGCTCACGCTCGGCCGCCGCCTTGTCAGCGGGGTCGACCGGGACGTGGAAGTAGGGCACCCCGAAGCTGCGCGCCGACTCGGCGTGGTCGGGATGGTTGGAGATGACCATCTCGACCCGCACCTTGAGCTCGTCCCGCCGCGCCCGCCAGAGCAGGTCGAGGAGACAGTGATCGCGTCGGGAGGCGAAGATCGCCAGGCGGGGCCGGTGTGAGGCCAGCGACAGCTGCCAGTCCAGGTCGAGGGCCTGACGCACCTGAACTTCGAGAGCGGCCTCGAGTTCGGGCCGGCGGGCCGCCAGACGCTCGAGCTGGAACACCGTCCGCTGGAAGAAGCGACCACCCCTGCGCTGGGTCGCGTGCTGATCGAGCGAGACGATGTTCGCCCCGAGATCGCTCAACAGGCCCGACACCGCAGCCACGATGCCCGGGCGGTCGTCTCCCCACAGCAGGAGGTGCCCCTCGTCCACGGGCTCATGGTCGCGCATCTCGCGGGTCAGGACCAGCTGCGCTCGAGTCCGGAGATGAGCTCGACCACCGCGGCGTGACGCACCACGTCCACACCGGTCTGCGCCGCCGCGGCGACGATGCCGCCGTTCAGCGTGGCGATCTCAGTCCGGCGGCGCGCCTCAACATCCTGGAGCATGCTCGGGCGGTGGGCGAAGTTCATCTCGGCCGCCGCGTCGATCAGCGCGGCCGGGTCGTCGGTGAGCACGATGCCGAGCGCCTCGGCCACCGCGCGGCCCTCATCGATCAGCTCGCCTGCCAGGTGACGCGTCGGGGGATGGGTGCACAGCTCACCGTGGGTGAGCCCGGTGAGCGCACACAGCGGATTGGTGGAGGCGTTGAACAGCAGCTTGGTCCACTGGGCCCCCCGTGCGTCGGCCATGGCGTGGCACTCCATGCCCGACCGGGTCAGCAGCTCGGCCAGTGCCCCGATCGCGTCGGTGCCCGCCGGACGCGGCTCAAAGGGGCCGATCCAGGTCGGCCCCGGTGCGTCCATGTGGATCTGGCCGGGACCGGTGAGCCGGCCGGCCGGCAGCGTGACCCCGCGGATGACCCGCGCGACGGACTGCGCGATCACCTCCTCGTTGCCGATCCCGTTCTGGACGCTGCAGACGGCGCCGTCGGCGAAGACATGGGCGGTGGCGGCCATCGCCGGGGCGGTGACGGTGCCCTTGGTGGCCACGATCCCGTAGGCGCACGGCGGGATCTCTGTCGCGTCACTGCGCGCGTGCACCTGCGCGGTGAACGTGCTGTGCCCGGAGATGGCCAGCCCGTCACGGTTGATCGCCGCCACGTGCGCGGCGGAGGTGTCATAGACCCAGACCTCCACCTCGGGCAGCTGGGCGAGGTGGGCGGCGTAGAGGCCGCCGATCGCGCCGCCGCCGACGATGCAGATCGACAGCGGTGCGCTCACGCCATCACGGCGGTGGCGATCTCGTGGCACACCGCGGTGGGGGGACCCGCGATGCCGAGGCCGGCGACGACGCGACCTGCGTCGACGACGGGCAGCCCGCCGGGCGCCGCCAGCGCCGGGTAGGTGAGCACCGCCAGCAACCCGGGATCGACCTCGCCGCTGGGAACCTGGAACGTCGCCGCGGCGGCGCCGACGGCCTCGGCGACGAACGATGCGGCGGACGGGGCTCCGTCCATCGTGTCCTGCTGGATGGGATCGCCGCGGTCGTCGACCACCGCGACCGCGACGCGCAGCCCGCGGGCCTGCGCCTCGCTGATCGCCCGGTCGGCCAGCTCCAGCGCCCAGGCGCGCTCGGGCTGATCCGCCGGTGGGGGGTCGGAGTAGCCCGAGCCCGGCTCGGACGGCAGCTCCCCGAACGCGTCGAGCCAGCGCTTCTCGTCGTCCCCGTGCTGGCCCACATACGGCAGGCCCATGGTCCACATGACGATCAGGTCCTCGGTGTTGGTGGGCTGGCCCTCGGCGATGAGCATGCGCCGGTCCAGTCCCGGCACCGTGACGAACGGCCCGATCGTCGCGCCCGACGCGCTGAAGCCACCGATGATCGCGCGGGTCGGGTCTGACTCCTCGTAGATCGGCATGCCGCCGGCCCCGGGGAAGTTCGCGTCCGGGGAGCAGGCGAGGAACCCGGCCGCGACCGGCGCCGGCATGGTGGCCATGCGCATGTGGTGCTCGGTGCTCGGGATCTGCTGGGTGGCCGACACCCACGCCTTGGACCGCGCTCGCGCCATGCCCCCCGCGCCACCCCGGTCCATGCGGGATGCGGAGATGAGCACGCCGGTGGGGCCGGCGACCGCGAAGGCGCCGCGGACGCCCACCTGGGCCGCCTTGTCCACCGCCCGGGCGATCAGCGCGCGGGCGTCGGAGTGGGAGATCGAGGTCGGGTGGATCATGCGCCGCGACGATACACACTTGACGCAACTGTCGGCGATTTGTCAATATGCATACAGGCTCGGGGAGCCGCGCCTCACGTCCGGGACGAACCGAGGAGAGCGTTGTGAGTGAGAAGGTCCATGTCCTCATCGCCGGGGGAGGCCTCAGCGGCCTCTGCCTCGCCCACGGCCTGCTCACGGCGGGCCACACCTGCGAGGTGTTCGAGCGTGACGATGACAGCGCCCGACGCGGCGGATACGCGCTGAACATCAACGCCGACGGCGGCGAGGCGCTGCGCGTGTGCCTGCCGGAGGACCTGTTCGAGCTCTACCTCGACACCTCGCAGAAGACCCCCGAGCGCCGGGGCACGATCGTGTGGGACAACCAGCTGCACGAGCTCAGCTTCGGACCCCACCTTGGGCCGCCCAATGAGGGACCGCGACCGCACACCATCGTCAACCGCCACACCCTGCGGCAGATCCTGCGCGCCCGGTTGGACGGCGTGCTGCATGAGGGCGCATCCGTCCTCGGCTTCTCCGCATCAGCCGACGGTGTCACGGTAACGCTATCGGACGGACGCTCGGCCAGCGGCGATCTTCTGGTGGGCGCCGACGGGATCCGCTCGGTGGTCCGCGGCCAACGGCTCCCGGACGTCCAGGTCGTCGGGGCCGGCATCCAGGGAATCGGGGTCTACGGGCGCTCCCCCTTGACCGCCGAGATCATGGCCGACTGGCCGGAGGCGCTCACCCAGAACACCTCCTTCGCCGCCGACCGCCAGGGGCATCGCCTCCTCATGGCGCCGATGCGCCCCCGGCGGGATGTGGCCAGTGCCGTAGCGGACCGTGCTCCGGACGTGCATCTTGACCCTTTCGACGACTACGTCATGGTCAGCGCCAGCGTGGCGCCCGACACACCGGTGCCGCGGGCGCGGGACTGGACGCCGGATACGCCCCGCGAGCTGCGGGACGCGATGTTGCGCGCCCTGGAGGGATGGCATCCGCTGCTGACCGGGATCGTGGAGCGCATCGAGCTCGACTCGATGTTCAAGGTCTCCTTCGGCCGCCTCGATCCGGCGCCCGCCTGGGAGCCCTCGCGGGTGACCCTGATCGGGGACGCCGCCCACGCGATGCTGCCGAGCCTCGGCATGGGCGCCAACCTGTCCCTCCGCGATGCCCGGGGCCTGGTGGAGGAGCTCCAGGACGTCGGTGATGGCCACGACGAGCTGCTCGCCGCGGTGGGCCGGGCCGAGGCGGCGATGCGCGAGGCCGCCTACCCGATCATGGCGATGACCCTCGAGCACGACGAGCGCTTCGGCGGCGGCGGACTCAAGGAGCTCTCCGGGGCCGGCTCGACCTGAGGACTCAGGACGTCGTCTGGCTGGTGACCAGGTCGGGCGTGACCCGGTGGTCCCAGCCGGCGTAGGCCGCTGCCCCGTCGGCCACCTCGTCGGCGCGCTGGGCGTGGGCGGCCGCGGTCTGGAGGATCTCCTCCGCGTGGGCGCGCTTCTCCGCCAGGGCGATCACCGAATGCTCCAGGCCCGCGGGATCGAAGACCACCTGGGCGGTGCCGGCGCGCACCTCCAGGCGTCCGGCGGCGCCGCAGCTGGCGCACTCCACTGACGTCCCGGTGATCTCGACGACGCTGAGGTGACACAGGGGACAGAGCCCGGGGTCGCCCTGGTACTCGACCTCGTCATAGCTGCGGCCCGCCTGGGCGGCCACGTTGGCCCCGAGCCGGCGGGCGCGGGCGATGGCGTCGGGGAACAGGACGATCGAGGCTGGGGTCCCGGCGCCGGAGAACACCACCTGGTCGACCACGGCGCTGCGCATGGAGAAGGCGAGCGTGTGCATCAGCGGCAGGGCCAGGGTGTTCCACTGCGGGGTGAGCGCCCCACCGGTGGCGATGAACGCCGCCACCCGGTGGCGCAGCGCCCGGGCGTCCGGGGTGAAGGGCACCTGGATCGGCTGACCGGCCCGCTCCTGCTCCAGCAGCAGCTCGATGAACCCGACGTCGGCGTGGGGCCCGAACACCCGGTCGGTGAGCAGCCGCAGCTTGCCCGGGATGGTCCGCGAGTAGATCGGCGTGCTGTAGATGACCCCGTCGGCGGCCATCACCTGCTCCCAGAACCATCCGCAGTCATCGTCGGCCGGGGCCAGCGTGGGCCCGGTGGAGATGCGCAGGTCATCCAGGGCCAGCCAGGTGACCTCCGCGCCGGCGTGCTGCGCCTCCATCAGGGCCGCCTTGAGCAGGATCTCCGCGCTGCCGCCGGCCGCGCCCGCGCACACTCCGAGCAGTCTCGGGGCCATGGTCTCAGGCTCCCAGCATCGAGTAGCCGCCGTCGCAGATCATGTAGCTGCCGGTGATGTGGGCCGCCTCGTCGGAGGCCAGGAACAGTGCCGTGCCGGCGAGATCCTCGGGATCGGGGATCCGTCCCGCCGGGGTGGCGCGCTCGAGCTGCTCGCCCCGCCCGGCCTTCCAGTCGGGCCGGTTGAGCACCCGCTCGGTCTTCATGAAGCCCGGGGCGAAGGTGTTGACCCGCACGTGGGGGGCGAACGCCGTGGCGTAGGACTTGGTCAGCCCGAGCACCCCGTACTTGCCGGCGGCGTACTGGGGCGCCCGCGGGGAACCGCGCACGATCACCGTCGAGCCGATGTTGACGATGGCGCCGCGCTGGCGCTCGAGCATGCGGGTGCCGAACTCATGGATCATCAGCATCGTGCCCTTGATGTCGACGGCGAGGGTGTGATCGATCAGCTCCTCGGTGATGTCGCGCCAGGACTCCTGCTCGGTCGCCATGTCACCGACGTTGTTGATGAGCACATCGCAGCCGCCGAGCTCGGACTCGCAGGTGTTGGCCATCCGCTTGATGTCCTCCCAGCTGACGATGTCGCCCTGCATGAGCAGCGCCTCGGCGCCCGCGCCGCGGACCCGCTCCGCCGTGGCCTCGGCCCCGGTGGCGGAGCTGCGGTAGTGCACCACGACGGTCTTGGCCCCCTCCTGGGCGGCCCGCACGGCGATCTCCGCGCCGTAGCCGGTGCCGGCGCCGGTCACCATCACCGTGTCACCGCTGAACCGCTGGGGAATTGCCTTCTCGGTCATATCCCTGTCCTCTCTCTCGGTCTGCTCTCTCGGAAATGTCAACTCAGACGACGGTGCGGCCGCCGTCGATGTACAGCACGTGGCCGTTGATGAAGCTCGCCTGCTGGGAGGCGAGGAACAGCACCGGGCCGGCGACCTCCTCGAGTCGTCCGAAGCGCCCGGCGGGAATCAGGGACACCAGCCGGTCACGCTCGGCGGGGTGGGCGTCGAGGTAGGCGGTGGTCAGGTTGCTCTCCATGTAGCCGGGCGCGACCGCGTTGACGGTGACCCCGTCCGCGGCGTACTCGTGCGCCATGACCTTGGTCAGCTGGTTGATCGCGCCCTTGGTGGCGGCGTAGGGGCCGTGGTTGCGGTGACCCATCAGGCCGGCGACGGAGGAGAAGAAGATCACCCGGCCGTGGCCCTGGGCGCGCATCGGCTCGAGCGCGGCCTGGGCGGTGAAGAATGCGCTGGTCAGGTTGATCGAGACGATCCTCTCGAAGTCGGCGGCGCCGTAGTCGCCGATCGGGCGGCGGTCGTTGACGCCGACCCCGTGGACGAACACATCGAGGCCCCCCAGCGCGGCGGCTCCACGCTCGATCGCCGCCCGTGCCGCGGCCGGATCCGCCAGGTCAGCCGCGATCAGGCGGTCGGCGCCGAGGCCCAGCGGCTCACCGAGGGCGCGGAGGTGATCCTGGCTCACGTCGAGGAGGGCGACCTCGGCGCCCGCCGTGGTGAAGGCCGTGGCGAGCGCGCCCCCGAGGGTTCCCGCGCCGGCCACGAGCACGCGCGCGCCGGTCAGGCCCAGCCAGTCGCTCATTGCGCTCCGGCGACCGGTGGGGTCGCCGCGCGATGGGTGTAGACGTTGAGCGTGCGCACCTCGTGGGCCCCGACCTCGGCGGAGTGGGGGACCCCGCCGGGGAGCGCGGCGAGCTGGCCGGCCCGGAGGTGAACCGGCTCACCGGCCACGGTGAAGTCGATCTCACCCTCGATCACCGAGGTGACCTGATCCTGGGGGTGCGCATGCTCCTCCCAGGAGGAGCCAGCCTCATACCGGTAGTAGGTGACCGTCAGCTGGGGGGTGTGCACGGTGGCGCCCCAGATGCCGGGACGCACCTCGGCGAACTCGAGCTCTGACCAGGTGACGGTGAACGGGTCGGCGCTCGGTGCGGCAGCGCTCATGCGCTCGCCGTGGCCGGCTGGGTCAGCTCGGGGTGACCCTCGGCCCAGGAGATGACCGGGTTGCGCAGCACGCCGATGCCCTCGATCTCGGCCTCGACGACGTCGCCGGGACGCAGGTAGAGCGATGCGGCGTCCTCGGAGAAGCCGGCCACCCCCGACACGGTGCCGGTGGAGATGATGTCGCCCGCGTTGTAGCCCATCGCCGAATAGTGGCTGATGATCTCCGGGATGGTCACCGACATGCGGTCGGTGTTGGAGACCTGACGGACCTGGCCGTTGACCCGCAGCTCCATGTTGAGCTTTTGGGGGTCGGGGATCTCATCCGCGGTGACGATCCAGGGACCGATGGGGGAGAAGGTGTCGATCGACTTGGACAGGCAGAACACGCCGGACTTCATCTCCTCCCGCTGGATGTCGCGAGCGGTGAGGTCGTTGAACACGATGTAGCCGGCAATGTAGTCAGCCGCCTCCTCGGGACCGAAGAACTTGCCCGACTTGCCGATGATGACGGCCAGCTCGAGCTCGTAGTCGAGCTCGTTGGTCATCGCCTCGGGATAGATGATCGGTTCATCGGGCCCGATCACGGCGTCGAGATTCTGGAAGAAGACAATCCACGGCAGCACGGGGTGGGACCAGCCGACCCGGGTCGACTCCTCGTGATGCTCCTGGAAGTTGCCGGCCGTGTGGAAGAACTTCTTCGGCGCGATCGGCGCCCGCAGAGTCACGTCAGCCAACGCCGTGGTCTCGCCGGTCGGGGCGACGTCTCCGCCGCGCTCGAAGTATTCACGCATCGTGGGAACGTCGAGGGCGACGACCTGGTCGCCCTCGACGGCGCCCACCATGCCGTCGTTGTAGGTCACGAGCTTCATGGGTTCTCCGCTGGTTCGATCGTGCCGCCACCTGCTCGGCGCGGCTTCGACGACGAGAGAATACAGAAAGTCAAACTGTATGCAATAGAGCCCTGCGGCAGCAGCAGCGTGACTCGGACTTGCGAACCACAAGGTTGCATACACTTCAACCAACTGTGTAGAGTGACGCCTCGCTCGCCATTGACGAGCACTTGGAGAGGACGACTCCTCAGGGCCTGAAGCCCCGAGGCATGGAGAGGTACGGAGAGGGAAGATGAACCCAGAGTTCAGGAGACTCAGCGTTCTTGCGAGCGCATGCGTTCTGGCCGCCGGAGGCTTGGCGGCCTGTGGGAGCTCGAGTTCGAGCTCGAGCAGTACCGGTTCCAGCACGCCGACAGCTGCGGCGACCAGTGCGACCAGTGCGGCGAGCCCGGGCGCGAGCGCCGGCAGCTCGGCTCTTGGCACCCCTAAGGCCGCCAGCGGCACGCCGGTCGTCTTCGGGATGGTCAACATCGAATCCAACCCGCAGGCGTCGTTCCCCGAGGTCCGCCAGGCCGCCCAGGCGGCGGTCCAGTACGTCAACGCCTACGGCGGTGGTCTCGACGGTCACCCGATCAAGCTCGACGTGTGCATCACCGACGGGTCGCCCGCCACATCGACCCAGTGCGCCAACAAGCTCATCGCCGCCCACCCGACGGCCATTCTCGGGGCCGGAGATCTGGCGGGCGCCAACACCCTGCCGCTGTACGCGAAGGCCAACCTGGCCTACATCGGCGGAGTCGACTTCACCCCGGCGGAGTCCGCGGCGTCCAACGCGGTCATCTTCAACGACGTGGCTCAGAGCGGTAACTCGGACATCAGCGAGTACGCGGTCAAGACCCTCGGCGCCAAGAAGGTCTCGGTAATCACCCTCGACAACACCCAGGGCGTGTCGCAGGCCAACCTGTTCGAGATCCCGGCGGTCAAGTCCGCGGGCGGCACGGCGAAGCTCTTCTCGATCCCGCCGAGTGCCTCGAGTCCGTCTTCGACGCTCGCCAGCGCCATCGGCGCCAGCCCGGATGCCTTCGTGCTCGAGGATCCCTCCCAGTGCGTCTCGATCCTCACCGGCCTCAAGAGCCTGGGCAACACCAAGCCGGTGCTGTCGATCGACCCATGCTCGGCGCCCTCGGTGATCAAGGCCGCCAACGGTGCCGCGGACGGGATGTACTGGGTCGAGCCGTTCCAGAACCTCTCCGCGGCCAACCCGTCCACCGACGTGAAGCTGGCTCAGGCCATCCTGGGCAAGTACGCGCCGGCGAGCCTCGCCGTCGATTCCCCCGCGCTCGCGGGCCTGTCCACGGTGATGAACGTCTGGAACACGTTCAAGACCACGCCGATCAGCAAGCTGACGACGACCTACATGCTCAAGACGCTGCGGACCGGCACCCATAAGGCGTTCCTGTCGACGACCTGGAACTGCGCCTCGCACCCGATCACCAAGGAACCGGCGATCTGCAGTGCCGACGAGTACCTGTACCAGATCAAGGGCTCGACTCCGACGCTGATCAAGTCCGGTTACAACCTCGGGGCGAACATCGGCGGCTGATCGGCCCCGCCGGGAACGCTGAACATCATGTCCTCCTACATCCTGTTCCTCCTGCTCGGACTGGGCTCGGGCGCCGTCTACGCGGTGCTCGGGCTCGGGCTGGTGCTCAAGTACCGCAGCGCCGGCGTCGTCGACTTCGGTCACGGCGCCGTGGCGATGTTCTGCGCCTACGTGTTCGTCGAGCTGCGCGACACCGGCGAGCTGCAGTTCCCCTGGATCATCATCCCCCACCAGGTGCGGATCGCCTCCTCCAGCGGGATGGGTGCGGTGCCGTCGGTGGTCATCACGCTCCTCTACGCGGCCGTGCTCGGGCTGATCTTCTACCTGGCCATCTACCGCCCGCTGCGCGCCGCTCCGGCGCTGGCCCGCGTGGGCGCCTCGATCGGCGTGCTGCTGGCTCTGCAGACCATCGCGCTGCTCAACTACTCGACCTTCGCCGTCACGTCACCCCCGATCCTGCCGGACTCGACCATTCACGTCGCAGGTCTGTCGGTCCCCTCAGACCAGCTGTACCTGGCCGGTCTCACCATCGTGCTCGGGATCGTGCTGGCCGCCGTCTACCGCTTCACCCGCTTTGGCCGGGTGACCCGGGCGGCGGTGGAGAACGAGCGCGGCGCAGCCCTGCTCGGCCACTCCGCCAGCCGCATCGCCGCCTACAACTGGGTGCTCGCCACGGTGCTGGCCGCCGCCGCGGGCATTCTCATCCTGCCCATCTCGACGCTCAACCCCGGCACCTACACGCTGTTCATCGTGCCTGCGCTGGGGGCGGCGCTGCTCGGCCGGTTCTCCTCCTTCGGGGCGGTGGTGGCCGGCGGCCTGGGCATCGGCATGCTCCAGTCCCTGACCGTCAAGCTCCAGAGCGTCTGGACCTGGCTGCCCCAGACCGGCCTCCAGGACGGCCTGCCGTTCATCGTCATCATGATCACGATCATCGTGCTGTCGCGCCGCCTGGCCGCCCGCGGTGCGATCTCCGATGTGCAGAACCCGGTGGTGGGCCGTCCGTCGCGCCCGGCACTGACCGCCGGCAGCTCGGTCGTCATCGGCATCATCGCCCTGCTGGTATTGAGCTCCCAGTACCGGGCCGCACTCGACTCCTCGCTCATCACCGCCTGCATCTGCCTCTCGGTCGTGGTCATCACCGGCTACGTGGGACAGATCTCGCTGGCCCAGAACAGCATGGCCGGGGTGAGTGCGTTCATGCTGACCCACATCGCCTCGAGCCTGGGGATCGGGTTCCCCTTCGGCCTGATCCTCGCCGCCCTGTGCGCCGTCGTCCTCGGGGTCGCCGTGGGCCTACCGGCGGTCCGGGTGCGCGGCGTCAACCTCGCCGTGGTCACCCTGGCGGTGGCCACGGCTCTGGATGCGCTGCTGTTCAACAACACCTCCTTCTCCGGCGGCTACACCGGACGCAACGTCCGCGCCCCTCATCTGCTCGGTCTGGATCTCGGCCCGGTCGGCTCGGGCCAGGACACCCAGCGGATCGCCTTCGGGATCCTCGTCGTGGTCATCGTCGCCGCCGTCGGGCTGTTCGTCGCCCGGTTGCGCCTGGGCCGCCTGGGCCGGTCCTTCCTGGCCGTGCGCTCCAACGAACGCGCGGCCGCCTCGGTCGGCATCGACGTGGCCCGCACGAAGCTGTTCGCCTTCGGGATCGCAGCGTTCATCGCCGGCATCGGCGGCGGTCTGCTCGCCTATCAGCAGCAGAACGTCAACGCCGCCACCTTCACCACCTTCACCTCCCTGACCATCCTCGCCATCACCTATGTCGGCGGGGTGGGACGGATCACCGGCGCCATCGCCGCCGGGGTGCTGCTGTCGGCCAACGGGCTGGTGCCGACGCTGCTCGACAACCTGTTCAGCTTCGGCCAATACCAGGCCCTGATCGCCGGAGTGCTGCTCACCCTCACCGCCGTGGCCAACCCCGACGGCATGACCAAGGAGATGGGGACGGGCCTGACCAAGCTGCGCCGCGCCGCGCTGGCGCGGGTGGGCGGCTCTGGCACCCCGGCGGCCCCGGGCACACCTCCGTCACCGCCGGGCGCGCCGGCCTCGGATTCGGCGCCGTCGCTCTCCAGTCCGCCGGCGTCCAGCGCGACCGCGGTGTCGATCGAGGCGCCGTCTGGCGCCGTCTCCCCGAAGGTGGTGACCTGATGAGCCTGGCCAGCCCCCGGGTCCACGCGTCACCCGCGCAGGGTGACGGTCCGGTCCTCGCGGTCGAGTCACTGCGTGTGCAGTACGGCAACGTCGTCGCGCTCAACGATGTGAGCTTCACCGCCGCGCGGGGCGAGCTCCTCGGGTTGATCGGTCCCAACGGGGCAGGGAAGACAACGCTCATCGACGCCCTGACCGCGTACACGCGCCCGACCTCGGGCACGGTCACGTTCGAGGGACAGAGCACCGACGGCGTGCGCCCCCACCGCCTGGCCCGGCGCGGCCTGGTCCGCACCTTCCAGTCGGTCGAGCTCTTCGACGACCTCACCGTCGCGGAGAACCTCGCGGTCGCCGCCCAGCCACCCAGCCTCATCGGGGCCCTCGGCACCGTCTTCGGCCTCGGGCGCGAGGGCGTCTCCGCGGACGTGGCATGGGCAATGTCGGTCACCGGCCTGGAGGACGTGGCCGACCGCTACCCCACCGAGCTCTCCCACGGTCAGCGCAAGCTGGTGGGCGTCGGTCGCTCACTCGCCTGTCGCCCGTCACTGCTGCTGCTCGACGAACCCGCGGCGGGGCTGGACACCGACGAGACCCTGGCCCTGGGCCGGCGGCTGCAGTCGCTGCCCGCCCACGGTGTCACCGTGCTGCTCATCGACCACGACATGGGTCTGGTGCTCGGTATCTGTGACCGGGTGCTCGTCCTCGACTTCGGAAATCTGATCGCCGCCGGAGCGCCGGCCGAGATCCGCGCCAACTCCGCGGTGATCGAGGCGTACCTCGGCGGGACGGGAGGGTCTGATGGCTGAACGCGCACCGCTGCTGACGGTGGAGGACCTCCACGCCGGCTACCTGGGCATCCCCGCGGTGCGCAACCTGTCGCTCACCGTCGGCGCTGGCGAGGTGGTCGCCCTGCTGGGACCCAACGGCGCCGGCAAGACCACCACGCTGTCCACGATCGCTGGGCTGCTCAAGGCGATCTCGGGCACGATCACCCTCGGTGAGGAGACGATCACCAACCGCCCGGCGTACAAGCTGGCGCGGCTCGGTCTCTCGCTGGTCCCCGAGGACCGGGCCCTGTTCTACGGCCTGACGGTGCGCGAGAACCTGGGTCTGGCCCGCGGCCGACAGACGCTGCCCGAGGACGAGCTGCTGACGATGCTGCCCGAGCTCGAGAAGTGCCTGGGCCGCAAGGCGGGGGTCCTCTCCGGCGGCGAGCAGCAGATGCTGGCCGTCGGCCGGGCCCTGATCAGCCGCCCGCGCCTGCTGCTGGTGGACGAGATGAGCCTCGGCCTGGCCCCGGTGATCGTCGAGCGCCTGCTCCCCGTGCTGCGGCGGGTCGCCGACGAGCTCGGCACCGGGATCCTGTTCGTCGAGCAGCACATCGCCATGGCCCTGGAGATCGCCGACCGGGCCTATGTGCTCAACCATGGTGAACTCGTCCTCGAGGGTGATGCCGCCCAGCTGCGCGGCAACCGCGAGCTGGTCGAGGCGAGCTACCTCGGTGAGGCGACGATCGACGAACTCGCTGACGCCGCCACGCCCGGCTGAGCACCGGTCCGGTTCTCTAGCGGTGAGCCGACGGCCCGACACCCCGGTCGCCCTGGTCACCGGCGCGGCGGCGACCGACGGCATCGGGGCGACGTGTGCGCGGGCGCTCGCCGCCGCCGGCTGCGACGTCGCCCTGCTCGACCGTCACTCCTGTGCGGCCGTCGCGGAGGAGCTCGCCGGTACCGGCTGCCGCGTCCTCGTGCTGGCGGCCGACCTGGCCGAGGCGGCTGAGCTCGACGTGGCCGTCGACCGGTTGATCATGGAGTTGGGCAACCCGTCGATCCTCGTCAACAACGCCGCCGATCTGACCCGCGGGCGGCTGGCGGAGATCGACGGTCCCACCCTGCTGCGGGTGCTGGCGGTCAACGTGGTGGCGCCGTGGCAGCTGTGTCGCCGTCTCGCACCGGGGATGGTCGCCGCCGGCTGGGGGCGGGTCATCAACATCGCCTCCGATACCTTCGACCGTCCCCCGGCCCCCGGTCTCAGCCCCTACATCACCTCCAAGGGCGCGGTCGTTGGTATGACCCGCGCGCTCGCGCGCGAGCTCGGCCCCGACGGGGTGACCGTCAACGCGATCTCTCCCGGCCTCACCCGGACGGGCCTGGCCGATGCCGAGCAGCCCGAGGTCCTGTTCGACGCCGTGCGGGCGGCCCAGGCCCTGGATCGCACCCTGGTGCCCGCGGACTACGCCGGGCTGGTCACCTTCCTGGCCTCCGACGGCTCGGCCATCCTCACCGGCCAGACCATCCGGGCCGACGCGGGTCTGGTGTTCGCATGACCGCCCCTGCCGGGTCACCCCGACCCGATCGGCTGGGGATGGCGATAGTGGTCGTCTACGCCGTCACCGTACTGCGCTCGTTCAGCTCGGCGCCGGCGGCGCTGAAGAAGGAGACGAAGCGTCCCTCGGGGTCGCGCCGCTGGCGGATCGCCTCGAAGCGGGCGAAGTTCTCGGGGGCCATGAAGCGGTCGGGGCGGCGGGAGAAGTCCGAGTCGCCGAGGTAGACGCCGTCTCCGATCGCCGACAGGCGCTCGTGGTGGCTCGCCACCCAGGACCGGTGGCGTTCGTCGTCCTCGGCGTCGGTCCAGATGGCGTAGGTGGCCAGGTAGACGTCGCGCTCCAGGGAGAAGGCCATGTCCGGCAGGGCCCGGCGGGGGGACCAGGCGTAGAAGATGGAGAAGGAGTGCTCGGTCGGCAGCTCGCGGTAGATCGTCTCGAGCATGGGGACGAGGGTGTCGGGGCCCGCGTCGGTCCACTGGGAGTCCGCGGCGTAGCGATGGTTCTCCGGGTTCTGCACGGTCATCATGACGTTCTCCTCCATGATGGTCGTGGGCCCGCGCTCGTGCCCGAGCGCGCGTTCGGCCACCGGGCAGCTGGCCATGAAGCCCAGCCGCGCCTCGGCCTCGGCCTCGGTCTCGGCGGTCAGCGTGGTGTGCAGCAGCAGCACGGTCCCCGTTGGCCGGGTCACCCCGGGAAAGAGGGGCAGGTCGGGCAGGCGCGTGGCGGCGATGACCGGCTCGACCGCCACATCCAGGCTCCCCAGCCGGGGATGGAGCCAGCGCAGGAGCGGGTCGAGATCCTCCAGCGTGAACACCCAGGTGTCGTGCCACATGGGGGTGGCCGGATAGGTGCGCAGGTAGAAGCGGGTGATGACGCCGAAGAACCCGGGTCCGCCGCCGCGCGCGGCCCACAGCAGGTCGCTGTGGTGCTCGGCGTCGGCGTGGACGAGCTCGCCGTCGGCGGTGACCACGTCGATGGCCACCACGTTCTCACAGCCCCAGCCCCAGCGCCGGCTGTTCCAGCCCTGTCCCCCCTGGAGGAGGAACCCGCCCAGGCCGACGCTCTCGCAGTGGCCCCCGGTGAACATCCGGCCGTGCCCGGCGAGGAACGGGGTGAGCTCCGCGCCGCCCTTGACCGCGGGGTTGGCGCTGGCGATCTGGGTCTCGGGGTCATAGGTCATGTCGCGCAGGTGACCGAGGTCGATGAGCAGGGCGTCATCACGCACGCTCCAGCCCGCCCAGCTGTGGCCGCCTGAGCGCACCGATACCTGCCAGCCGCGCGCCTTGGCCAGGCGCACACCGTCGAGCACGTCCTGCTCGGTCCGGGCCTCCAGTACCCCCACCGGCTGGCGCTCGGGCTTGCGGGCGTTGAACACCCGGCCCACCGCAGCCTCACGGAACCTGGCGTCCCCGCGCCAGACGATCTGCTCATCCATCGACCCGCTCACCCCCCTGTGGTCAACGGCACGGCGGCGCCGACGGAGTTCGCGTGCGCGGCCGCCTCGGCCCCGGCGATCCGTCCGAACACGATCGCGTCAGTGAGACCGCCGCCGTGCTCGGTGAGATGGCCCCAGATCGAGCCGGCGGCACCGGCGGCGTAGAGACCCGGGATCGCCTGGCCCTCCGCGTTGAGCACACGCGCGCGACCGTCCCGACGGGGCCCGCCGGACGCCGTCGCCAGGCCCGGCACGATCTCCAGGGCATACAGCGTCCCCTCGAGCGGGACGAGCGTCGCGGGCGGGCGGTGGAACAGGTCGTCGCGTCCGTCCGCCACCGCGCTGGCGTACTGCTCCAACGTGGCGATGAGGGTGGCGGAGTCAACCCCGATGGCGTCGGCCAGCTCGCTCGCGTCGGCGGCCTGGGTGATCCAGCCGGCCTCGAGCTCGACCGAGTTATCGGCGCTCCAGACGTAGTCGTTGGGGGTGCCGACGACGCCGTGGAGCGGGCCGGCGTGGCGGGCCGCCTCGTCGAAGATGACGAAGCCACGGGCGCGCGGGCGGTTGGCGTGGCCGGGCCTGAAGGTCGTCCAGCTGCGCATCTGATCGTGGGCCTCCCAGCCCAGCTCGTCGGCGAACCGCCGGCCCTCGTCGTCGATCATCACGAAGCTCGGGGCGTGCACGTTGATGGTGAAGGCGGCGTCGAACTCGGGGCGGGCGTGGGCGACCCAGCCGAAGAACGCCGCCATGTGCCATTCCGAGCCCCCGGCCCGCCGGGCCAGGCGGATCGCGTCGCCGGTGTTGCCCGGGTGCCCGACCGGCACCAGGGGCAGAGACAGATAGGTGTCGCGCAGCTCGGCGTCGTACTCCAGCCCCCCGCTGGCCAGCAGCACCGCGGAGCAGCTGACCGTGTCTGAGCCCTCGGGTCCGGTGAGCGTCGCACCGGTGATGGCGCCGGCGTCGAGGACCAGGTCGGTGAGCGCCGTCTCCAGGCGCACCTCGATCCCGCGCTCGTGCACGGCCGCCTCGACGAGTTCCCACAGCGCGATGCCCGGCGCGGTGGTGCCGCCGTCGAACTGACGGTAGGTGACGTGACCGGCGCCGGGGAAGTGGGGCCAGGAGGGGATCAGCCCGTGGAACGCGGCCGGGTCACACACCGGGGTGGAGCCCCCCAGCTCGGAGATCCAGCCGGGGACCTCACAGGTTCCCGCCGCGTAGGCGCTGAGCACGTCCGGGCTGGTCTTGTTGAAGCACAGCGCGTCGAGGTGGGCGACCGCATCGGGTCCGTCGATGGCGAACAGGAAGCCGCCGGAGTGGCGGCAGTTACCGCCACCGGCGGCGGTCTTCTCGACGATCAGGACACGCGCGCCGGCGTCGTGGGCGCTCAGCGCCGCGCTGGCACCAGCCAGCCCGAAGCCGGCCACGACCAGGTCGAACTCCTCAGGTGCAGTCATCGCCAAACTGTAGACGCTGAGCCAATGTGTATGCAACTATGGGCGGTGTCAGTCGGCGGAGCGACCGCCGGGCGGAGACCGAGGAGAGAGCATGTCGGGAGCACACGGAGACGGTTTGGCGGTCCTCATCGCCGGAGGTGGCCTCAGCGGCCTGGCCCTCGCTCAGGGCCTGACGGCTCAGGGGGTGAGCTGTGCGGTGTATGAGCGTGACGAGGATCTGCGCCGGCGCACCGGCTACCGCATCACCATGAACGGGGACGGCGGCAACGCACTCGAGCGCTGCCTGCCGGCGGATCTGTACGAGCTCTACCTCCAGACCTCCCGTAACACCCCGCCACGCCGCATGTCGGTGGTCATCAACGACCAGTGTGAGGAGCTGACCACCGCCCCCCACCTCGGCCCGCCCAACGAGGGGCCGCGCCCGCACACGGCGATCGACCGCCTGACCCTGCGCCAGATCCTCTCCGCCCGCATCGAGCCCCTCATCCACACCGGGTCCCCCGCCACCGGCTGGGAACGCCAGGGTGACCGGATCATCCTCCGGCTGGCCGACGGGTCCGTCGCCGAGGGTGACGTGCTCGTCGGGGCCGACGGTGTCAGGTCGGCGGTCCGGCCGGGGCTGCTGCCCGAGGCCGAGGTCGTCGACACCGGCGTGCGTGGCCTGGGCATCTTCTCCCGAACGCCGCTGACGCCGGAGATCCACGCTGCGCTGCCCAGCATCCTCCTCGACGGGTTCGTCATCGCCGCCGACCGGACCGGGGTCACCCTGGCCATGGGGGGAATGGACCCGCGTGAGGCGCCCGAGAGCGCCGCCGCGCGGTTGGCCCCCGACGTGCACCTGGACCCGATCGCCCCGTACATGATGCTGAGCGGCGGCTTGGCCCCCGGGACCGAGATCCCCGCCCCGGGCGACTGGGGCCCGGACACGGCGGCCGAGATGCACGCCGCGATGTGCGAGGCGGTGGCCGACTGGCACCCGGCCCTGCGCGGACTCGTCGAGCGCATCGAACTCGCGTCGATGTTCGCCACCCACTTCAAGCGGCTCGATCCGACCCCGGCCTGGGAGAGCTCGAACGTCACGGTGATCGGCGACGCCATCCACGCGATGCTGCCGACCTTCGGGATGGGCGGCAACACCTCCCTGCGGGATGCGGCCCTGCTCAGCGACGGCCTCGCCGCCGCGAACCGAGGTGAGCTCCCGGTGGTCGAGGCGATCGCCGGGTACGAGGCGGCGATGCGCGAGTACGTCTATCCGATCATGGAGATGTCCGCCGACCACGATCGCTTCGGCGGCGGTGGGCTGCGCCAGGAGCCGGCTCAGGAGGAGATCGCCTAGTCAGCGGGCTGCGCCGCGAGCCGGTGTGAGGACCGGCCCGCGACGTGGCGCGCGTGGAACCCTCAGTCAGGCGAGGCGGATGTCCAGGCCCTCAGCGGCGCCCTCCAGGGCGCCGGCGGAGAGTGCCACGGGCTCTGCGTCGCCGAACATGTGCAGGTCGGTGGCGTCACCGGCTCGCTCGAGGATCGCCTCGAGGCCACCCGGGGTGGTGACCGAGAGCACCTTGGTGAAGAACGCGGCCCCCTCCCAGCGGTGCGACGTGCCCGCCGGGATGCTGACGAAGTCGCCGCCGTGGAGGTGGTGCTCCTCCCCGTCGAGCCACACCGACAGGCCGCCCTCGAGGACGTAGATGCCCTCGGTCGTCTCGGCATGGACGTGGGCCGGGACGCCGGCACCGCGCGGCAGCTCGAGGGTCAGCAGGGCGAGCTTGCCGTCGGTCTCCGCGCTCGTGCACAGCGCGGTGACCAGGCCGCCGCCGATGCGGTAGCGCGGGCCCTCGCCGGCCTTGAGGAAGTAGGAGCTCCGGCTCCCGGGCAGCGTGTCGTCAGAGGCGTCGCTGCGCGCCTCGGCGTAGGGCTCCTCGGGCAGGTACTTCATGTCGAAGTCGTGCTCGGCCTGGCCGAACTTCGCGAACGGGACCTCGGGGCGGAAGCCGACCGGGAACGGCGCGGTGCCCGTGTAGGGGACGCCGCAGAGGTCGAAGAAGCGCTCCCAGCCGCCGGGCACGATCGGTCCCACAAAGCCGGCGTGGTGGCTGAGCAGCCCGTAGGCGTGCACCGCACCGGGAGGGGCGTAGCCGAAGTCGCCCGTCTGGAGGACGCGGCTCTCACCGTCGAGCCACAGCTGCATGGTGCCGCGGTGGCAGTAGAAGAACTCGTGCTCCTGGTGGTGGAAGTGCAGCGGGATCGGCCGGCCGGCCGGGCCGTCGAGCGTCATCATCGCCAGTGCACCGCCGGTCTCCTCGGCGCCGGCGAGGCAGCGACCGACCTGGTCGATCAGCAGGTAGGGCCGGCCGCCGCCGGCCTCGACCACGTAGGGGGTGGGGCGTCCGGGCAGCTCCGTGGGCGCTGCGCTGCTGGTCACATCGGTCATCTCTTCTCCTCAGGTGGTGGCGGGTTCTGCGGTGCGGTGGGGGGCTCGGCGGGAACCCCGACGAGCTCGATCAGGTTGCCCTCGGGATCGGCGAGGTAGGACATCGCCCCGGTGGCCGGCGCCCGCGGTGACCACACCTCGCGGGCTCCGGCGTCCAGCAGCGCCGCGTGGCAGGCGCTGACGTCGGTCACCGCCAGGGCCCAGTGGCCGTAGCCGCGAGCCAGCATCGCGGTGGGGGGATCGGCGGGGGCGTCCCCCGCGGAGTCGGCATGGCACAGCAGCTCCAGACCGGTGCCGTCGGGCCGGCGCAGCATCGCCCCGCGGGCGCGGCCGCCGGGCAGCTCGAAGGCGACCTCGACTCCGAAGCCGAGCGCGTCCCGGTAGAAGGCGATCATCGCCGCCAGGTCGGCCACCGACAGCCCGACGTGATGGGCTCCCCGCGCGGTGGGCAGGGGATCGACACCGGCCGGTGTCGCGGTCACCGCGAGCCCGTTCATCTCGGCGGCGGCCCGGGTGCGTCGCGGAGCGGACGCTGGCCGTCCCAGTTGCGTGACGCGGCACCGATGGCGGCGTAGAAGCCCTCGACCTCCGGACAGCGCCGGATCACCTCGACCGCGTGGCCGAGCTGGGAGCGGCCGTCGTGCCAGTGGGCCTGCACCGGACCTGACCCGCCGGTATGGACGAGCGCCAGCCCCTGGTGCTCGAGCTCGGCGCTCGCGGCCTCCAGGTCATCGGCCAGCCAGCCGACGTGACCGATGGCCGGCGGCGGCGTCGACGCAAAGAACGCGGCCAGGCCCGCCGGCTCGGCGGCGTGGATCTGGCTGATCTCGATCATGATCGGGCCGCATTGGCCGAAGGCCGTCGAGTGGTCGTAGTGGGCGTTCTCGCCGCGGTAGGTGGCCTCGGCCAGCGGAACGTGGCCGATATGCAGGAACGGCCCGGCGCCGAGCGTGGCGGCCAGCTGGGCGGCGGCCGTCTCGAGGTCGGCCACGAAGTAGCCCATGTGGGTGATGGGGGTTCGCGGCGGTGCGTCGGTCATGGCGGTTCCGTTCACTCAGGGCGTCGCGCGACGAGCACGCGGAAGTGGTTGTGCATGAGGATCGAGCCGTCGTCCTGGCGGAAGCGAGCCACTCCGTCGCGCAGGGCGTCGCGGACCCGGTCCTCGCCGGCGAGCCGGATCGCCCGGGTCCCGCCGCCGGAGCAGAGCAGACCGCGCAGGGCCTCCTCGGTGTCGCGGTAACGCCAGTCCCCCGCCAGCTCTGAATCGGCTTCGAGGCTGAGTCCGGCGGCCTCGAGGGCCCGGGTCATCGCGCCGGGCAGCGACAGCGCGTAGGGCGCATGGTCCTCGCGACGCTCGGGCGGGATCAGGCGCTCCATCACCTCGTGCAGGGCGGTGGACTCACAGCGCTCCGGCGCCGCGAACTGAGCGATGACCAACCGCCCCCCGGGGCGCAGGGTCCGGCTCGCCTCGCCCAGGGCGGCCACCGGATCGAAGGCGAAGGCCAGCGCGTTGATGGCCAGGACGACATCGAAGGCCCCGCCGTCAAACGGCAACTCGTCGAGTCCGCCCTGGCGCAGATCCGCGTCCGGAACCCGCTCGGCGGCGATCGCCAGCAGACTCGCGGCGAGATCGAATCCCGCCACCCGAGCCCCCCGGGCGGCCGCCCGGGCCAGTGCCAGACCCGAGCCACAGCCGATGTCGAGCAGCTCGGTCCCGGCACCCACCGCACCGGCGTCGAGCGCGGCGTCGATCAGCCCCGTGTTCTGGGGTTCGGCCAGCTCGGCCCAGTCGCGGGGGCGCTGGCCCCACAGGCTGAGCTGGGTGGCCTCCCAGTCTGCCCGGGCACTCAGTGTGTCTGACGTCATCCAGCAGACTCTATACAGATCTGCATTCTGCGTACAGTCACGCCGCGGGACGAGGCTCGATGTTCTGGTTGAGCGAAAACACGTTCTCCGGGTCGTAGGTCCGCTTGAGCTCGGCGAGGCGGTCCAGCGTCGCGCCGTAGGCGCGCGCGGCACCGTCCGCCTCGTCGTCGTCCATGAAGTTCGAGTACGCGCCACCGGCCAGGTGCGGCTCGAGGGCGGCGAAGCTGCGCCGGACCCAGGCGATCTCATCCTGGCCCTCGGCCGGGTCGGTCCACTGGCCGGGCACGTTGATCAGCCAGCGCGAGCCACGGTGGGGGAACGCCGTGGCGTCCGGGGCGACGCGGTCGATCGCGCCGCCCATGCTGAGCACCTCGATCACCGACATGGGGGAGCCGACCTCGCTGCCCTGGGCGATGAGCGTCGCGATCATCGCCTCCGACAGGCCGGTGGCGAACCCCGCCTTGACGTAGGCGTGCAGGGTCCCGGGGGCGAGCAGCTCGTCGGTGAGGGTCTGCATGGCCAGGTAGGGCACCTCGCTGAGATCGCCCGCGGGTGCGTTGAGCTCGGCGGCCAGCCGGCCCAGGCGCTCACGACCCTCGGCGGGGTCACCGGACCACTCGATCAGCGACATCAGGCCGGGGGTGCCGTGCAGCTCCTGCGGGAGCCACGGCGCCATGTCGGGGCCGCGGCGCAGGAAACTCGTCCACAGGAGCGCGTCGGGGGTGGCCGGGTCGGCCATCGTCGCATCGGCCAGCGCCAGCACCTCGGCGGCGCGCTCCAGTGGGTGGAAGGTGGCCAGGATGGTCAGCGCACCGAGCTCGTGGGCGCGGTAGACGAACTCGGTGACGATCCCGAAGTTGCCCCCACCCCCGCGCAGGCCCCAGAACAGGTCGGGGTGCTCCTGGGCGCTGGCGCGGACGATGTGACCGTCGGCGAGCACGACCTCGGCCTCCAGCAGCGAATCGACGGTCAGGCCGAAGCGCCGCATCAGGCGGCCGACCCCGCCGCCGAGGGTGAGCCCGCCGGCACCGGTGTGGGAGACGACGCCGACGGGGACGACGAGGCCGTGGGCCTGGGCGGCGGCGTCCACCGCGCCGAGGGCCGCCCCGCCCCCCACCCGGACGGTGCGGGTGTCAGGCTCGACGCTGACGGCGTCGAGCGCGCGCAGGTCGATGACCAATCCGTCGTCCACGGTCGAGTAGCCCGGCAGCGAGTGACCGCCGCCGCGCACGGCGATCGCCAGTCCCGCCGCCCGCGCGTAGGCGATCGCCGCGGAGACGTCGGCGGCGGACTCCGGGCGCGCCAGCAGCGCGGGGCGACGGTCATGCATCCGGTTCCACAGCGCGCGCGCATCGTCGTAGCCCGGATCGCCCGGAGCGGTGATGGATCCGGCGAACCCGGGGATGGAGGGTGACTGCGTGACGCTGGGCATGGTGCTCTCTCCTCTAAAGTACGTATAGGTACATACCTATATTCTCGACCGTATCATGACGCGATGGCCTCGTCGCGTGAGAAGCCCCCGGTGGCGGCGGAGTCGGTCCGCGAGCTCGCGGTCGTCCTGCATGACCTCGCCTGGCTGATGCCACGGACCATCGACGCCGGAGAGGCCGCCCGGCTCGACGCGCTGCCGCCGTCCGAGCTCGAGGTGATGCGGCTGCTCGTGCGCCGGCCCGGGCTCACGGTCAACCAGGTCGCGCGCGAGCTCGCGCTGCAGCGGACCAACGCCAGCGCGGCGGTGCGCACGCTGATCGGCCGGGGCCTGCTCGAGCGGACCCGGGATGTGAGTGACGGACGGGTCGCGCGGCTGACGCCCACCCCCCGGGCGATCGAGAACCGGGACCGGCGTGAGGTGGCGTGGGCCCAGACGCTGGCGGAGTCCCTCGGGGCCCTGGCACCGGCTCAGGCCGCGGCGGTCAACGCCTGCGCTCAGCCGCTGCGCGCGCTCGCTGACGCGCTGGCGTCGGGGGTGCCGTAGGTACTCCAGCTCGGGGGGAACACCGTGCCCCAGCCGATTCCGCCGCGGCGCTCGGCGGCCGTCCAGCGCCGGGTCGGCGGGTCGGGGTCGAGCACCAGGTCGGCCCCGGTGGTGATCTCGATCCGGTTGCCGCCGGGCTCAAAGCCGTAGAGGAAGAAGCTGCGCCCGATGGTGTGCTGGGCCGGGGGCACCTCGATCGGCACGCCGTGGTCGCTGAGGATGTCGGCAGAGCGCAGGACCTCCTCGCGGGTGTCGACCCAGAAGGCGACGTGGTGCAGGCGGCCGCTGTGACCGCTGCGGTCACGGCTGTACACGAGCTCGACGGGGCGCTGGCCGAAGGTCAGCCAGGCCCCGCTGACGGACCCGTCGTCCTCCTGCAGCTCGTCGAGCAGGGTGGCTCCGAGCCGGCGCCAGGCCAGGTCGGCCGCAGCGGAGACGTCGGGGCTGAGCAGGTTGACGTGGTCGAGCCGGCGCACGCCGACGCCGGGGCCGCCGCGACGGGTGAGCCGGTCCCGCGCGGGTGGCCGCTCCTCCGGGCGGGGGACGTAGCGCTCGGTCTCCCAGTAGAGCTCGATCGGGTGCCCGCCGACGGAGCGGAAGCGGAACGCCGGTCCGTGTCCGGCGGCGGGCGTCCGCCACTCGCCCTCCACGCCGGCGGCGCGCAGGTCCGCCACCCGGGCGTCCAGGGCCGCGGCGCTGTGGGTGCGCAGTCCGAAGTGGCCGATCCCGGCGGCGGGTGCCGGGGTGAGCATCAGGCCCGCGAGCTCATACTCGGACTCTCCGCGCAGGAGGATCGAGTCTCCGAGGCGGCCGGCCTCGCGCATGCCCAGGACCGTGGTGAAGCAGGCGAGGCTCGCCGGGAGGTCGGGCGTGAGCAGCTCCACCCGTCCGAGGTGGGCCACCGTGGCGCGGACCGGCGAGACGCCGGACGGAATGCTGCATTCCACCGTAATAATGAATACACTCTAGACAGATGCATTCACATTGGATAGTGGGAGACATCCTCCCGCGATGAGGGTGGCTCATCGCGATCGTGACGGGGAGCAGAGCGCCCCGCGGCTGAGTACGGCCGGCGGCGAGCTGAGCGGTATCCGGTTCCCGGAGCCCGACACCGAAGCCTTTCTCGCCATCCCGTATGCGAGCGCGCCCGCGGGCGCCCTGCGCTGGGCAGCGCCCGTCCCCGCCGGTGCCTGGACCGGGGTCCGCGACGCGAGCCGCCCCGCCCCGCCGTGCCCCCAGCCGGCGCGGCCGTTCTCCGCGTGGGCCCACGGTCCGCTGCCCGCCACCGCCGAGGACAGCCTGCAGGTCAACGTCTGGCGGCCCGCGGAGGCGGCTCCGGCCGGCGGCCGGCCGATCCTCGTGTTCCTGCACGGCGGCGGCTGGGCGCTGGGCTGGGGCAGCAATCCCCTGCTCGACGGCCGCCACCTCGCTCGAGCCCTCGACGCCGTCGTGGTCACCTTCAACTACCGCCTAGGGTCGCTGGGCTGGCTCTGGCATCCGGCGCTGGCGAGTGGCTCAGAACGCCCCGACGGCCCGGGTGGGCCCCAGGGGAACTGGGGCCTGCTCGACCAGCTCGCCGCCCTGCGCTGGGTCTCCGCCCATGCCGCGGCGCTCGGCGGCGATGGGTCCCGGGTCACCCTCGCCGGGGAGTCAGCCGGCGCCGGCAGCGTCCTGCATCTGCTCGGACATCCCGACGCCACCGGACTGTTCAGCCGGGCGATCACCCTGTCTCCGCCGCTGCACGAACTGGTCATCGACGCCGAGCGGGGCGTCGCGTGGACCGTCGCCCTGTGTGAACAGCTCGGGCTCGGGCCTGACGTCGCCGCCGCGCTGCCGCGCCTCCGCGAGCTCGAGGCTGACGCCATCGTGGCGGCGCAGGAGGCCCTGCTCGGCGGCGCCTTCCGCGGCACGCGCGGTGGCGCCATGCCGATCCTCGACCCCGCCAGCCTCCCGGTCGACCCGGCCCAGGCCCCGGACGCCGGGATCGCCATCCCGCTGCTCACGGGCACGAGCCATGACGAGGGCACCTTCTTCTTCCGCGGCGGCGGACGGCGCCTGGATCCCAGTGAGCCCGAGCTCGAGACGCTGGTCGCGCGCCTGGCCCACACCGAGGATCCGGCCGGGGCGATCGCCGCCACCCGCGAGCAGCTGGCCGCCCAGGGCCGCTCCCTCAGCGCCAATGAGGTGATCTGCGCCACGGTGACCGAGGCGTGGTTCGCGGGCCCGAACCGACGCTACGCCCAGGCCCGCGCCGCCGCCGGCGGTGAGGTCCATCGCTACCGGATCGATCACCCCTCCGCGGAGGCGGACCTCGGCGCGCTGCACTCGATGAGCGTGCCGCTGCTGTTCGGCAGCTGGCGCGAGGGAGGGGTGCCGGCCCGGCTGGCCGGCACCGGCGACGCCACCGCAGCCGTCACCGCCGCCATGGACGCCGACATCGCCCGCTTCATCCACGGCGGAGCGCTGGACTGGGACCCCGTGAGCGCCGATCCGGACGCCGGCGTCGAGGGTGCCGTCTACGGCGGTGCTCAGGCCCGCAGCGTGGCACGGCTGGAGGAGCCGCCGTCGCCCCTGGTCCGAATGCCGACACCCGGATGGCAATGACCGTGGACTCCAATAGCGTGTATCCAGTACGTCAGATGAGCCGACCGTCGGATCGGTCGCGGGGCAGCGACCACATCGCAGGAGACACGATATGACTGAGTTGGGGGATCAGGGGAGCGGCGTCCCGGCCCGCCAGAGCGCCGAGTACGTCTACCGGCGCGTCCGGGAGGCCATCCTGGACGGTGAGCTGGCCCCGGGGCAGACGATGTCCCAGGTGGTCCTGGCCGAGGAGCTGGGAGTGAGCCGCACCCCGTTGCGGGAGGCGCTGCGCATGCTCCAGGGTGAGGGCCTCGTCGAGGCTCGGCCCAACCGCCGGGTGCGCGTCGCGCCGATCAGCGCGGGTGACCTCGAGGAGCTCTACGCGGTCCGGGTCGCCCTCGAGGCCCAGGCCCTGCGCCTCGCCGTGCCGCGCATGACCCCAGAGGACATCGCCCGGCTGGAGGGCTCGATCGCGGAGATGGCCCACTACGCCGAGGAGCGCGACATGCGCCGCTGGCTGGTGCCCCACGCCGATTACCACCGGCGGCTCACCGAGCTGGCCGGGGAGCGCTTCGAAGGTCTGCTGACCCAGCTCTATGACCACGCCGAGCGCTACCGGCGCCTGCACATCGGCTACGGCCCGAGCGCGTGGGCGACCGCCGATCACCGCGACATCCTCGACGCGGTCAAGGCCGGTGACGCGCGCCAGTCAGCCGCGTTGCTGGCGGAACATCTCTCGCGCATCGCCTTCGAGGTCGCCGAGATCCTCGAGCCCGGCCGCGATCTGGCCAAGCTGCGCCAGGTGCTGGCTGACGCCGGCGCCGAGGCGCCCGCGCGCGTCCCCGCCCCCGCCGTGGTCGTGGACCCGGCCTGAACGTGGCGGGCCGCCTGGAGGGCAAGGTCGCGCTGATCAGCGGCACCGCCGGCGGGATGGGGCGCGCCGCCGCCCGGGTGTTCGCCGCCGCGGGCGCGACCGTGGTCGGCTGTGACATGGACGCCGAGCGGGAGGCCGAGACCGTCGCGCTGGTGGAGGCCGACGGGGGGATCATGCACTCCCGCGCCCCGGTCGACCTCACCGACCCGGATCAGGTGACGGACTGGGTGGACGGCGCGGCGCAGGAGCTCGGCGGCATCGACGTCCTCTACAACAACGCCTCGGTGGCCCGGGTGGGTCCCTGGGACGAGGTGACCTATGCGGCCTGGCGTCACGCCATCACCTACGAGCTGGACATCGTCTTCCTCTCCACCCAGGCGGCCTGGCCCCACCTGGTCGCCCGTGGGGGCGGATGCATCATCAACGTGGGCTCGGTGGCCGCCAGCCGCGGCGCCAGCTTCGTCCACCAGCACGCCCACGGTGCGGCCAAGGGCGGGGTGGTCGCCTTCACCAAGCACCTCGTGGTCTCAGGGGCGCCCCACGGGATCCGCGCGCTGAGCATCTCCCCGGGGATGATCCGCACGCCGGCCACCTCGGCGCTCGTCGACGACCCCGACAGCCCGCTGCACGCCCACATCCTCCAGACCCCCTCGCGGCGGGTCGGTGAGCCCGAGGAGGTGGCCCGGCTGGCGGCGTTCCTCGCCTCGGACGAGGCGACCTACATCAACGGCGCCGACATCGCGATCGACGGCGGGATCACCGCCATCACCGGCTAGGGTCACCCCTCCGGCGGTTCAGGCCGCCGGCTCAGCGGTGAGGTCTCCGTGCGCGGTGACGGCACCGGATTCCACGCGGGCGAGCTCATCGGCATCGTGATCTGCGTCGGCGCGCAGCACCGCGAGGACGAGCACGGCGGCGACCGCGGCGCAGACCGCACAGATCCCGAAGACGAACTGATAGGAGCTGCCCAGCGCATTGAATGCCGTGTCGTGCAGCGGGTTGAGCGGCACCGTCTGGTTGCCCACCTGCGTGGTGGCCGGGACGCCCACCGCTCCCAGCGGCCCCGAACGGACGGCACCGACCGCCGCCGCGGTCTGGGCCCTGGCGGCGGCGGGCACATGCGCCACCGAGTTGTAGAACGCAGTGACACTCTTGCTCAGCGTTGGGTTGGTCGCAATGGCCTTGTTGATCGAATGAGCCGCGCGCGTGGTGCCGATCGCGATCACCACGGTCGGTCCCAGCGCGAAGCCGAAGTCGCGCAGCAGGCTCGTGGTCGCACTGGCCATGCCGGCGAACTGGATCCTCACGGTGTTGACGGCCACCGCGGTCAGTGACGACACCGAGAAGGCGAAGCCGATCCCCACCACGATGAGCGGCGGCAGGATCGCCCCGACGGAGTCGTGGTGGATCGAGACGGTGGCCGCCCAGGCCGCGCCGATGGCCTGCACCACCAACCCGCCGCCGAGCAGCCAGCGCGGATTGACCCGGGGGTTGAGCCACGCGATGAGCGGCAGCAGGAACAGCGCGAAGCCCTGGAGGGCCACGAACCCGAGGGATGCCTTCAGCGGCGAGAAGCCCTGGACGGCGGTGAGCCGGATGCTCGTGGCTCCCGCGCACCCGAGGAACGCGAACATCCCCAACACGGTCACCACCGAGTTGAGGCTGAAGTTGCGACTGGAGAACACGCCGAGGCGCAGCAGGGGCTCGCGGGTGCCCAGCTCGAGGCGCACGAACGCCGCGAGAAAGACGATGAACACGACGTAGCCGATGACGCTCTGGATCCCCAGCCACCCCTTGGAGGACGCCTGGACCACGGCGAAGAGCAGGCCGAACAGGCCGATGGCGAAGGTGATCTGCCCCGGCCAGTCCAGGGTGCGTCCCTCCGGGGAACGGGAGTCCTGAGACGCGAAGAAGGTGACGAGGAAACTGAGCACGCCGACGGCCATGACGCCCAACAGCGCCCAGCGCCAGGAGGCCATCGGGTCACTGCCCCAGTGCACCTTGGTCAGCAGTCCGGCGAGCACCGGGGCGATGAACCCGCCCGAGGACAGCGCCGCGGTGTAGATCGAGATGCGCTTGCCGCGCGCGCGGGCGGTTGTGGTCTTGGCGGCGATCATCGCCAGGGAGGTCGGGAACAGAGCGGCGCCGCCGATTCCGCCGATCGCGTCGCCGATCCAGATCACCGTCACCGCGTTATGGGTCCCGGCGTGGGGAGTCAACAGCGCGGCGATCAACTCGCCGATGACCACGAGCAGCGCGCCGCCGAGCAGCAGGCGCTTGCGCCCGAAGATGTCGCCGATCACGCCGAAGGTCAGCTCGAACAGGGTGAGCGGGACCACGATCGCCGCGGAGATCCAGTTCAGCTGCGACGCCGTGGTGCCCAGGTCCTGCTGGAACAGACCGTTCAGCACCGCGGGGGTGGCAAAGGCGACCTGGCCCAGGCATGCCGCCAGGCAGGCGGCCACGAGCGTCCCCGTGCTCAGGTTGGAATCTCGGCGTTCCGCCGCAACCGACATCGTGTCTCCTCTCTCGTGATGAACCCAGCTCGCGCCGGGGCCGCCCCTCTCGCGGCGCAGCATGGCACACCGGGTGCGTCCCGCGGGACACGCTCAAGTCAGACTTGAGGGTTCCTCCGAGATCCCCAGGCTGCGCAGCCAGATGGCGAGCAGGCGGGCCTGGGTCGGGACGAGGTCGGCGCGGCGGTGGGCGCGGGGAACCGCGTGGCTGTACACCCGCTCGTTCATCAGCGCCAGGGTCTCGATGAGCTCGCGGGCGGCGGCGGGATCGTGGCGCTCGGGCACCGTCCCGTGGCGCAGGAGCAGCTCGGTACAGCGCGCATTGACCCCATCCATCGAGGCGACCATCCGCTCGCCGAGTTCGGGGATCTGGTGACGGAGCTGGATCGCCGCCGACATGGCCGCACGGTGCTCCCACCATGCGTCGGCCCCGGCCGCCACCGCCGCGGCGAGCCGTCGGGCCGGGGTTCCCGGCTCGGCCAGCGCCGCGAGCAGCCGCGCGGCGATCTCGGCGTGAGCGGCGTCGATCACGCTGGCCAGCAGCGCGTCCTTGGAGGCGAAGTAGAAGTAGAAGGTGGGTCGTGAGACGCCGGCGTCGGCGGCGAGCTGGGCGACGGACGCCGTGGCGAAGCTGCCGGCCGCGAGGTGGCGCTCGGCGCTGGCGATCAGGTCGGTCTCGCGCTGGTCACCCTTGCTGAGCTGCCGGGAGCGGCGCCGGAGCGGGGTGGTCGACATCTCCTCACCGTAGCGACCCGACACGCGTCGGCATTCATCGACACCTGTTGACTTCTGCGAGACCGACCGTCACCATCGGGCCATGTCAACCCGCGTGAACCCCGCCGCCAGCGCCTGTCCCCACCTCGCGGCCTATGACCCCCTCGCTCCGGAGGAGCTGAGCGACCCCTACCCGACCTACGCTCGGGCCCGGGAGCAGACGCCGGCGTTCCGTTCCGAGCGCTTCGGGTTGTGGTTCATGACCCGCTACGCGGACATCGTCGCCGCCATTGCTGACACCGAGACGTTCTCCTCGCAGTTCACGGGGATGACGCTGGCCGATCACCTCCCGGAGTCACGGCGGGCCGCGGCCGCGGAGCTGACCCGCGCCGGTCTGCCCGATGATTCGCGCTTTCTGCTGACCACCGATCCACCGGCTCACCACATCCGCCGCAAGCTCGCCCAGCAGGCGTTCACCCCCAAGCGCGTGCGCGCGCTCGAACCGGTGATCACCGGAGCCGCCGAGGCGCTGTGCGACACGATCGCCCACGGGGAGACGTTTGAGCTGATGGGTGCCTTCGCCTATCCCCTCACCACCACGGTGATCGCGGGGATCCTCGGCCTGGGGGCGGAGGCCGCCGCACAGATGCGTCAGGTGGCCGAGGACCTGCTGATGATCAACTCACCCGGCCACCGCGAGCTCGACGACGCGGCCGCCGATGAGGTCCTCCTCCGGTTGGCCCGCATCAGCGCCCTGCACACCACCATCGCCGAGGCGCTCGCGGTGCGCCGTGGCACCCCCACCGACGACGTCCTCTCCGCCCTGGCCCACACCGCGCTGGCCGACGGCACGCGGCTGGAGGACGCCGACATCCTGGCCATCTGCGCCGAGCTGATCCTCGCCGGCACCGACACGACAGCCAACCTCATCGCCCACGCCGTCCTCTACGCCGCAGCTGACCCCGCGTTGTGGCGCCAGCTCGCCGAGAGCGACGAGCTGGCCTCCCAGGTCACCGAGGAGACCCTGCGCAAGCGCGGCTCCTCCAAGGGCCTGTTCCGCATCACCACGCGGGACGTGGACGTCTCCGGGGTGACCATTCCCGCCGGAGCGGTGGTCCAGCTGCTCTACGGATCGGCCAATCACGACGCGTCCCGCTTCCCGGACGGCGACGCGTTCCGCCTCGGGCGTCCGGGCATCGACCAGCACATCGCCTTCGGCCGGGGGACCCATTTCTGCCTCGGCGCCCCGCTGGCCCGGCTGGAGATGGCGATCGCCCTCCAGACGCTGAGCCGGCGCTTCCCGGATCTCACCGTGGCGCCCGGTCAGGAGATCGTCTACCTCCCAGCGCTGACCACCCACACCATCGCCGCGCTGGAGCTGTCGACCTGAGTCGTGGCTGACGTCCCGAGCGTGGGGGTGACGCGCTGAGGCCCTGCTCGACCAGCTGATGTCCCTCGGCGAGCAGACCGCGGCTCAGTGCGCGGTCGCGGTCGGCTCGACGACCTCGAACTGCAGCTATCACCTGCGCGCCCTGGGCCGCGTCGGCCTCGTCGAGCGGGCCGACTCCACGGACGGCCGGGAGCTGCCTCGGCGGCGTTCACTCAGGCCCGCGCGCGGTCGCCTCGACCGTTGGGCCGGCGCCGGCTCTCTGGCGGCGCTGAAGGACCACGCCCACGCCGAGGACGATCACCGCGACCGCCCCCACCGCCAGGGAGCCGTGCTTGACCAGGGCGACCGCGTTGTCGATCGAGTTCCAGGACACGTAGCCGACCAGCGTGCAGGCGGCGGCCCAGACGCCCGCCGCCAACGTGGTCAGGGCGAGGAAGCGGCCCGCCGCCATGTTGGACGCCCCGGCGATGAACGGCGCGAGCGCGCGGATGAAGCCGATGAAGCGGCCGAGCAGGATCGTCTTGCCGCCGTGCTCGGTGAAGTAGCGCTCGATCTGCTCGATACGTCCCCGGGTCAGCCCGACCCGGGCGCCGTGGGTGATGAGGAACTCCCGGCCCAGGCGGCGGCCGAGCAGGAACGACAGCACGTCACCCGCCACCGCGCAGATCCACACCACGGCGATGAGCGGCAGGAGACGCACCTCGCCGGAGCCGGCGGCGATGCCGCCGAGCACGACCACGAGCTCACCGGGGGCGATCAGCCCGATGCCCGCGCCGGTCTCGAGGAACGCCATCACGCCGACGACCGCGTAGGTCGCCGGGCCCAGGCCCGTCACGGCGCCGCGCACCAGGTGCTCGAGGTTCGGAGTCCCCAGCACGCCGACGCCGACGAGGATGAGCGCCGCCCCTGAGATCCCCATGAGCCCACGGGCGAGCCGCGAGCTGAGCGGCTGGCCGGCGATGGCGCCGGCCAGCAGGATCCCCGCGGCGACCAGAGCCAGCAGGTTCATACCCGGCTCAGGGGTCGGGGGCTGTAGGCCCGCAGGCGCCGGATCCGCTCGTCGACCGGCGGGTGGGTGGAGAACAGGCCGGCCAGGCTGGCGGTCCCGAACGGGTTGACGATGTACATGGGCGCAGTGGCCGCGGGTACCGCCAACGCCGGCGCCGGGGTCGCTGTGATGCTCGCCAGGGCGTCGGCCAGCGGCGCACCGGACCCGAGCAGCCTCGCGGCGGTCGCGTCGGCCAGGTACTCGCGCTGGCGCGAGACCCCCAGGCTGAGCAGCGTGCCGGCCAGCGGGGCGAGGATGAGCGCGGCCAGGGTGCCGACCGGCCCGAGCGGGTTCTCCTCGCTGTCCCCGTCCCCGAACAGGAAGGACAGCGACAGCACGTTGACCGCCGCGCCGACCGCGCCGGAGATCGTCGCCGCCACCGAGGAGACGAGGATGTCGCGGTTGGCGATGTGCCCGATCTCATGGGCCATCACCGCCCGGCTGTACTCCAGGGGCATCTGGCTGAGCAGCCCGTCGGTCAGGGCGACCGCGGCGTGCTCGGGGTTGCGGCCGGTGGCGAAGGCGTTGGGGGCCAGGCCCGGGATGACGTAGAGCCGGGGGGTGGGGATCCCGGCCCGGCGGGACAGCTCGGCCAGGGCGGCGTGGATCTCGGGCACGTCGTCCTCGGCCAGCGGCTGGGCCCGGGCGGCGCGCAGGGCGATGCGATCGGACTGGAAGTAGCCGACCACGTTGAAGCCGACCGCCGCCAGGACGAACAGCCAGAGGAACGGGCCGCCGAGCATCGCGCCGATGCTGATCATCAGCGCGGTGAGCGCGGCGATGAGCAGCCACGTGCGCAGCTGGGTGGAGGACTGGGTGGTGCTGACGGGCATGGGAGGCTCCTTCCGGGGTGGGCGATCTGTCCTGAGACAGCATCGGGCCCGGTCGCCCCGGCGGCTATGAGGGCGAGCGTGTATCTCTCAGGCTGAGGAGCGTGGTCAGCCCGAGGATCGCGGCGATCACCGCCAGGGACAGGCCGGTCGACAGCTCCGGGACGGCGGCGTGCTGGAGGTGGCCGAAGTGGAGCACCAGCTTGGCGCCGATGAAGGCGAGGATCGCCGCCATGCCGACCGACAGGTAGATGAGGCGCTCGAGCAGTCCTGAGACGAGGAAGAACAGCGCGCGCAGGCCGAGCAGGGCGAACACGTTGGCCGCCAGGACGATCCAGGGATGGTCGGTGACCCCGTACACCGCCGGGATCGAGTCCAGGGCGAACAGCAGGTCGGTGCTGGCCAGGGCGAGCAGCACGAGGCACAGCGGGGTCAGCCGGCGCCGGCCCGACTCGGTGACCACCAGCCGCGTGCCGCGGTAGTCGTCGGTGAGCGGGAGCGTGCGCCGGGCCAGGGACACCACAGGGTTGTCGGCCACCGAGGGCGTCTGGCCGTGGTGGCGCAGCAGCTGGATCGCGGTGGCGATGAGCGCCAGGCCGAAGACGACGAAGGTGACGGAGAACGCCTCGAGCAGCGCCGCCCCGGCGGCGATGAAGATGGCTCTCAGCACGAGCGCCAGGGCGATCCCCAGGCTGAGGGCCCGTGGCGTGACCGGCGCCGGCACCGCGAAGCTCGCCACGATGATCACGAACACGAACAGGTTGTCCACCGACAGGCTCTTCTCCACCACGTAGCCGGCGAAGAACTGGCTGGCCAGGTCCCAGCCGGCGATCAACCCGAGCCCCACCCCGAAGCTGAGGGCGGCGGCGACGTAGAACAGCGACCAGGCGGCGGCGCGACGGAAGCTCATGGGCTCAGGGCTCGATCAGTCCGTGGCGGATGGCGTAGCGCACCAGCTCGACGCGATCGTGCATCCCGAGCTTCTCCAGGATGTTCGTGCGATGGCGGTCGACGGTCTTCTCGCTGATCACCAGCGTCTCGGCGATCTGGCGGGTGCTGTAGCTCTCGGCGATCAGCTTGACGATCTCGGTCTCCCGCGGGGTGAGGGGGTCCTCGCGCAGTCCCGCCAGATCGTCGCGGGCGCCGTCGAGCAGGTCGCGCACCAGCGGGGTCATCGCCCCCGGGTAGAGGAACTTCTCCCCGCGCATGGCGGCGCGGCAGGCCTCGACGAGGTCCCGGTCGACCACCGACTTGAGCACGTAGCCCGAGGCGCCCGCCTTGAGCGACTCATAGAGGTAGCGCTCGTTCTGGTGCATCGAGAGCATGAGGATGCGCAGCTCGGGCCGGCGGCGGTGCAGCTCGCGGGCGGCCTGGAGGCCGGTCATCCGCGGCATCGTGATGTCGAGCACGATCAGGTCGACCTCGGGGGCGGAGCCCAGCTCGATCGCCTCGGCGCCGTCCCCGGCCTCACCGACCACCTCGAGGTCGGGCTCGGCGTCGAGCACCAGGCGCAGGCCGCGCCGTACCAGAGCGTGGTCGTCGGCCAACAGCACGCGGGTCTTCAGCGGCGTCATGTCCGCGGTGGGAGATCGAGGGTGAACTCCACGCGACAGCCACCGGCGGCCGACCCCGGCGCGATGCTCAGCTGCCCGCCGACCAGGGCGGCGCGCTCGGCCATTCCGCGCATCCCCGTCCCGGGCACCTGATCGGACCCCAGGCCCCGGCCCCGGTCCGTCACCGTGAGGGTGAGCCGGCCCGCGGCGCAGCTCAGCTCCAGCGCGGCGACGTCGGCTCCGGAGTGGCGGGCGACGTTGGTCAACGCCTCCTGGGTCAGCCGGTAGACGACGAGCTCGACCTCCGGTGAGAGCACCGGCAGGTCCGGGTCGATCCGCTCGTCGATGCGGACCCCGCTGTGAGCGGAGAAGCGCTCACACAACACCGCCAGGGCGCTCTCGAGCCCGAGGTCGTCCAGCGCCTCGGGCCGCAGCTCGATGGCGATCTGGCGCACCCCCTCGAGGCCGTGGCGCACCGCATCCTGGACCTCGCGCAGCTCGCCGCGCAGCGCCTCGGGCGCGCGCGTCTCGGCCCGGCCGAGGCTGAGCAGCACGGCGGTCAGCTCCTGGCCGATCTGGTCGTGGAGCTCCTGGGCGATGCGTAGCCGCTCGGCCTCCTGGCCCGCCAGCACACGGCCGGTCGCCTCATGGCGCTCGGCCTCGAGGCGGTCGAGCATCTCGTTGAAGGTGAGGGCCAGCTCGGCCGCCTCCGAGCGTGCCGCCCCGGCGGGCATGCGCTCTCCGGCGCGGCTGAGATCGACGCGCCGGGCCAGCTGGGTCAGCGTCTGCACGGGTGCGAGGAGCCGGTGCACGAGATAGGCGTTGAGGGCGACGGCGGCGATCAGCACGAGGACGAGCAGCCCGGCGGCCTCATCGACGCGGAACGCCGACACGCGGGTGGGGTCGAGCACGACGATGGTCACGCCGACGGCCAGGGCGAGGAGGACCGCGTTGAGGCCCGCGACCCGGTAGAGCAGCGGGACGTAGGTGCGCCGGGAGCGCTCGGCGGGAGCCAGGTCGCCGGTCATCACGCCAGATTCTGATCCAAACGCGCCGGTCACCCGCCCCCGGGCCGGCTCAACGCCACTCATGGCGCAGTGACGGGGCACCGTAGGGACGCGGCGCCACCGGGTCAGAGCCGAGCCACTCGAGCTTGTGCAGCATCGCCCACATGCGCAGATCGAGGTCGTGCGCGGACATCCCCAGGGTCTGGGCCACCTCGGCGGTGTCCGAGCCGGCCAGCAGCATGCCGAACACCGCCTGGTCCTGGACCTCCAGGCGCCGGCGCATCGCCTGGGCCAGCCGGTAGGGCACCGCCGGCAGCGTGCTCGTCCCGGCCGCGACCCGGCGCACCGCCTCACACAGCTCATCCGCGGGTCCGCCCTTGCTCACCAGGGCGTCGGCCTCGGCGACCACGCAGGCCGCCGACAGCGGGCCGTCGCAGTAGGCCGAGTAGACGATCACCCGGGGCGCCGCGTCCAGGCACTTGAGCTTGCGGCTCAGCCACAGGCCGCTGCGGGAGCCGAGCTGGTAGTCGACCACCGCGACGTCGACCCGCTGGGTCCGGGCCACCGACAGCGCCGCCTCGGCCGAGTCGACCGCGTCGAGCACCGACAGCCCCGGCTGCTCCTCCAACAGCTGCATCACCCCGGTGCGGACCGCGGCGTGGTCGTCGACCACGAGCAGGCGCAGAGCACGCTCGGCGCCGAGCGGCGCGCGGGTGGGG
>CAZZVR010000010.1:37127-38951 GCA_964657595.1 Burkholderia sp. PAMC 26561 | reverse complement strand
GTAGCGCCGGCGGTTTGCGCAGTGAGCCGTAGGCGAACGGAGCGAACTGCCGGCGGCGCAGCCGCCGGGTGGGCGCAGGTTCAGATCCTGTCTCCCCGATAGGTGGCCTAGTTTTCGACCGGCGTGGGTCGGGCGAGGTCGCGGTCCTTGAGCCGGTAGCTGTCGCCTCTGAGGGCGAGGATCTCGGCGTGGTGAACGAGCCGGTCGATCATCGCTGCGGCGGTGACCTCGTCGCCGAAGATGTCACCCCAGGCCGAGAACGGCTTGTTGCTCGTGACGATCAAGCTGGCGCGTTCATAGCGTCGGGAGACGAGCATGAACATCAGGTTCGCTGCCTGTGGGTCGAACGGGATGTAGCCGACTTCGTCGACGATCAGCAGCGGAATGCGTTGCAGTCGCTCAAGCTCGGCGTCGAGGCGGCCTTGGCGTTGCGCGTCAGCGAGCAGGGCAACCCATTCGGTCGCGGTCCTGAACATGACGCGGTGCCCAGCCAGGCAGGCGCGGATCCCGAGGGCGATGCTCAAATGCGTTTTGCCGGTGCCGGGCGGTCCAAGCAGCACGATGTTCTCTTTGCCGGCCAGGAAGTCGAGCTGGCCGAGGTGCAGAACCGTGTCGCGGCGCAGGCTGGTTTGGAAGGCGAAGTCGAACTCCTCCAAGGTCTTGCGGGCCGGGAACCGGGCGGTCCGGATCCGGGCCTGGCCGCCGTGACTGTCGCGTGAGTCGGTCTCGGTTTTGAGGACCGCGGCGATGAACTGCTCATAGGACCACTCCTCCTCCCGCGCGCGGTCAGCGAGCTTCGGGACCGCTTTGGCCGCGGCTGGGGCTTTGAGCTGGCGGAACAGAAAGGCCAGCTCTGAATCGGGTCGCGGGCTCATGCGATCAGCTGGTCATAGCGAGACAGGGGCCGAACCTCGACGACTGACTCCTCCGGTCGGCGGCCGGCCTTGAGGGTGCGGGCGTGCTCGAGCGCGGTGACCGTCCGATGCTTGGCGAACACCCGAGAATGGTTGGCCGCCAGCTCGCCGCTGTCCAACACCGTCGCGGTGACCTGCTGGCCGTCAACGCGGATCTCGACGCGCCGGCCAACGAGGGTGGGGTCGAGGGAGTAGTCGTTGGTGTCAACGCGAACATAGGGATCCGGCGGAACACGCATGACCCAGCGCTTGGCCGTGTCCGGCAACCGCCGTGGCAGTGGGGCCATCACCTCCCGCTCCTCGAGCAGCCGGTCGACCGGCCGGGCCCGCAGCGTCTTGTGCGTGCGGGCGTTGACCTTGGCGAACCAGCTGTCGAGCTGGTCCTGGAAGTCCAGCTCGTTCGCGAACCGCCGACCTGGCTCGAAGTTCGTCTCCGCATAGCCCTGGAGTCGTTCGACCGCCCCCTTGGCCTGAGGATCGGCGGGCTGACAGAAATGCCAGCCGACCCTCAACTGACCGCAGAACGCTGCGAACGCATCCGTCGGCCGACCCTGATGACCGTGGATCCCGGCCTGGCGATCCCAGACCAACAACTGCGGCAACGCTCCCAACCGCTTCAAGCAGCCGGCGATCCCGGCCAGCAGGTCCTCGGTCTCCTTCGAGAACACCAGAACCCCCGCTCCCGCGCGCGAGTAGCCCAAACACGCGACCACGACCCAGCCCTGGCGGGTCTGGCCATGGCCGACCGGGATCTCCGCCTTCGGCTGCCACACATCGAACTGACACACCTCACCCGGCCGGTAGATCGCCCGCTGAAAGGTGCGGGCCGGCTTGAGAAACAACGGCCGCACCTCTCTGAGGTAATCGTCGACCGCGGTCTTGCCCGCCGCACAGCCCAACGGTTCCAACA
>CAZZVR010000010.1:0-37027 GCA_964657595.1 Burkholderia sp. PAMC 26561 | reverse complement strand
TGCTCCACCTCGACCACCCCTTCCTGACCCCCTCGTCGCTCAACACCACGAGGCTGTCGCAATCCCCCGGCGGCTCCGCCAACCACTCAGGGGGGTCAGTTTTCGCGCGGCGGAAGGGGGTCAGTTTTCACGCGGCGCCGACAACGAAGTGACCTAAGGAACGACGTTGGATGCTCTGGCGCTCACCGAGACGGCATCAGAGCAGAGCGGCATGCACGGCGGCTCAACTTCTTTGCGGAAGTGGACGCGCTCGCAAAGAATTCGAACTGCCGCGGAGATCGGGATTAGCGCGGATGTTGTTGATCCCGCTGATCCGCCCACTCGCGGAGAGATTGCTCCGAAGGCGCTCCGTCTGCACAACCTCGGTATGACTTACGGCGCTATCGCCGAGGCTCTGGGGGTAAGTGAGAAGACCGTCTCGAGGGTCGTTCGGGCTGCTCGGGCCAGCTCTACTTGACGCTCTGCTGTCTGAGGCAACACCGACACGCGAGTCGGGCAGAACTGGTCCCGGCGTTTGGCGGGCGATGTGGACGGGTTGCCACACGAGCGTATGGTGGACGAGCTCAGGTCCCTCGTAGGACACGGTGCCCGCGGATCAGAACGCTATGGAGGGCAGGGGCTGTCCGGCGGCGACGAGAGACTTTGGCTCATGCCTGAGGACGAGCGTTGGGTGTTGCAGTTTCGCCGAGATCTGGGTCGTCTCGAGCGGCAACATCGCCGCGGTGAGAGTACCTCCGAGGGTTTGGCACGTCGGCCTCGGCGCGCGTCTCCGGTCGAACCGGTGACGGCCGTGTGGATCAGTCACAGGTACGAGGCCACGCCAGTCGCGGCCGTCGTGGGTGATGATCTTGCTGCGCTCGACCTTGCTCTGCGCCGCGCCGCGTACGCCACTCAGCGCGGGTGGTCGGCGCGCATCTTCCATGACGCTGACATTCGGATTCCGACGCGTCTGGGTTTGCAGGTCCGCGAGGCCCGTGCTGGCTCGCTGGAGTGGCTGCTGGATATACCCGCGTGGATGGTCATGGGGTTGTCTTCTGCGCCGGCAGTAGCGCTGATCAACTTGGTCACGATCGTAAGTTGGCGCGAAGCAGTCCGAGTTCAGCTGCGGCGCACTGTCCTGACCAGGGAAGAGAGTCGCGTCCTCGAGGAGGCCGCCCGACCGGCGCCGCAGAGCGAAGAGACATTCGCGGACGACGGTTCGGATCCCCCTCGCCTCGCGCCGGGAAACGCCCGAACCGGAGCCCAGAGGGTTGGAGGCGTCGCCGTTGAGATTCCTCGCCAGGGAGCATTGCCAACGCTGGTCGAACGCCGATTGGACGCGGTAGAGCCGGTCGTGGATATTGACATCGGAGACGTACACGTTCGTGGGGTTCGGCCGGAGACCGAGATCGTTGTGCAGCAGGGGGAGCAGGTGACATCTGTTGCTATCCGAGCGCTTCGGCGATGATCCTCGTCTCTAAAGAGTCGGCGACAGCCGAGTCGATCAGTAACAAAAGAACATGTCTTACTTGAAGTAGTAACAAAAAGTTGAAAAGATCCTAGCGGACTCATATACTGGAGTGACGGCGAAGAGACTGATCGGGAGGGACCAAGATGACCGACGATGGCAAGGACGAAGCGCACGCCCCCAGGCGAGCGAGGAGCACAGGGTTTCCTGTTGTCTCTCTTCAGGAGGCATCAAAGATTCTCAAGGAAGCGGGCAAGTACGGGTTCGAGCACTCAACGGCCGCGTTCGCCACCTACATGGGGCACAGCACGACTAACAGCGGAGCCTTCCGGCAGCGCTTGGCCGCATTTAGGGATCTGAAGCTTGTGGCGGGCCGCGGGGACAGCCTTGCCATGACGGACATCGGTCGGATGATCGCCGTTCCGAAGGACGAGCAGAGCGAGAAAATCGCGCTTCAGACAGCCTTCAGGAACAGCCCAGAGTTTCTGCGTCTCTATGACGGGAGCGCTAAAGGACAGCCGCTCTCGGCCGGGCCGCTGGGAGGGCGTGCAGTCCACGATTTTGGCGTTGCCCCGGCCTCGAAGGAGAAGTTCGTGCAGTCCTTCTCGGAGAGCGCTATCGCAGCTGGCCTCGCAGAGCGCAACGAAGAAGGCCAACTGATTTTGCTTGTCCCCGACGATGGTGACCATGCCGGAGACGAACAGCACGCAGATGCGTCGGATCCCGGTCTGGCACGCGACGCCCCCGGCTCGACACCTCCCGCCATTCGCCGTGAAGCGCCACCGCTAATTCACCAGACGTGGGAGATCGAAGAGGGTACGATCACCTTTGAGATCGCAGCCCGCAAGCCGCTTCCGGCATCAGCGTTCGTTACGGTCGGCGAGGTCGTCGCGAGTTTGGAGCGACTGGCAAGCACCCTCGCGCCGGCGCCGACAAGCGCCACGACGCTGGACGCCCAGGACTAACGGCGCGGTGGCTGGTCCGATCCCTTCCGAGGTGGAAGTCCCTTGGCGCATTCACTTCTTTCAGCGCGCTGCGGTCGACGATCCTGCTCGGACTGTGCCAGTCATCAGCTTTCTGGAACAGATCCCCACGAAGCTTGCGGCCGAAATCCACGCAGTTCTTGATGCGGTGGCAGCTGCACCTCCCCCTTCGTTCTCCGGCGGAGGTAAATGGGAGGCTATGCACGGGGATATGGCCGGGTTCTTTGAGGTGCGTACCCAGGGCGGGGGGATGAATCATCGCCTGTTCTGCTTACTCGAACGGGGCGCGGAAGATTTGGGAGGTTCCAGCATTGTGTGTATCGATGGCCTCTCCAAACCGCGTCGCTCTGCTGCTAGCCCCCGTGATTACAGGCGGGTGCAGCAATATCGAACGGAATTCACACGGTGGCGGACTGTGCTGTAGGTCCCACTGGGACCGGACGAATCTCCAAGTCGAGAGCCGCCGCCAGCGCCACCAATGTGCCGAGCGTTGGATTCGGCTTCTCGGCAGAAAGCAGCCTCCGGATTGCCTCCGGCTTCATGCCTGCTCGCCGAGCGAGCTCCGCTTTCGTGAGATGGAGTTCCTGCCTGCGAGCGTCGAACGCCTGTATGACGGCGTCGATCTGATCTATCCGATCACGAGCCTCGCGGTATGCCTGCCGGTACTCTGCGTCCTTCAGGCGACCTGCGAGGTAGCGCTCGGCGCCGCTGGGTGCCGAATTCATGGGAACAACGTTAGCGTAACACGCAAGTTACGCCTAGTCTGCACATGCAGCCACCGTTCCGATCGAGCGCAAACAATTGCGCGGTGAGGGACGTCGTCCGGCGACGGTAATCGCGCGCCTACAGCGTGCGCTGCGCTCGATCGCCTGCGCAGGCGGAAGTGAGGGGGCCTCCCCGGGGATGAGCAGATGTGCCTTTCCAGGATTCTCGCGCGATTCGCAGCAAGGCACTCCCGCATACTTGGCCGATGCCACGCGAGCCACTGCCCGACTTGCCAGACGAAGCGAAGGTCTTGGAGGCCTTAGCGTTCTCTTGGGTCGATCCTCAGGGGCACGAGTGGGATATCAAGCCGGAGGTGGAGCACGCGACGCCGATGAGGATCAAAATCAAGGGGCCGGTGCAGCGGGACGGCCAGCAGGTTGGAGTGATCGTGAGACTCGTGCGGCGCACGAAGCACGGTCCTGAGATCGAGCACATCAGGATCGAGCTGGATCCGAGCGCGCGCGGTCAAGGATTCGTGACGGCGTACTGGCAAGAATCTCTGCAGCGCTACCCCAATCTCGGGCTGGTCAGGGTCACGTTCACCGCCGATGAGGATGGGCGACGGTTCTGGGCGCGGGATCCAGTGCGATTTGAGACACCCGAGACCGCTCGCTTTCTATTGAGCCACTACGGCGGCGTAGATGCGCTGAAGGCAGCGGGCTTCGGAGCAGCTGAAGCCGAGGCCTTTGCGGCCGAGATTGAGGCGAACCCGCGAGTATTCACACCGGTGCGCCTAAACAAGACCCCAATGGGACAAGTGCTACTTACCGGCGCCGGAGCGGGTTGGGGTGGCGTTGTGGACCTTCCAACGGTGTAGTTCCCAGTCCATCAGTGACTCTTGCGCAGCGCTCACGCGTGAGCACTCGCGACGCCGACCCGTGCCGCTGTCGCGCAGATTCAAATTCGCGCGAGGCGTCGGTTGACGCGAGGAGCGCGGACGTCGATCCCGCGCCGGCGATCGCGTTGTACTCCCGATTTGGCGACGCCTAGCTACCGCCGTCACCAAATCGGGAGTGTTTGCTGCTCGGACCAACGGCGACCACCGCCCGTTGAGTCAAATCTTTCAACAACGACCACTACAGGTGCGGTGCCGGGTACGATTGATAGTGTCTATCAATCATGGCTGGCGAGTCCTACACGTTGACTGAGGTCGCTCGGCTCCTTGACGTTCCTCAGCATCGCTTGATCCATCTTTGCGAGAAGGGCGTCGTTGTCCCGGAGATCCATGGCGCCGACGGTCGGGGGTCGAGTCGGGTCTTCTCGCCCCTGAACTTCCTCGAACTGGCCGTCGCTCTGCGGCTCCGGGACATGCTGCTGCCGGTGAATGCCGTGCGGGGGATCGTTCAAGTCCTCAGCGGATTCGGGGAGACGATGCAGGGCCGACGCAAGAGCTTCTCGTTGCTCGGACACCTTCGCCAGGAGGGCGCGCCCGATCTGCGCGTGATCATCAGCGACGGCCGCGCAATGTTTTTCAGCCTGGGCCCGGTCGGTGGCCAGCCGAAGCTGTTCGGGGGCATTCCACTCGAGGCACTGACGGCGAGCACTCCTGACGCGGTTCAGCTCTCGATCGTCAAGCCGAAGTCGCCGGCGGGCGATGGATTTGGCGGTCCTGAGGGGAGCGAGTACGTGCGGCTTGAACTGAGCGTTAACGCTGTCGCTCGGTCGCTGACAATCGACTGATCTGCCCCTCACCGACACGCGTTCCGTCCGATCTATGAGAGACAATGTCTATCATAATGGATGCGAGGGCAAAGCAGCCAGGCGACAACGCAAAGGTGCCAGCCGGCGGCTTGGACCCCGGACTGCGGGCCTTGCTCGATCACGTTGCTGCCGAGCTCGCTGAGGAGTACATCCGTTTGATGGAGGCGTCGGTCGAAGCCGGCGGGACAGACACCGCAGCCGATCAGGCTTGTTGAGGAAGGGGCGAGCGATGACTGCTGCCGTGTACGCGCGCTATAGCTCGGAGAACCAGAGGCCAGAGAGCATCGAGGACCAGGTCTCCGCCTGCCGGAAGCTGGCCAAGGAGCGTGGGCTCGCGATCGCCGACAGCCACATCTACGCCGATCAGGCGCAATCGGGTGCGCGATCAGACCGCCCGGGGCTCAAGGCCCTTCTCGCTGCCGGTCCGTCCCACGAGTTCGACGTCGTCCTGGTCGACGATCTGTCTCGGCTCGCTCGTGACAACCACCTCATGCTGTTGATCATCGCCGAGCTGTCCTTCGAGGGCATTCGAGTCGTCTCCGTCGCGGACGGTCTCGACAGCAACGATGAGGAGGCGACACTCGCGATCCAGGTCCGCGGCATCTTCAACGAGCTGCAGCTCCGGGATCTCAAGAAGAAGACGCTCCGCGGCCAGCTCGGACAGAAGGAGCGAGGCTTCTTCGTCGGCGAGCACACCTTCGGCTACACGTCTGTTCCCGCTGGGGAGATGCGGATGGACAAGAAGGGTCGACCGCGTCCGGATGGCTACAAGATGGAGATCAGCCCTGCCGAAGCGGCTGTTGTCCTCCGGATCTTCAGCCTCTACGCAAGTGGCGAGCCACTCACCAAGATGTCTGCATCCTGAATGAGGACGGCGTCGCGGCGCCGGTTCGGGCCGCAAAAGGCTGGTCGCCGGCAACCATCGGTCGAATTCTTGACAACGAGAAGTACAAGGCTCGGTGGGTCTGGAACAAGACCGAGACGCGCCGGGATCCCCGAACAGGGCGGCGCCGCCGGTTCGAGAAGCCGGAATCCGAGTGGCACGTCACCGAGGACGAGGCTCTGCGGATCGTGCCCGAAGACCTGTGGAAGCGGGTCCGCGCACGCCGTGAAGAGACGCATCGGACGTGGCCGGGCGGTAAGGGGGAACGTGGCTTCTCGAAACATCAAGGCAGCCGTCAGGCGCAATATCCGACCCACCTACTGGCTGGCTCAATGAGCTGCGGCATTTGTGGATCGACGATGGCTCAGGTCAGCGGCAAGAACGGCGGCTACTACGGCTGCCTGGCGGCCAAGCGCGGCAGCTGCGAGAACAAGACGCTCGTGCGGCGATCCCTCGTCGAGAAGATCGTCCTGGGGGCCGTCACTGACCAGCTCGCCGACACGGACGCCATCGCCTACGTGCTTCAGCGCGTCGAGTCCGAGATCCAGAATCTCAGCGCAGACCTTCCGGAAGCGCTCAAGCTCAAGCAGGCCGAACTCACGGCCGAGCAGCGCCGGCTCACCAACTTCCTCGACTTCATCGGTGAGGGCCGCGGAAGCCAGGCCCTCGGCAAGGCGCTGATCGAGACCGAACGACGCGTCGACGCGCTGACGGATGAGGTCGACTCCCTCCGGCGTGGGCGCGACCAGGTCTTCACCGTCCCGCCGACGAATGGATCGCCCATCGTCTCAACGATCTCCAAGGCGTCCTTGAGAAGCGCACAGCGCGGTCAGCCATGCTGCTTCGAGAGGTACTCGGTTCGATCCGACTCGACCCGGTCAGGCCTGACATCGGGCGACCGTTCTATCGAGCGTCAACTGCGATTGACGCCCTGGCGCTCATCGAAACTCCGCTGGATCCGTCCGCCGAGGACAGCGGTTCGACTTCATTGCGAAAGTGGACCCTACCGGGATCGAACCGGTGACCTCCTGCGTGCAAGGAGTCCGCGGCGTCGGTCCGCTGTGGGGCGACGGCCACAATCGTCTGTGTTTGCTGGGTTTACCTTAAGGCTGGCGGTTGGCTGTGGGCTGGATCGCGGCGGCTGAGGCTTCCATCAGGCTTCCATGGAAGCCGAACGCTAGGCCCGCGGTCCCTGGACCTCGAGCAGCTCGTTCGGCACCGTCAGCAGGTCGAGCGTGCGGCCGTTGTCATCGACGATCTCCACGAGCGCGGCACCGTCAAAGATGTCGACCGCAGCGCCGAGCGTCCCCACCGGCCGACTGCCGATCTGCTCGCGGAGCGCGACCGGGTCATTCTCGCGGATGCGCTGTCTGATCACCGACATGGCGCGAAGGCTACTCATCGCGGTAAGCAGGGCTGATAATTCGAGCGCCCCGCACTGCGATCTGCGTACGCGCCTTCGCTCAAAAGTAGGGCCAAAGCGGACGTTGGCCGGCTGGACGTTCCGAGCCACGTTCGGCGCTCGGCTTGGGTGGCGACGTCGAGCCGACCTGATTCGCCTTTGTCATGTCCGGCTGAAACGATGGCTGGCATGAGCTCCATCACCATTGGCGTTGACCTCGCGTCTCAGAACAAGAACACCGCGATCTGTGCGCTTGATTGGGGTGCCAAGCGCCCCCTGGTCCGAATGCTTGCAGTCGGCAAGCATGAGGGAACGGAGCTACACGACAAGTTCATCATCACGACGATTGCCGGCATGCGTCATTTCCCGCAAGACTCGATAGCTAAGGCAGGGATCGACGCCCCGTTTGGTTGGTCGGATGAGTTTGTGTCAGCAGTGACTGACCACCACTGGAAAGGGCGCTGGCCGTCCGGGATGGACAACCCGCGCAGTCCGTTCTATTGGCGAGAGACCGACCGACGGATGCGCGAGGTCACGAAGAAGTGGCCGCTCTCGGTGAGCACGGACAAGCTCGCTGTCGTGGCCATGCGATGCGCAGTTCTGCTCGATGACCTCGGCGACAAATGCGGACCGGGAGCGGTTGATCGAACCGGTGCGGGGCTGGTGTGCGAGGTGTATCCCGATCCTGCATTGCGCTACTGGACCCAGGATCAGGAGTACAGCCTTGGAGCCAAAGAGAGCTACAAGGGAACCGCGAAAGCCAACCACAGGCAGAACCTCCTAGATCGAATCCGGCAGGATGTGCCGCTCGACGATCCCGACGGTCTGCTCGATCTATGCGTGATCCACGACCATGCATTAGACGCATTACTTGCCGCCCTGGTCGCCCGCGCTGCCTTTCTTGACGCCACCGAGGCTGCGCCCACGACCGAACGGGTTTGTCGCGAAGGTTGGATCCATCTGCCCACATGTCCCTTGACAGATCTTGCGTCTGGCTAACCATTAAGCTCCTACCTCGCCGAAGGCAGGGCCGATTGCCTTATGCAAAGGGGAGCCTGCCTACCTATGCAGAGCGTCCGCCAAGGCCGAGGCGCGGAGGCCCAAGATCGGAGGCGGGTCGCTATCCGCGCCGGTCGTATCCGCGTCCGAGATCTAGCTACACAGGACGCGGAAGACCAGCCCGTGGAGTTGTAGTTGATCGGAGGTCGCAGCCAGCAGAGGCTTTACCCGTTGAGCAGTCAGTGCCTTCGTTCGATCAAGGCCCGGTTGGGCCGCCCAGACTATGACGTCGGTGTTCGGTGGGGTCTGCGCCCAGTCCCTAATCGCCGCGCTGACGAGGGCGCCTCCTTTGAGTACTCGCGCGGGGCTCTGTGTGACTCGGTGATCGAGTCTCTGCCACAAGGCTGACGGAGTCCGGGTCCAGTGCGTCGAGCGGATTGTTTGCCCGACGACCTCGTATAAGTCGTCGACTCGCGCGCCGGCGGTTGGCTTTAGCGAGCCTTTGCAGTGGATGAGCTCTAGTTCGACACGTTCGCCTCTTCTGCTGATGCCCACGAAATCAGCGGTCTCGTAACTTCCGTGGTCAAAGACGACCCACTCATGCCGCTGTTTCACCCATTCCAAGACACCGCCTTGAACGGTCCCTGGGACAGGCTGGTCGTTGAGATGTTCTTTCTCGATGTCGATGCCGGACCAGGTCGTAGACTCAAGCATCGAAGCGTCTAGTTCGAAGTCGCTAGCGGCGAGAGTCCGAACCGATCCGAAGATTGCGGATCCGTCTGCGAAGAATACGGTCGGCGGATAGTCAGTTAGGAGCGCTCCTAACTCGGTCACTAACTCACCGGTGTCCGCGTCGACGACCGGAATGTCGTTGCCTATCGGATCGATGACGCCGCCAGGTGCTTGCCCGCCTCGCCATATCTCACGACCTTCATGGTTGAGGACCAACGTGAGGGCATCAGCGGTGCTGGCGAGAATCGCCAGCTCGGCGTCCTCGAGGCGGACAAGGTTGGCCTTGACCTTCAAGAGCGCTCCGGCCTCGAGCAATTGATGATCCAGTACGGCCGCTAGGGGGTCAGACGGAAATTCCTCGTACAGCTCTCCCAGCCCGACGGGCAGGCCGGGAAGACCTGCTCCAGTCTTGCCGGCGGTCGATAACTGCTTCGCGCGGCCGGTGCACCATTCGCGATAGCCGAAGAGTGTGTCAGCGGATGCGGGTTCCCAAAACTTACCTTTGTTCGTTGAGAAGCCCAAGGTGCCGCCGCCGGCGCCCTTCCGGTAGGCAAAGGCGTGACCCACGGTTGCGGTATCAGCGTCAGCTGCGCTCACAGAACGATTTGCCTGAGGTCCGTGCAGAGACCGGTAGCTGGTATGGCTCGCAATCGATGGCCGTGTAGTCCGTAGCCCCACGGCGTGGTATCCGGTCGGATTGGCCGCCCAGAGCAAACGACGGAGCTCTTCCGAACCAATCGATCTCGCACCTGTCGCGGCTAACGCTGCGACCAGCTCTCGAGCGTCACTGAGACTGTCAGAAGAGATGAAGAGGGCGTGAGCGTCTTCTACCCATGTGATGGCATGCAACTGGTAGTCATCAGAGTCAAGTGCGTCCGACCGCAACCACCTAGGACGATGACGTCGATGGGTCACAAACGCGGCCAGATGGCTCTCAGCGTGGAAGAAGCGATAGATCACCGGCGCACGATTAATCTCACTGAGCTCGCGGGCGAGGTCAGCAGGTCGCTCCGCACAGTGATACACGTACGCCTGCCGCGGTGGAGCGATCGCTCTGACCGGCACGCGCAACGGGCCGCTCTGTTTAGCCTCGTCGGCGTACCTCCGAATGGCCTGCTCTCTGGCTAGTGCGGCGTCGACAATGTCCGGTAGGAGAACCGACCAATCTGGGTCACTCTCGTATAGCTCGCGGGTCTCGCCATCGACATCGTTTCTGACGGCCAAGAGTTCGGCTTCGATTCCGGCAGAGGGTCGGGAGAGCCTGCCGATGAACTGCAGGGTTGGACCCAGAGTGCGATGGGGTTCGTGATAGGCAGCGATCTTCAGTTGAGGAAAGTCGAAGCCTTCGATTAGGGCACCAACGCAAACAAGTCCATCGAGATCACCGTTTTTTGCCCGCTGAATGATCGCGCTCGCAGCAGTGCTCGACGTTTTCCCAATGATCAGACCAAGCGACGCCCCTTCGTCTTTGTAGATACCAAGAAGGTCCTCGGCAGTAGAGACGCGGTTAGTTCGAACGAGGAGCCGACTTCTGGCAGCCACGTGAGCCGGGTCCCTCAGGCGGGCGACGGCTGCCCGGGCAAGGTCGCGGTCCTTTTCGCCGGGAGCAGAGGATTCAACGGGCACGAATCGGACGGGAGCAAGAATCCGTTCCTCAATGGCACGCCTCAGGGGGTACCTATAGACCTCGTCACCGGGAAGTGGACGCTGATCGGTCCGGAAGGGCGTCGCCGTCGCTAGCACGCTCCTAGCGGCTGCACTCGTCAGCAAAGCCGTCCACGCGTCGGCCGGCACGTGATGTGCCTCGTCGAAGAGGGCAAGATCGAACATGTCGTACGGCACCCGCTGCACATCAGGGAAGCCTTCGCTCACTGAATTGACGGTTGCCACGACGACGTCAGCGTCGCGCCAAGCCTGCCAATCCTCCGAAGTCGCTCTTTTCCTGACCACAACGACTTTTGGCTCACCGACCTTGTCGGACAGCACGCCTGCAGTCCTCAGGTCCTCGAAGCGCGTAAACGCGTCCGCAAGCTGCTGGCGTATCAGCCGAGACGGAGCCACTACCAACACGCGGCGCGCCTTCAGAAGGAAAGGGACCAGGGTTAGAACGGCCGTCTTCCCCGATCCAGTTGGCAGCACTATCTGTGCCGGAACCGTCTGTTCGGTTCTGGTCGCATGGGCTGCAACCGCCCAGGCCGCGCCTGCTTGAGGGCGGCGTAAGCCCGTAACTCCGATGCTGTCGGCTCCCAACCGAACCGCGGAGGCGTGCCGCACAAAGAACGGTTCAGAGATCACGAGCGTGCTCCGGCGCGCAAGCTCGGAGGACCGGCAACGACAGCACAACACTGGTGAGCTGCTTACGGGAACCCATGGAGACGTGATTGTCCGCTTTACCGACCGTCTCCGGGCTGGTAGCGGTAAACCTGGGAAGGCGGCGCCCGCCGCTATACCCGACCTCGCCGATAGCAAGGCGGACGCCAGAACGTGCCGGAGCACCTCTTGGCATATGCAGGCGCGCCGTGGCAGGCGGTGCCGCCTCTATCAATCTGCGCCGTCGATGACCTGCTAGGCCGCCGACACATGAGCCGCGGCTAATGTAGTTGCGTGGGATGCCGGTGTCTCGACGTCGGGCTACGAATCCTCCGCCTGTCGCGGCAAGAGCGGCAAGCAGGAGGGCACCCGCCGCTTTGCTGCCCCCCCATCACACACACCCTTCTCCGTGCGCGTCGTTTTCTCACGAGGACTGGCGACCGGGCTCTCGAATTAAATCGTCAACGACGGCCCGGCTTGCCCAAGCCGCCAGCTTCACGGACCGGCCCCGGCTGCCCAGAGCCTCCGTAAGGCACGAATCGCAGGAAGACCGCCGGGATCGGCGAAGATAGGTAGGAAGTGGCAATCACGCACCTCACGCTGGAGCGCTTCGGGCCCTTCGGGCACGCGGAGTTCGATTTCACCCCGGGGGTTAATGTCCTCTTGGGTGCCAACAGCACCGGTAAGACGTTCGCTGAAAAAGCGCTCTATTCGACCCTTAAGAGCCTCGGTCCCGAAGCTTCACTGGGCACCCCCCCCCGGGAGTTGCTGCGCGAGAAGCTCTCGAACGTCTTTCGGCCTGACGAAGGAGACGTGCGACGGCTTGTGAGCCGCATTCACGGCAAATCGACCGGACGAATCAGAGTCGGGTTCGATGATCGAGACCCTATCCGGGCAACAATCTCCACTTCCGGTCGTCAGATTGTCTCGAGCCTAGACTTTCCGAGTGCTCGCGTGGGCCGCGACGGGCCTATCCGACCGAGCATCGACACCCCGACGCTATTTCTGCCTTCGCGTGAGGTCCTCGCTATGTACGAGGGGTTCGTCGCCGCCTACACCCAGCGAGAGCTTGCCTTCGACGAGACGTACTTCGACGCGGCAGTTGCACTTAGCGCCGCCGCTCTGCGCGGACCTCGCCCTGGGCAGCTCCGCAATGTGGTCGAACGGCTTGAGCGGGAGCTCGGTGGCAAGGTCCGGCTTGAGGGACCACGCTTCTACTTGCACGGGACGCGCGGGCGGCTAGAAGCACAGCTTCTAGCCGAAGGGTTGAGGAAAGTTGCCTCGATTGTGCATCTCATCGCTAACGGTGCGCTTCGCCAAGGTGGGCTACTGATATGGGATGAGCCAGAAGCAAACCTTCACCCGCGGCTAGCCGAGGTCGTCGTCGAATGTCTCGGAGCCCTCGCCGAGGGCGGGATCCAAATCGTTGTTGCCACACACGACTACCTGCTCGCCGACGCCATCTCGAGGTGGCGGGAATACCGCGGAGTGGTTGACCGCACGGCGGATGTTCGTTTCTTCCAGCTTCGACGGGACAGTGACGATCAAGTCGTTGTGGATTCAGCTGCCACCTTCGTAGATCTCCCGCACAACGCCCTGCTCACTGCTTTCCTCGACCATCATGATGCTGAGCAACGACTCATCGCTGAGCAGTTTTCGTCACCGCCATCGGCTTCGAAGCGGCGATGAGATCGATTCACGAGAGGCGTCAGACCCTGACCTTTGATTCGTCATGGCAGGCATTCAAGTGGGACGAGGCGGACGAGTACACCCGTGGGTTGCAGGCATCTCTAGTCCACGGCGGTGCAAAGGCCAGCGACGTCGTAGGGGTTCGCGTCCTTCCCCGTCAACCACGGACGCTGCTGGTCGCGGAGTTCAAAGACTTCGATCATCCGGATATTCCTGCAGGTGACCGGCATACGGCCGCGCTTGCGGGCGTCTCTGACGCCCTGATGCACGACGTTGCCCGCAAGGTGATCGACACCCTTGCCGGTGCGACCTTCGCGCATGACCACAACCAGATGCGGACGTCCGAACTCGACCGTTGGTCTCCGGCTGTCGGTAGGGCGACGACCGACCTGCTCGTACTTGTCTGCGTGGAGTTGCCCCTAACGCAGTCGGTGGCAGCCCTGGCATGGACCAAAAAACTTCAACAGCGTCTTCGTTGGCTTGGGCCCCGCGCGAAGGTGATCGTTACGTCGAGTGCCCGGCCGTTCGACGGAATTGGTGTCACGTACTCGCTTTAGATAGGGTGGAACTCCAGGCACCCCGGTAATCGCAGGTTCCTGTCGCCGAGAGGGAAGCAGCAGAGAGTGCTCCCAGACCTCTCTTTGCGTAGGTGAACGCAGCCCCCGGGCATGTCATGTGCCTGTCCGGCCAAGGCTGGGTGCGCCACCTCTTGTCCGAAGAGCGGCTCCACCGTGTCCGTGAACGATTTGAGGTGAAGCGAGCCTGGCTTGAGCTTGCGGGCGCTGAGCGCCTGCGGCAAGGCATTCTGCTCGACATTGTCGAGCGGTGCTTGCCGTCTCGGACCACGAGCCAATCGACGGCGGGCCGTGAAACCCAGCGATCAGTCCGACGTCTACGCCAGCATTGGACGGTGCGTTTGATCAGCTTCCAGGTGCGAAAGTTCCGGAATGTCCTCGACTCCGGGCCGGTTTTAGTCGAGGACGGAGCGACCTGTCTCGTTGGGAAGAACGAGTCCGGTAAGACCGCCGCGCTCCAGGCGCTTCATCGCCTCAACCCGTCCGTCCCGGACACGTTCAACCTGCAACAGCATTATCCGCGGTGGCTACTGAGCCGAGACCGCCGTAGCGGTGAGGCCGATCGGGACCCTCCGATCGAAGCCAGATTTGAGCTGGCAGACTCCGACATCACGGCGCTGAGCGACGCGATCGGCGCCCAGGTAGCCGATCCGCAGACGATCACCGTGAGCCGTGGATATGACAACGAGCTGCACATTGCGCCGCTTGAACTAAGAAACGGGGTGGCAGCTCACATCAGCGCGATCCGAGCTGATGCAGACGAAGAGCCTGAGGTAGTCGTCAGCGATGACGACCTGCAAGTCGAGATCCGTAACGTCCTTGCTTCACGGATTCCCACCTTCTTCTACTTCGGTCAGTACGAGCTGCTGCCCGGCCGGATCTCGTTGGACGAGTTATCCGGAATCGATGCGCTGCCCGCGTCGAGCGCCGTCCAGACTGTCCGGGCGCTGCTTGCGCTTGCCGGTACGGACGCCCCGCGGCTGAGAGAAGAGGACTACGAAGGCAGAGTGAGCGAGCTCGAAGCCGTCTCAGAGGACCTGACCCGCCAGGTCCGGGAGTACTGGCGCCAGAACGAGGATCTCGAAGTCGTCATCGACATCGATAAAGAGACCGTCCACGTCGCAGGCTCGCCTCATCAGTCCGTGACAGCGGTGGCTCGGTTCCTGGATCTGCGTGTGCGTGATCGCCGGCACGGCTTCACCAACAACTTTGCCGAGCGGTCAACTGGGTTCCGTTGGTTCTTCTCATTCCTTGCGGGCTTCAGCGAGTTCGAGAGCTACGACCGGCAGGTCATTGTGCTGCTCGATGAGCCGGCGCTCACCCTCCATGCCCGCGCCCAAGCTGACTTCTTGCACTTCATCGACGACCGCCTAGCGCCCGAACACCAGGTCGTCTACACGACCCACTCCCCGTTCATGGTCCAAGCCGACCATCTCGAACGCGTTCGCATTGTCGAAGACCAGGGACCCGAGGTAGGGGCCATCATCAGCGCCGACGTGACTCGCGTCGGACCGGACAGCGCCTTCCCCTTGCAGGGGGCCCTGGGATACGACCTGGGCCAACATCTGTTCGTCGGTCCGCACAACCTTGTGGTCGAGGGAACCTCAGACTTCACCTACCTGACGGTGATCTCTGATCTTCTCCGCAGCCAAGACCGGATCGGACTTGATCCGCGCTGGCGCGTCTTGCCCGTCGGGGGGATTCAGAACATCCCAACTTTCGTTGCGCTGCTGGGTCGTGAACTCGACGTCACGGTCGTGGTCGACTCCAGCAACAGCGGGATGCAGCGGCTCGCGAATCTGAGCAAGGCGGGACTTCTGGAATCCCAGCGCATCATCGCGATGGCGGAGTTTGTTGACGCCGGTCAGGCCGACATCGAGGACCTGTTCGATGTGGAGGACTACCTCAAGCTGTACAACGCCGCGTTCACGTTTAAGGCGCAAAAGACGAAGCTGCCTCGCGGGGATCGCATCGTCCGGCGACTCGCCCAGCTCGCTGGCGATGACGACTTCGATCATGGCCTACCGGCCGACTACCTGCTTCGGAATCGTGAATCGATCCTGCCGCAGTTGGGCGTCAATACTCTTGCTCGGTTCGAGCACCTTTTCGAACGGATCAACGCGACCCTGATCGACTCAGCCCAGTAACGCCCGGTTGAGGCGAAACGCGGTGACTTGCGATGCCGCACGCAAGACCCGTAGATGCGGCCGTTACAAACCTTCGATCCCTGAGCGCCGAGGAACAAGCTGAGGTACTGACCCGGCTCAGTGACCTGCGTTTGATGACCGTCGACGATGGAGCGATGACTCTAGACCTCGCCCTCCCGACAGTGGTTCGTGGAGGCATCGCCTGGCCGCTTCTTGGAGTCATCCGCAGGCCGATTTAGGATGCGCTGCTATGAGCTCAGGGATTATCGCATCCGAACCTGAGGAGCCGGGCGACACGCCGGACACGTTCGGCAATGACGACTCGGTGATCGTGTGCTTGGAGATCATGCGAGAGATCGTCGCCGAGCAGAGCAGTAGGACACGTCACCTGGATTTAAAAGCTGGAAGCGTCGTCGGCTTCGCGGCAACGGTTTTGACCTTGAATCTCACTCTGGGCCTGCCGCTTCTGCGAGAGCACTGGGGCGCGGCAGCTCACATTTTCGTCCGCATCTTTTTCCTCGGATCCTCCGTCATGTTCGCCGCCGCGGCCATAGTTGTCATCGCTGGAGTTCTGCGGCCCATGAGCAGCGACGATCTCGAAGAAGTAGCCATCGACGGTTACGCGGACCGTCCAAAGGTGATCACCCCGCCGGCAGAGCTCCGCATCGTCTGGTTGCAGACCGTGAGCCGCTTTGCCCTGTCGGACCGGAGTGTGGGCAACGACAAAGCGAAGTGGTCTTCGGCGGGAGTCCTCCTGCTCGCGCTCGGGGTCGTCGGGCTGCTCGGCCAGGCTATCGTCGCCGGAGTGTCCTCATGACGCTCAAAGCTCCGCCGAAGGAGCCTCTGCCGCCGCCCAGGCCTGAACCTGACCCGCTACGCCCGCTCAAGGAAGGCGACCGCAAGCCGTAGGAGCCGTGACGCGCGGGAGACCGGCCCGTGACGACCGAGCGAAGTCGTATCTTTCTCGCCATGGCTAAAGAGCCGACCAAGCCAAAGCCGTCCCCACCAGTTGCCCCGACAGGGCACCTGGAGCCGTCACGACCGAAACCGGACCCCCTGAGCCCGATCCTGGGAACAGGCGGCCCGAGAGGTCCAAAGCGATGAGCGAGCCCAAACAGCCACCGCCTGAACCGACCCCTCCGCCGGCCCCGCGGCCGGCGCCTGATCCGATCACGATCGTGGAGAAGGGCGGAAATTCCCCATCTGAGAAGCGCGGGTAACCGCCGGCCCGCGAACCGGCGGGACGACAGTGGGACCCAAGAACGTTCCGCTCTTCGAAGTTGTCCCGTGGTCCCACGGGTATGCCCACTCTTGGGCGTTGCGGTGGCTACTGCTCAACAACCAGCAAGCGCGTGACCGACTGCTCAAGCTGTTCCTTCCGGCCGGGGCAGCGCCGTGGACCATTCAGGGGATGAAGCGGGAGTACCCGGTCAACCGCAACCGGGCTGACCTCCGTTTCGAGGCGCTCGACGCAGGTGGCAGCTGCACCGAGGTTCTTGTCGAGACCAAGGTCAATGATGCGGTGAGAGACCCGCAGATCGAGGCCTACTGCGATACCTCAGCCGCCGTGATCCTTTACGGCCCAGGCCTCACCGGGCTCCTACACGCCGGCGCACAACCAATCGCACACGAGCGCTGGGTCAGTGGCCGCCAGGTCACTGAGGCGCTTCAGGGCCTGCCAGAGCTACCGGACCTCATTGTCTCGTACCTCACGGCGGTCACCGCCCAGGCGAATCGGATGGAAAGCGCCCTTCGAGCGGTCGCCGGCGGGCCCGATTTCGACCGGCGCGACGATCTCAGCGAGGTCAGCGCTAACGAGGTCGAAGCCGTTGCATGGTTGGCAGTCATAGCTGCTGAGATGCGCGGACGCGGTCACACGGACATCCGACCTCGCAACACCGCTCACGACTACGGGCTTTTCTGGGCCGGCTCCTGGACCGAAGTCCCGAACACGAACGATCTCGGCTTGTTCATCGACATCGTCGCCACCCACGGCGGCACGGAATATGCGATCACCATCAAGGTGGGTGGGGGTGACGCCGAGTCACGACAGCAGCTGTACGACGCCGCCGTCAACCACAGTCCGGGCCCGGAGTGGGTGAAGGGACGCCGCAGGAGCTCGGACACGTTCCGTGTCTGGAAGCGGGACGCCATAAATCTAAGCGCGCCCGAAGCAGCCGCCGTTGCGCTTGAAGCTGAACGCCACCTTCAAACAGTGATATAGCGCGGACAAAGCGGCGGCGGTGACTCCTTCCGCGCCGGCTGCGGTTGAAACGTAGCCGACCTCGGCCAGCTCGACTCCGCCGGCTTCGGCAACCGCCGCTATCCCGCTTCTGCGTACCCGCTTGAAAGGACCGTCGGCTGGCGGCCAGCCGCACTAACTTATTGCCTGGGCGAGATCTCAGCCGCAAGGGCGGGCCGCTGCGCACGAGCGCTGGGCGGCGCAACCCGCCGCAAATGCCTGCGCAAATTGGCTTCAAAGGCACCACTAGCGTCGGCCCCGCTATCGGCGAAGAAGGGGACTGACTCAAGACGCAAAACGAGATGGTGGCTATGGATTTACTTGCGGCGCCGCCCCGCCGACCAGCAAGGACGCGAGAGCCGAGGGAGCCAACGCCGGTTCAATGGTGAAGCTAATTCGGATGCGCTTTTGGTCGTTTCCGCCGCCCGGTTTCGCGTCAGAACGGCGGGCAACCGACTTCTGCGCTCGGGTTATCCGCTTGCGAAGGGCTTCAGGATCTGTCTCGCGCGTCAGTCGAATCGGGTAATCCAAATCCAGGGCACGACTATCTGGATCCAACGACAGTGCAACGCGCGAGTCGACGCTGATGTCGACGATCGAGCATCCGAGAGGTATCAGCCGGGACAGAAGCAGTTCTAAACCGGCGTGGTAGTCAGCGTTGACGGAGCGCGGGCCGCCACGTCGGCCTGCCTTGTGATGAAACACAAGCTGAAAGACCGGCGTAAACGCAAGATCGAAGGTGGCGTCAAGTTCAACGCCGTCTGGGCTCCTTGGATGTAGGTCGTGCGTCTCAGGCATCAGCGCATACGACGGATCAACCGCCTCAGAGCGGTCTCCGACGGCCGTTCGACGGCGGTCCTGTCCAGAGGGCGGATCGGCACCGGCCGCGGAGCCGCGTCTCTGACGGCCGGCGGGGCCGGCGCGGATGGTGACGGTTGCGACGCCGGCGATGCCGGCGTGTCGGATTCGGACAAGGCCTGGTCGGCACCGCGTGAAAGCTCGGTCGGGAGGATGTAGTGCGTCCCCCGCTTCACACCACGACGTGCGAGTTCACCACGTTCGATGAGAACGCGGAAAACCTCGAGAGCCTCCTCGGAGGTGATGACAGGGATCACTTCGCGGAGGGATCCGTTCGTGACACGTCCGGTTCGCCGTGCGATCGCAAGAGCGGCCTCTGCCACCTCATCGAAGCTGAGAACGCTCATCGCCCCGTCAACGGCCTGAGGGGATCCGGCGCTGTCTGGGGAGATCGCGACGCGTGAGAGCGGCCGAACCTCGGACGAAGCGAGCGTGACGGCCGGACCAACCCGCTGTGGCATCACGGAAGCTTCGCCGGCGAGGCCGGCGGCGGCTGTGTCGAAGGCGTCTGATGCGATCGTGCGCACAAGGTCATCGTCGAGACCATGGAATCCGACGAACGGGGTCAGTCGCAGCAGGCGTTTGGTCGCTTCGCGCATGAGTCTCATGCGATCGTCGACGTGACCGCTCTCGACCCGGTGGCAGAACTCCAGAGCGATGGCCCGGGCTAGCCGACGATCCGCCCAGAGATTCGGCCGTTCCATGATGTTGACGAGCTCGTCCTCGCCAAGGCGAGCGAGATCGACCTCTGGGCCGAGTACCTCTGCTCGCCACCACATCCGACGAAACGTGTTCCGGTTCAGATGGCCGACGAACCTGTCGACACCGGTGTGCTCCGGGAACCGCCAGATGGCGACGTCGAGAAGCCAGCAGCAGGTGAGGTAGCTCCAAACCTCCTCTTGGGAGGCCTCGTGAGGTGTGATGACCAGTGCGGAGTGCAGGAACCTGGCGCTTCTGGATTCCCACTCCGAGACCTCTCGTATCGGACCCGGCATCCCATGCTCGATGGCGATCTCCATGAGCCCACGACGCAGGTTGGCCATCGACTCCTCGCCGACCCGCTGGCCGCCGACCGGCGAATAGGTCAAGTTCTCGGGAATCTCCGGCATGGCCGACGCCACCTCAGGGAGTGGAAGTTTCCGGAGGTGGGCGATGATCTCGGCGGCTGTCCCGCGATCAAGACGTGGTAGGACAGTGCTCACACCAGGACCCCCAGATGGGCTTGGAGCTCGGCTTCCAGTCGAGCCGGATCTGACGCCTGCCGAGAGGCGAGAGTCTGTATGGGGACTCCGGGCCAATACATGGAGAGCAGTTCGAAGAGCATGCGGCCGATGGATCCTTCGTCAAACCGTTCAGGCTCGCTGACGAACTGTTCATTCTGCAGCGCTCCCGCGATCAAGCTCCGAGCGACATCGAACAGCACAAATGACCTCGTGACCACGGCCGTGGCGTCATTGGCTCCCGACCGGAGGGCGGCGAGCAGACGCTCATTGTTCGCGTTCACCAGTAACCGCACATCCCCGAGTACGGGTGCATCAAGTCTGTCGACGGCCCATTCGAGCTTCCAAGTTGCGCCATCTGGGAGCCCTGGGGCGGCGGTGAAGTCGACCGCTGAGATCGGGAATCGAGCCGCGCCGCCCTCGACGCTTATGCGGCGAGCATCGGTCCACAGGACGGCGCCGGCGCGACGGGGTGAGATCGGACTGGGAGCTGAACCCGGGTGACGGAGTATCAGTGCGGTCCGGAGATCTACTCTGCCGCCCGAGCGTGCCCCCGGGATCTCCAGCGTGAGGCTGGCGCGGATGATGCCGTCGAGCTGACCGAGCTCGACCGGCGGTCCGGGCTCACTCAATCTGGTGCGGCTCGAGGTCCAAGACGTTGTTACCGCGAATGCAGCATCCTCTGGAAGCAGACAGGAAGCGCGGACGACGTCTAAGTCGACATCGATCGAGCGAAACACCTGGAAGTCCGTGAAGGGGTCCCAATGATCGAGTCGATCGGGCAGCTCCAGACCCTGCGAGTCGGTCCACGCCTGTTCGATCACCGCCTCATCCGGGGGCAGCAGGTATGGCGTTGCTGGCTGACTCTTCACCGCAGCTCAGCTCGGAGATCGACCCGCATCATCACCTCATCCGAGAGGAGCACCTCGACTGACCAGCGCCCGTCGTTATCACCGGCCGGGACATCAACGCTCGCCCCCTCGTAGCTGACACCCGCTGGCGAGGTCCAAGTGCGCACCTCAGGAAGCGCTAGTCCCGCGGGGACCTCGGGCTCTACCTGCCCTCCATCGCTGGCCATGACCTCGACGTCAGCGGTCAACCGCATGCTGTTGCCGTACGAGCGTAACTCGAACGGATAACGCACCACGGCCTCGCCCTCATCGGTGAGCGCAGGTCGTGGCTCCTCGACGCTCCGCAGCTGCGGTACGCGCACACGTACCTTGGGCTGCTCAGCCTGCGTGGGCGTATCGCTCGCCGTCTCGGGATGCCCTCCCTCTCCCTCGGGGTCCCAACCGGATTGTTCGGTTCCGTCTACCCAGACCCCATGGGTCTGATCCTGCATGGGTGTTCGCCCCGGAGCCCTTCTCGGTCGATGGGCGGCCGGGCGGCGGTCCGTTGCCGGACGCCGGGCCCCCGGGCCGGACTGACCCGGCATCAAGGCGGCGAGCGAATCTGCGAACTCGCCCAAGGGAACGTCCGCGCCGGTCTGCAGGATGGTCGACTCGGAGTTGTAACCGGCGGCCTGACCGCAGACGCCTCGGATGCGCTCCAGCGCGATCTTGACGAAGCTCTTGTCCTGGGGATCGGACACGGCACGGAAGACCCAGTCATCGTGGGTTGGTGGCTCGGCCGCCCTGAATGCGTCGTCGACGTCCACCGCGCACTTGAAGACCCCGGCGTAGCCGAGCCGCGCCACCGAAGGCGTCGGGCCCGGGAGATAGCGCACCACGAGCTCAGCGTTGCGCATGAGAGCTATGTGATGGACGGTGTCCACGGTCAGGTGGGCGCCGACCGGCACAGGACGGTCCGGGCCGTCGATGCTGGTGACCGGCGTCTTCTTGATGACGATACGACCGAGTCCACGACGCGGTCGAAGCGCCGAGATCGCTCGGTCGAGCAGGAAGTCATCTTCGTTCCCGGGTTCCTCCCGCAGTCGATCCATCGCCTCGACGAAGTCTCGAAGGCGCTGATGAGTGCGCGGGTTCGGGATCCGCACGGGACGCCCGTTGTCGGAGAGTCGGAACTCCATCGTGCGTCGTGCTCCGCGAGGACTGTCGATCATCCGGGGCCAGAAGTTCCAGGCCAGCGCCTCGGCGATGAAGTCCATGCTCTGATCCTCCCCGTCCTCGTTCTCGATGTTCACCCGAGGCGCGACGACAACGATCGTGGTCCCCAGTTCGCCCGATTGCGCTCGATCCGGAAGTCCCAATTGGGTGGCGGCCCTTGTTGCGGACTCGTTCAGCAGCGGTTCCGGAAAGCCGTCGCTATACGAGCCCCACCAGTGCCTGCCTGTGTACGGACGCCCGTCGACATGAAAATTCTCTCCCAGACCGCAGCCGATGAAACGGCGCTCAGGCACACCCGCCTCTCCGAGGCAGAGCGAGTCGATGAGAATCGTGCGCGCCCGGCTGGCAATGTAGAAGGCCGCCTTTCCGTATCCGAACGAGCCACCGCCGAGGTCCTTGTCCGGCGGTTGTCCGATGTTGAGCACGAAGTCCACAAAGTCGCGGACATCGCCGGGCGCGTCCGCCCTGGTCGGGCCACCAAGTCCGTCCGTTCCGTAGTCAGCGAAGTACAGGAGCTCCAGTCCCGGTTTCAGCTCGTCGCCCAGCGGGAGGCCAGGGGGTGGGTCGACGAGGAGCTCCTCTTTGCAGAAACGCAGCTGGGCGTCGTTGAGCAGAACTCGTCCGATCTCGACCGAGATGCCGCGGGCCGTGTGACGCTTCGCATCCCAGCAGTTCTGCACGGCCTCGCGCACGAGGACCTCAAGCGGTTCGATGTTCGGCCGGCCCAGTTGGTTGATGACCCCCTCAGCCGCCAACCCCCCGGTCGCACCGTAGGGCTCTGAGTACAGGCGCATCAGCGACACGTTCAGCCCTGCGCAAACTCGATCAACATGGTGGAGTAAGCCTCCTCACCGAGGCACTGGGGAAGAGAATGATCGAGATCGATCACGTAGGCGATGTCCCTGACGCCGACCGGACGCTCACCCCCTGTGAAGGAGGCTGGCGTGATCCGGGGCAGGCGGGCGTCAACGGGGACGGTGAAGCGCTCCCGGATATCGAAGGCGATACCGCTCGTCTCAGCTAGCTCTGCGGCAGGCAGTCCAGCGGCTCCCAGCGCCGCGAAGAGGACTTCGGCGGACGCCCCGCGTGAGAGGAGGTCGTCGATCAGCAGCGGAAGATTGTGGCCCCCCTCCGGCACATGTTCGAGTCGTACAACGTGTAGATGCAGGCGGCCACCCTCGGGTTCGAGGAGCTGATCCTCTCCGTGGATCACGACCTCCCGCGACGTGTGGCTCAGGGTCGTCTTGACCTCGAGGGCTCGAGCACCCCGCCGGAAGTCGTGCCGCGTCCCGTACGGCCCCACCCACACCTCGGCGCTAAGGTCCGGGGAGCTGATCAGCAGGTCTCGAAGGAGCAGCAGTTCGCCATAGATCGAGGCCACCTTGGACCGGCTCGGTGGTGAACCGGCTCGAATGAGGAACTCCCGCCACTTCTCCAAGACCTGCGTGAGCGCGGTTACGCCAGCGACGCCGGCGCGAACCTGCTCGGCCACCGCAGCCATGAAGTGTTCGAACACTTCGGCGACAGAGTTGAACAGGCACGTCACGTCGGCGTATTGAACCGTCCTACCTCCTAGGACAAGGGGCCGCGGCGCAATCGCGAGCGTGGCCAGTTCTGTCTCCGGCAATGGGTTGTCCGAGCCGAGGGAGAGCAGGAGGTGCGTCCGGCGATCCTCGTCGACACCAACGAACACCCCGGGGCAATCCTCGACCTCTACGAGGTTCACCCACCCCTCGGCGACGGGGACCGGCAGCGATCTGACAGCGGTTAGCGCGATTCGGATGGCGTCGATCAAGTCGGGCTCAGCTCTCGTCCGGCTCATCCGGATCCTCGACCTCAATCGAGAGGCTGGACACGTCAGCGGTGACGTAGTCGACGATCGCGAACCTGGACTGGGTTTCGGGGAACACCAATCCGACTCCGAGCACATGCTCAACGGCGTCCAGCGGCTCACGGGTCTTCGTGGCGCCCATCGGCTGACTGTCCTTCGACACGGGGTAGAAGAGCAGGAGGCCGGAGCCATCGCCACGCCCGCCGTGCATCGGGAGATTGCGAAGCTTGGCGATCTCTCCGGTCTTGAGATCCGTCAACTCCGCGCCGGAGATATCAAGATCAATAGCCCGGTCCTGTTGGCTCATCAGCGCCTTGATATCCGCATAGGTGCGACCGCCGATTACCCCGATCCGAGCGCGATTGATGCACCCGAACATCCGCCCTCCTCCAAGGTCCATCGCCCCGAGGGGTCCCGTCGCGTCACGCCGGCTCATGATGGCGATGTTGAAATCGCGCAGCTCACCATCGGACCGTCGCTTGCGCACGTACTCACTGATGAGGCGCCCGTTTAGGTCCCGGCTGTTCTCGTGGAATTGGTAGTCCCCAAGGAAGTCGATGACATGTCCACTGTCAACCGGGCCGATGACCTCGATGCCGGGCCGGATCTGTCGCTGCGTGATGCTGGAAGTCACCGCCAGAAGCCGTTGTGCCGCATGGATGTTGTGCTCAAGCCAGCCTCGATCCCGATGATTGAACAGGATCGTCTGGAGCCGTCGCCCGGAGTAGGAGGCATCAGCGGTGCGGCTGTGTCGCATCTTGGAGGCCGCAGTGACCGCGAGCTTGGGATGGGTCCTGATCCTCACTCCGAGCTCATCTGGGCGGATGTGCTCGGTCTCGAAGCGTTCGATGTCGAATCGGATCTCCTGCTCGACGGTTGCCAGGTGGTGGAACCATTCGCGCATCTCATCCGTCAGCCAGATCCGGGTCAGATCGGCATAACCGTTGCGATAACCGAACCACCGGCCCATCTGGAGCAGCGTGTCGTACGCCGAGGCGGTGCGGACGAAGAAGGAGACCGACAGACCCTCGAGGGTCAGGCCTCGGGAGAGCGTGTTCCCGCCGACGGCAACGATCACGCGAGGGTTGGCGTCATCGAAGTTCAGCCGCTCGTCCTTCGGAGTCTTTGAGTTGTCGGTGAGCACCTCGGCACGCTCCGCGACCGACGGCAGGACTGCTACGACATCGGCCCATTGGACGCGTTCGAGATCGAAATCCTCGGCGCGAACGCGATCGCACTCGTCCGTCCACATCCGCTCGAGTTCCTCGAGCAGACCCTGGTCGCGGTTCGCGATCCGTTTTGTCAGGAAACCGAGGTGTCGGTCGATTGCTTCCGCGGTTCCCCTGTGCACATCGGTGTGCTGTGACGTGTGCACGAGCGCCGTCGCGTGCGGATTTCCCTTGCCACGGACCCTTCGCGCCGCGGTGCTCAACAGGAAGTAGCGGAGCGCGGAATCGAGACTCGCGCTGATCTCCAACTCGAACTCGTGACGGGTCGACGCCCCCTTGGGACGCAGCTGAAGGAGCTCATCATCGGGAACTGACCTCACGAAGTCGTGACCATCGTCCTCGATTCTCTCCGGATCGAATACGAGTGGATCTCGACCGAAGATGGCTTCCGGTCCGATGTAGAACTGGGGACGAGGGAGATCGATGATGAAGTCGCGGGGGTAAAGATCCTTGTAGTCCTGTGGATCGATGAGGACGTTCGCGAACGGAGTCGCGGTGTAACCGACGTACGCGGCTTTGGGAGCCTCCCAGATGATCTCTCGAAGTATCCGATTGATCGTCGTGGGCTGGCGATCCACTTTCGCCGTGTTGACGCTCGCCTGATCTGCCTCATCGTCGATGATGAGAATCGGACATGACGCAAGGAGGTCGGGACGAGCGCCACGCAGCCAGTCCCTCAGACGCCGGAGGCGGGCGCCATTCTTCTTGACGACGATCAGGACCCTCTGACTTTGATTCGCGAGCAGTGCATCGACGTTGTCTGAGCCGGTGAAGTCGGCTTCGTTCGTGAGTCGATTCCAGCGTTCGGGGTGGGGATGCCAAAGCTGGGAATTGAGTCGATCCTGGGTCTGCTGGCGGAGCGCGTCGTGTATGCCGGAGAGGACGACGAACAGGCGGTAGCCAGCGTCAGCCGCCTTGGCGATGACAGCCGTGAAGTTTGTGGTCTTGCCGCTCTGGACGTAACCGAGAACGAGCCCGTGACAGTGGTAATCGCCCACGCCGTGCGGGTTGGGGAGGTTAGCGATGACCTTGTCGGACGCGTCACTGAGGCTGGCGAGGCTCGACTCGTCCCAGTTGTCAGCCTTGAGGATCTCGACGAGTGCCGACCAGTTCGGATCCTCCTTGCGCGAGCCGGGGTACCAGGATTCGATGTTCCCGGCCACAACGGATCGCGGGGATTGCGCCGATTGGACCTCATCGGCCCGTTTACTGATCCGATTCGCGGCAGCGTGCACGCGTTCCTCGGGAGTGCCGATGTCGAGGAGCTCGCGGACGGCGGCCTCAAGACTCATACCGGGCCCGTCCCGAAGCGCCCGTCCGAGCGCACGGATGACGGGATCTTCACCAGCGAGATCATCCAAGCTCAGCTGCCCTTCATTCATCGGAACCCCTCGATCTCAACCAACGAGCGTGCCCCCCTCGTGCTTCGCGCAGGTTACCGATCAGTTGGCGCGAGTGCGGACTCAACGAATGTCTAGGCCGTTTGGGCTGAAGCTCGCTTTGTCAAGGACAGAGACGGGGGTTTCACGTTGGACAGAGCCACAAGCACGCGATCGAGCAGCTCGGGCTGATCGAAAAGCTCGCGCTCCAGTACAGCCGTCACCGCTGGCCACTGATCTCCCAGCGTCACACCAGCACCACGGAGGGGCGCGTCGGAATCGTGACCCGAGTCGACGACGGTGAGCCGCCGGCGGTAGGCATCCTGTGCGTCCGAGACAACGCCGGCCACAAGAGCTCGGAGCTCGGGGCGTAGGGCATCGGGGAGACCGACGCTCATTTTGGAGACATTGGTCCGAAAGGCGAGGTCTGCTTCCGGGGGGATGTCGAGGGCGATCCGAGCCAGCTTCGCATGCTCGTCGAGGGTTCTGAGCCGATTCCATCCGCCCGACTGGATCAGCCGATCGCGCCTGTAGATGTAGAGACCCTGCTGGCGATTCCAACGGTTCGGACCACCCGCCCGTTCGTGAGCCTCAGGGCTCGAGAAGTGGTTCTGGCTCGGGAGAACGAACGGCTGAATCAGAACCCCGTGAGTCGCCCCCTCGAATTCAAGTGCTAGGACCTGGGGCTGTAGAACTCGAGTGAGTCGCTCCTCCCGCGCGAACGGGTCCCATGGGCTCAGCGGGTGCGCATTCACAGCGATCGACAGGGACGGGCCCTCGACCTCGGAAGCAAGGAACCGGTGGAAAACCATCGCGAGATGTTCCGCCACGTCCTCGGACGCTGCGCGCATGCGCCGGAGCGCCGCGTCCCCACCAACATGTCGACCCCCGAGTATCCGATCGAGGCGTTCCCATAGGACGACTGTCCCGGTTCGGCCCGCGAGCGGCTCCAGGAGCGCCGGCATGCTGTCACGGGCCGTCAGGCGCTCCAACGACCACGAGTCTGTGCGGGCGATGTGATCCAGGTCCCATCGACGAATCCTGATCGGTCCGCGACGAGTTGATCGGGTGGCAACAGTGAAGGAGCGGCACTGCGAGAGTGATGCGGTCTTAAGTCCGAGCCCGAACCGACCGAGGTCCGACTTGTCGTACGACCGTGACGAGCCGTAGCGCATCGCTTCATCGAGCCGTCGTTCGCTCATGCCGATGCCGTCGTCGGCGATGCGAACCCAGCCGTCGTGGCCGTTGAAATCGATACGTATGTTCTCGGCGTCGGCGTCGATCGAGTTATCCACGAGGTCGGCAATGGCTCCGGAGAGGTCGTACCCGATATCGCGAAGCGACTCCATGAGGCGACTGGCCGACGGAATGATTTCGAGCGTATCCATGATCCTCTCAGCGACCTCTACTCGCCGTGTACGAGCATCCAGCCTGCAGCGGACAGACATCGCAGCGAGGATTCGTGGCGATGCAGACAGTGGTTCCCAGCTCGAGCACCGCTGCGTTGAATGCCGGGTCAGGCCCCTCGGGGCCAGAAAGTCTGTGTAGATCAAGGCGCAGCTGCCATCTCCGGGTGTCTTTGCGACCCGAGTACCGTGCAGCAACCCTTGTGGCGGCGGAGTGCAGAGGCACGACCGTGCGACCGAAACCGAAGGCCAGCACCATCTTGGCGACCGAATCTCCGACCCCCGGAATGGCGCGCAGCGCGAGATCTTCAGACGGCACTTGGCCCTCGAAAAGCTCGAAGAGGGCGTCTGCGGCGCTCGCGAGAACCCTGACGGCCCGTTCACTGAATCCATGCTGCTTGAGCTGGTCGACTCCCGGTCCGGTCACCGCGTTCGCCGGACTCGGCGAAAGTGCGGTGAGAAAATCGAACTTCGTCCGTGCGTCATCTCCATCTGACCTGTCTAGCGTCAGCTCCGCGGCGAGAACCAACCAGGGGTCCGCGCCTGGAGTGCGCCACGGGCTGGCAGCCTGACCGCGATACCAACCGAGGAGCTCCCGACGAGCAAACGTAGGCGCCGAGTTTCGTGCAGCGGGTTCGGCCATGCTCCTCAACAGCGCACTGCCCACTGCCTCTCCGAGCAATGGCGGAACGGCGTTGCCGATCTGGGCGTACCGGTGAGACGGCTGCCCGGCAAACTTGAAGGAGTCCGGGAAGGTCTGTATCCGTGCTGCCTCCCGAATGGAGAGCGTCCGGTGCTGTTCCGGGTGGATGTACCAGTAGCCGTCCTTGGCGATGTGCGCCGTGATCGTTCGAGATAGTTCATTCCAGCTGAGTCGCTTGTACTTGTCGGTGAAGATGTCGGTCCGATATCGCTGAAGGTGTGCCGGCATGTCGGCATAAGTCTGTCCGGGGCTCAGGCCGTCGAAGGCCTCCCAGTCGTCTGGACGCACAGCCCTGGTTATGTGATCTTCGACCCAGGCAGCCTCTTCGGGTGGCACGTTCCGACGCATCCGACTCTGAAAGGACGAGCTGGCCTGAGGTCTGGGGCGGTAGGCAAGCCTTTCGCTGCGCTGCCCCCCGGGCACCGGCGGGAGATCACCGATCGCGTCTCGGAGCGTGACCAGTTCGTCGCTTGGGGCAGGCCAACTCATCTGCCGGCCTTCTCTCAAGCCGGTCAGCATCAGCCGAGCGCGATGCTGCGGGACGCCGTAGCGGTAGCAGTCGAGGATCTGCGCGTCTGTGGTGTAGCCGAGTTCCGCGAGGGACTCGAGGAATCCCGAGAGCACGGCACCGTCATCCCAGGAGGGCAGGTCAGGGACATTCTCGACTAGGACGGCCTCGGGTCGGAGCACCTCCACCACTCGCATAAAGGATCGCCAGAGGAGGGCACGGGGATCTTGTGGATGCCGTTCACCTGCGCGGATCAGTTCGCGGATCTTGGCCTGACCAGCGCGCGAGAACGGTTGGCATGGCACGCCACCCGCTACGAGGTCGACCTTTTCGATACCCCATCCGCGAAGTTGCTCGATCAGTTCAGAAGGGTCGGTGAGGTCGCCGACGTAGCCGAGGCCACCCAGGTTCGCCGTATGCGTCTCGACGGCTCGGGGTTGCGAATCAGCACCGACGAGTACGACAAAGCCGGCATCCCGCAATCCGAGGGAGAGTCCGCCGGCACCACAGAACAGGTCGACAGCTCGCGGGCCTTCTATCGATCTCACCCAACGCTGTACCGCGTTCAGATCAGTTGGATCCGGCGCGTCTGGATGACGCGAGAGCGTTCGTGAGGTCCCACGACGCGAGGGAACCTCGGTTCGTCGGGTGGCAGTCTTCTGAGTCATTCAGCCACATCAATCTAGGTCCAGCCCCGGACGTTCCGGGCAGCTAATTCGGGTAGCTTCGGACCATGAGTCCGACCGCCCGATCCCCTGCGGCGTCCTCTGCCAACGCCCGGGCGACGATGGTCGCAAACCGCCGACGCGATACCTTGCCAGAGCGTGCGATCCGCAGTGCCCTGCATCGGCAGGGGCTTCGGTTTCGCGTCGACTACCCGCCGCTCCCGGGAGTCCGGTGCCGACCCGACATCGTCTTCACGCGCCAAAGGGTCGCCGTCTTCATCGATGGATGCTTCTGGCACGCATGCCCCCAGCACGGAAATCTGCCGAAGGCGAACCGTGACTGGTGGCAGCAGAAGCTCTCTGCGAACGTCGATCGTGACCGGCGGAACGACGCGGCGCTGAGCGATGCGGATTGGCAAGTTGTCCGGATCTGGGAACACGAGCCGGTCGAAGACGCAGTCGACCGGGTTCTCCGACTGCTCCGTGGCGGGGATGGGGCCTGTAGTCCGCGCCGGCAGATATGAGGAACCTCCGCGCCGGAGATAGATCTGTTCAGATCAGCTCGTGACGTTGCTTCGCGGGCCTGCATTCGGCGAACCCTAGGCTGCGCAGAGAAATCGTTGCGTGCAGCGCTCAACTCGTCAGATTTCCGTCATCCAAACGCGCTTGGCTCCTGCGGGCTGCACGGCAGTGGCCTCATTTGAGGATCTCGCTGAACTCGGCCAGCATTCGAGATCGGCGCATCGCACGCCGGCGGCCATCGGCTACCTCACGGACGTGGACGGCACGAGTGACGTTGGCGTCTCGGTGGCCGAGGAGGAAGGCGACTTCGTCGATGCTTTCGCCGGCGAGAAGGGCACGGCTGGCGACCGTGTGACGGAAGCTATGCATAGATGGGACAGCACCATGCGGGACGCCTGCCGGATCCCCAGACGGGTCTCTGACGTGGAGTACCGGGTAGGTAGGTTGGCCGCCGGCGGTTGTCGCGGCCGCCTGGGCGGTGCGGAGAGCGCGGGCGATATTGCGCTGGCTGAACGCGCGCCCACTTCGGGTGGGGAAAACGAAATCAGCCGGTGAGGTGTGCCTTGAGCGGCCGTGGTGGTCGGCGAGGATCTGGGCCAGCTGCGCTGGGATCGGCACGGTCCGTGCGGACTCCTGGGTCTTGGTGGGGGTGATCTGGCCGTGGCGGTCAACCTGATGGGCGAACTCGATTTCGGCGTCGTCCAGCGGGTCAAGATGGAGGTTGGCCCAGGTCAGCCCGAGTAGTTCCGAAAGGCGGGCGCCGGTCAGCGCCGCGACCGTGAACAGGGTCTTCTAGGGCTCGGGTGCGGCGGCGAGGGTCTCCTCGAGCTCGGTGCCTTCGAATAGCCGGCGGCGCTGCGTCTGCGAGGGCTTCGGGCGCTCGGAGGGCAGCATGAGCGAGATCGGGTTCGTGCCGACCCATCCGAGCCGGCGTGATGCGTACCGGTAGATCCGGTTCGTCACGCCGATGACAATCGAGATGGTCGACTCGGCAAGGCCGTCGAGACGGAGGTCTCGAATGAGCTTCGCGAGGTCGTCCGGTGTCACGGCGTCGAGGCGTCTCATGCCGAACCTCTTGCGCAGGTGGGTGTTGACTGCGTTGCGATAACAGTCTTGGGTTGACCCCCGGAGGTCAACGACCGGGCCGCTGAGCCATTGATCGGCGGCATCGCCGAAGCGGAGCCGGTTGTTGTCTGGCGCTCGCTCCCCGCGGCTGCGCTGGGCGACCAGCTGGTCTCTCAGCGCACGTGCTGCGGTGATTCCGCCGTCCACGGTGCGCCAGCGTTGTTTGCCGCAGGCGTTCTTATAGCCGACCTCGAAGACACCGGTGGAGCGGCGATAGATGTTCCGCTCGACCCGTTCGCGCCGTGGTGCGCTGCTCTCAGGCATGGTGGGCACCTACCCCGCTGAAGCGAAGTGTCGCGGACGGCCGCCGCTGTGGCGCCACGCGTCCAGATCCGATCGGCGGAAGTAGAGCTTGCAACCTGGGCCGTCCTGCTCTGAGGGGATGGAGCGCTCTGCTGCCAGCTTGCGCAGAGTGTCGCGGTGGACGCCCATGTATTCGGCGGCATGGCGGGAGTCGAACCACTCATCTGAGCCATCAGCGGGTGCGTCGACCTGCTGGGAGAGGCGGGCTGCTACCTCATCGGCCAACCGGGCGATGAATGCGTCGATGAGTGTGGTGTCGGCGGTGGTACCGGTCTGCCGGCTGGGCATTGCCCGCAGGTGCCGTGGGGTGGTGGCGTAGCCTGACATCGTCGTGACCTCCTTGTAGGTCTCGGCCGGACCCCGGGGTGTTCCAGCACCGCCGGGGTCGCTTATTGACTATGCCCGTAATCTACCTTGCGGGTCGGACGGAATCGCCTAAGGATGTAATCTGATTCGCATGGGCATGAAGGTAGACGTCGACGATCTTGTGGACGCGCGTGCCGTGGCCGAACTACTCGGGCTGAGTCATCCGAACACCGTCAGCGTCTACCAGCACCGCCATGCCGATATGCCTAGGCCGGCGGTCGACCTGGGTGAGCGGCGCGTCAAGCTATGGCTGCGTCCAGAGATCGAGGCTTGGGCCCGTCTGCTCGAGGTCGATGGCCGAAACAAGCCGGGGCGTCGGGCTTCGAAGTAAAGAGACTTCTACTGCTCTGGGTGGGGTGGTTCAAACCGGGCACAAAACACCTCCGGGTCGGCGACGGCCTGGATGGGCGTCGTCGACCCGGAGGTACCGCGACGGAGACCGGGAAGGAGCAGCCCGTCTCCGTCGCGGAAACGGACGCATCAGACCTCGCCCGACTGTCCGGATGAGAAGCTCCACTCGCTCGAGGGTGCTCGTCCAGATCGCCTGGAGGCACCTTGTGAGGTCGCCTTTCGCGGCGGTCACGTGGGGCGACTGGACGTGAAGGTCGCGGTACTCCCGGCCGCACGACGGGCATCCAAGCCCGTCGCACGACCGGGAGTGGATGCTGCCCCGAGAACAGCGACCTCCACCTTCAGACCAAGGACCTGGGAACAGCACCTGAACTGGGAGGCTTCCAAAAAGCTTCCATCGAGCGATTCCGGCCCATCGCGGACAAAGTCTGAACCGGCAAATCGCCCGTAGATACTGGCGATCAAGGCGATGGACCCTACCGGGATCGAACCGGTGACCTCCTGCGTGCAAGGCAGGCGCTCTCCCAGCTGAGCTAAGGGCCCGTCGGTGCGCCGGACGCGGAGGCCGAGGCGACGACACGGGAGTTTAGGCGGCTGTCGGTGGGTCGCCCCACAGGCGACCCGATCAGTTGTCGAAATCGAAGTCCGGCGGGGGCTTCTGCTCGAACCACAGGCGGTCGTGGTCCGGGGTATCGGCCAGGAAGTCCGGGGTCTCCTCGAGGATGTCCTCGGCCGGGGCGGGCTCGACCTCATCCTCCTCGAGGAAGGCCTGCTCGACGTCGTATTCCACGGTGTTACCCGGCTCGGACTCCGGGCTGATGCGCAAGGCTGGCGGCGGGTCCGTGGGGGCGGGGCGCTCAGTGTCTCGGGGGATCGGCTGCGCGCGACCGACCGCCTCGCCGTCACCGGCCGGCTCGGGCGTGACGGGCCCAGCGCTGAGGAAGGGATCGTCGTCAGGCAGTTCGGCCGGGAGCGGTGGACGCTCATCCTCCTCATGGCGGTGGCGGCCGAACAGGTGACGACGCTTGGGCTTGGGATCGGGCTCAGCCACGGGCTCGAACACCGGCTCGGGCTCGGGATCGAGCGGGGGCGCCGGTTCCAGCTCGAGGCCGGACCCACCGGCGGGCGGCTCGATCGCCGCAAAGTCGTCGAACTCGGGGTCGGCGTAATCGGGCGCGGCGATCGGCGCCGCATCCTCCGCTGGGGTGACCGTGGTCGGCGGCTCACCGGCGAACTCCCCGACCTCCGCCGCGAAAGAGAACTCGGCGGGTGGCGCGTCAGTGACCGCCGCGGGTGACGATCCCTCGTCTCCGAAGCCCGAGGACATGGTCGGCTCGCGCCGCACCGGCCCCAGCGCTTCTCGTTCCGCTCGCTCGATCTCGGTGGGGTCGGCGCCGCGACGCCGCTTGAGATCCAGGTGCTCGCGGATCGCATCATCCAACAGACCCATGGGCCAAAGCCTAGCCGGAGCGCCGCGGCTTTTCAGCCGTGAATGATCCCGTTCTTTCAGCCGGCCGGGGTGGGGGCGGCACGGACGACGCGATTCTTCCCGCTGCGCTTGGCGGTGTACAGCGCCGCGTCAGCCTCGGCGATCAGCTCGTGTTTGTCGCCGTCGATGGTGGCCGCCACGCCGATGGACGCGGTGACGCTCAGCTCACCGTCGCCGTCGACCATGGCGATCCCCGTGTCGGCGATCTCGCTGCGGACGCGCTCGGCGATCGCGGCGGACCCGTCGACATCGGTGTGGGGCAGGATCAGCGCCATCTCCTCACCGCCGTAGCGGGCCGCGGTGTCTCCCTCGCGGACGGTGTTGGCCAGGGCCCGCGCGACCGCGCGCAGCACCTCATCGCCCTGGAGGTGGCCGTAGGTGTCGTTGACCCGTTTGAAGTTGTCGAGGTCGAACAGCACGAGTCCAACCGGGTAGTTGTACCGGCGGGCATCCTCGAGCTCGTGGCTGAGCACGGCCTGGAACTCGCCGTGGTTGGCCAGGCCGGTGAGCAGGTCGGTGGTCGCCTTGCGGTCGGCCTCGTCATGCAGGCGCACGTTGTCCAGCGCCCGCCACGCCTGGGCGGCCAGGGAGCGGAACAGTGCCCGGTCGTCCTCGCAAAAGGGGTCGCCGTGGCGCCCGACCGCTAGCGTGCCGTAGGCCAACTGGCGTTGGGGGGTGACGCCCATGCGGGCCGCCATGACGTGCAGATCGCCCGCATCGGCCTGCCCCAGGGACCCCTCGTTCAGCGCGATCCGCTCAGCCTCGAGGATGAGTGCTCCGGCGGGGCTCCAGTCGCCGCTGGCCCGGGCGAGTCGCAGCGGGTGCTCCTCGTCGTCGCGCCAGGTCATGCGCCCGAAGCCGCCCTCGATCGCGCTGATCGCGGTGTCCAGGGTGATCGTCTCCAGCTGGTCGCGGTCGAAGCTCGAGGCGAAGGTGTCACCCGTGCGCCGGATCGACTCCCGCAGCCGCCCGCGCTCGTCGTCCAGGGCCGCGATGTGGGCCTCGAGCTGGTCAGACATCCGGTTGAACTCGGTGGCCAGGCGAGCGAACTCGTCGTTGCCCTCCACGGGGACGCGGGCGGAGAAGTCGCGGTCAGCCAACCGGGTGGCCGCCGCCAGGAATCGCTTGACCATGTCGTTGAGCCCGCGTGAGGCGAGCATCGCGAAGCCGAAGGACAGCAGGGCGAACCCGGCCAGGAAGGCGATGGCGATCAGGTCTGAGCTGGAGGTCGAGCTCGCCGAGGCGCGCATATCCGACAGGGCCGTCAGGGTCACCGGCCGATTGCCGAAGCCGGCCAGTCCCGTGTAGGAATCCGTGGCGTAGTGGCCGCCGGCGATGGTCGTGCTGGAGGCCCTGGCGATGTCCGGGGGCAGGTGCGCGTGCAGGCTCGAGGCGAGGAAGCGCCCGTCCTGGCTGAGGATCGCCGCGCTCAGGGGACCGGTGATCGTCGCGACGAACTGAGCCGCCGTGGTGACCGAGGCGGTGACGCGCGTCAGGCTCTTTCCGGAGCGCACGTCCACGGTGCCGGGGGCCACGGCGCGCTGGGAGCCGTAGCTGGCGATCGTGCGGCCGTTGCGCTGGACGACGACTCGGACCAGTCCCGCGTCAGACGCCGCCCGGGCGACCCGGGACCTGACCGCGGCGGCGGGCAGCTTGGCGACTGACTGTGCGACGGCCTCGGCCGCCGAGCGCGCGGTCTCCTCGTCGGCGGTGTAGAGCCCCGAGCCGGCGGTGACCAGCCCGCTGGCCCGCGCGCCAGCACGACCAGATGTCGTCTGGTCGATCAGGCGGAAGCCGAGCACCCCGATCGCCAGGATCGGGACGAGAACCATCAGGACGAAGAAGGTGGTCAGCCGGTTAGAAAAGCTCACTAACCCTCATATCGGCAGGCTAGCGAGAGTCGGTGACGTTTCCGGACCAGACCTGGACCGCGGTTGGAGGTTCGGACCTTTGACGGCCGGGGAAGAATATGAGCAACAGAGAAACCGGCCGAGGCGATCAGACGCGCGGCCTTCCCAGCGGTAGGCCGTCTCATCGGTCCCTCCGAGAAACAGAAAGGAAACGACGATGAGCATCATGGCCGCACCCGAAACCCCGGGGATCTACGAGCGCGAGCACGAGATCTTCCGCAAGCAGTTCCAGAAGTTCCTCACCAAGGAGGTCGTCCCCAACGTCGCCCAATGGGACGAGGACCTCATCGTCCCCCGCGAGTTCTTCGCCAAGCTCGGTGACGCGGGCTTCCTGGGCATGCAGGTACCGGAGGAGTACGGCGGAGCCGGTGTCTCGGACTTCCGCTACAACGCCATCGTCAGCTACGAGGCCGGTGTCGTCGGCGCCTTCACCGCCCTCCTCGGCCCGGCGCTGCACACCGACATCGTGGTGCCCTACCTGCTCGCCTACGGGACCGAGGAGCAGAAGGAGCGCTGGCTGCCGGGCGTCGCCTCGGGTGAGACGATCCTCGCGATCGGCATGACCGAGCCGGGCACCGGGTCTGACCTCGCCGGTATCCAGACCGAGGCGGTCAGGGATGGCGACCACTACATCCTCAACGGCGCCAAGACCTACATCACCAACGGGATCAACGCCGATGCCGTCGTCGTGGCCTGCAAGACCGACCCGGCCGGCGGTCACCGCGGGCTCTCCCTGCTCGTGGTCGAGCGTGGGATGGAGGGCTTCACCCGCGGGCGCAACCTGAAGAAGATCGGCCAGCACGCCCAGGACACGGCTGAGCTGTGGTTCAAGAACGTCAGAGTGCCGGTGGAGAACCTGCTCGGTGAGGAGGGCTCCGGATTCCACTACCTGGTGCACAACCTCGCCCAGGAGCGCCTCAGCGTCGCCCTCGGCGTGCAGGGTGCGATCGAGTACGCGATCAATGAGACCCTGGCCTACATCACCGACCGCAAGGCCTTCGGCCGGGTCGTCGGCACATTCCAGAACTCGCGGTTCGTCATGGCCAAGGCCAAGACGGGTGCCGAGGTCTGCCGGGCGTTCCTGGACCAGGCGATCCTCAAGCTGAACCGCGAGGAGCTCAGTCCCGAGGAGGCGGCGATGGCCAAGTACTGGAGCACCGATCTCCAGGGCAAGGTCGTCGACGAGCTCCTCCAGCTCTGGGGCGGCAACGGCTACATGGC
>CAZZVR010000009.1:0-39168 GCA_964657595.1 Burkholderia sp. PAMC 26561 | reverse complement strand
GGCGTTCTCCGTCCTCGTCGACGCGCTGATCATCCGATCGATCTTCGTCCCCGCGATCATGCACGTGATCGGGCCGGCCAACTGGTATCTGCCCAGCTGGCTCGACCGCATCCTTCCCAACCTCTCGGTCGACGCCGAACAACCCGAGGCGGAGGCGCCGGTCAGAGTCTGAATCTGCCGGTGGCTCGCGGCACCGAGGCCGACGAGGCTCTCACCGCTCGCGCGGTGGCCCACCCGCGGTCATCACGGCGGCGAGCTGATCGAAGCTGAGCGGTGCGCCGGGAAGTGGGGTTGAGTATTCCGCGCGCAAACCGTCGATGACCAAGGGCAAGAAGCGACGCCACAGGGCAACCTCGGCGTCCCCGGGGGCCCCCGAGACCGTTGACAGCATCAACTGGACGATCACGAGATCAGTGGTCTCGATGCCTGGGCGGAGGCTGCCGGCGCGCTGGGCGCGGGCGACGAGCTCCTGGGTCATCGGCTGAAGCAGGCGGCGGGCCTCGGCGGCGTACTCACGGCCGCGGGTGGAGTTGAGCGCCAGTTCCCTGAGGCCGCGGTCGCGGGCCTGGGCGTTGATCGTGCCCTCCAGGAACTCGATGATCCCGAGCCATGGATCCTCCTGCTCGAGGGCGCGCTTGACGACAGCGACCAGCGTCGCGATCCGATCGGCAAACAGCGCACCGAGAATTTCGTCCTTGTTGGCAAAGCGCCGGTAGGCGGTTCCGACGCCGACGCCAGCGCGAGCCGCGATCTGGTCCATCGTGACCTCAAAGCCCGACTCGGCAAACACCTCGTCGGCCGCCTTGAGCAGGAGCCTGCGGTTCGCCTCGGCGTCGCGCCGGAGGGGGCGCTTTGCCGTGGCGGCGTTCGTGGACACACCGGTCTCGGAATGAGAAGACATGAACAGAATATAACAATCGGAGACGGTTCCTCCGCTTCTGTGTAATGTCGTTCCGGACGGTGTCGGCGTCGTTCGCCGATCAGTTTCACCCACGGCGACCAAGGCGACCCAATGACCTCTGACCGTCCCAAGCAGACACATTTCTCAGCGAGTTGGACCGTGACTCACGCCAACGTGCGGCTGATCGCCAACCTCGAGGCGACGTCGTTTCTCCTGCTGATCGTCTGCATCGTTCTCAAGAACGCCGGCCCGAAAATCGGAGGGCCGCTGCTGATCATGGGTTGGATCCACGGCGTTCTGTTCCTGGCGTTCATCGCGGTGATCATCCGGGCCCGACAAACCCTGGACTGGACCAATCGGCGCGCCTGGCTCGCTGCTGGCTCGTCGATCATTCCGCTGGCCCCCTACTTCGTTGCCCACAGCGAGCCGGCTCGCGACGCCGGCAGCTGACCTCGAGCGCACCTCATTCGCGCTGCTCCCACAGCCAGGGGCCAGTACTCGTGACCCACGATGCATATCTCAGACAGATTCCGCGAAAGGACCGACCGTGATTTCAGAAACCGCCATCCGCCCCGCCTCGAAAACCCAGCACGACATCGCATTCACCCGGGCCGGAGCGGCCGTCATCTGGGCGATCATCTATTACATCGCCGTGCACGGGCGACACGTCCTGTCCGGCTCCGACATCCCGAAGCTGGTGGGACTGCTGTTGGTCATCTACCCGATGATCGACACGGTCTCCTGCCTGTCGCAGTGGCGTCTGGACGGTGAACGCCCGGAACTCCGCATCGGGTTGGTCCTGGACGTCCTCACGATCATCGTCGTGCTGGTCGCCACGCTCGGCCTGCACACCGGGGCGGTGCTCGGCACCTTCGGGGCGTGGGCGATTCTGTCCGGGCTGCTGCAGCTCACCGTGGCGTGGCGCGCTGACCGATCCCGACGGATCCAGCTGCCCCTCATCCTCAGCGGTGGCATCTCGGTCATCGCCGGCGTCACCTCGCTCGCCATGGTCTCAAGCCACTACGCCAAGCTGTCCAACCCGGTCAGGTACGCGGTGCTTGGCGCGGCGTTCTTCGTCATCTGGACGGTCATCGATCGCCGCTGGGGCAATTCCTGATCGCACCCGGCATGTGCTGATGCGGGGCGGAAACCCGGCTCAGCAGTCCGCGCCCTCGACGCCCTGACCTCGGGCGCCGCCGGGCGCGGCTCCCGCCCTCACAGCTGGGAGAAGCGGTGCGACAGCAGTTTGGACCGGATCGGATTGCAGGGATCGCTGATCTTGGCGAAGGTCAGCTGGCCGCCGTTGAGCGTGAAGCGGTATTTCCCGGGAGTGAGGCACTGCTTCTGTCCGGTCGGGGCTTGGCGCTGGGCGAAGGAGATGGTCGAGCCCGACGATGTGTAGGTACCCGAGGCGACTTTCTTCCCGTTGAGGTAGTCACTGTCCTGATGGTGACCATAGAAACTGATCGTCCACACACCCTTGATGCTGGCTGGGCTCGAGATGGTGGTGCGAAAGCGACCGGAGAGTCCACTGGAGGCCAATGCGACGGGCACGGCGGTCAGCAGAATGAGGACCGGGATGATGGCGACGGTCACGCGCTTGACCATGAGACGTTCCTTTCGGGCGGATCCGGGTTAACCCCCCGGTTCCGGCAACAGTGTCACTCCGGTGTAAGAGGCCTCGAAGCGTGAACTGAGCTGTCTGAGGGGACACAGCTCGATGGACCTAGGCCCTGTGGCTGTGGGCGCACGTCGCCGCGCGGCTGTGTCGGCCGGTCAGCTTCCGGCGCCAGCGGGCCGTGGGCCCATCAGCTCGGTCAGTGCCGGCTGGGGACGTCCGTCCCTGAGCAGGATGCAGTCGTCGGGCAGCTCGGAGGTCACCTCGATGCCACGGGCCAGAGCGTTGTCGAGCAACCTCGGCAGCTGGTCCACGGTGTGGGCGTGGTGATCGTGCAGGACCAGCACCGTCCAGTCCAGCTCCTCCAGCGCGGCCTCGGCCCGGGCGAACCAGCCCTCCTCGCGTTCGCGCGGCACGCAGTTCCAGGTCACCACGGTGTGGCGGCCGGAGATCAACTCGTCGATGGCCACCCAGCTCAGGACGTGAGCGCCGAGCCGACCGCCTCCGTTGGGCCGGAACAGCCGGTCGGGACCGACGAGGTCCCCGAGGACCGCGTCGGCCTCGCGGATCTCACGCAGCATCACCTCGGGGTCGTCGAGCTCACCCAGGGGCGCACCGTGGGACATCGTGTGGTTCCCGATCCGCTGACCGGCCTCACGCACCCGCTCGGCCGTCGCCCGCCCGCCCGGAGCGAGGACCCGCTCGCCGACCATGAAGAAGGTCGCGCTGAGGTCGCGCTGCGCGAGCGCGTCGAGGATGCGTTCGGTGTTCCCCGGAATCGGGCCGTTGTCGAAGGTCAGCGTCAGCCGACGGACCTCCGGAGGCGGCGAGGCGTTCACCGGGCCACGAGATCGGGGGCGTCGGCGAGCGAGGAGGCATGCTCGAACCATGACGTGGGCGGGGCGGGGCCCCAGGTGTTGCGGGTGGCCGGGTCCTCGGTGGACCAGGCCACTGGCTCCTCCTCCAGATCGATGAACTGGTAGGGATGGCCGAGGAGCTCAACCCGGTGACCGTCGGGGTCGAGCATGTAGAGGAACTGCTCGTAGCCGAGGCCGTGGCGTGCCGGCCCCCACTCGACGGCATCACGCCAGCCCCGGGCCGCCGCCTGGTCGCACACCCTGCTCAAGGTGAGGGAGGGGTCGGTCACCACGAAGGCGAGGTGGTGGAGGCTGGGACCTCCGTTCTCCACGAGCACCAGATCGTTGGCGTTGCCCTTGCGCGTCAGGAAGACGGATCGGAACGGGCCGGCCGGGGAACCGCCGTGGCTGGCGTACCCGGTGACCCGGAACCCCAGGCCCGTGTAGAACGCCACGGCCCTGGTGATGTCGGGGATGAGGACCTGGACGTGGTCGAGGCCCACCGCGGCGCCGCCGCGGAACTGGTCGAAGCGCAGGGCCTGGCGGGGCTGGGTCGGCATACCGGCACATAGCTCCAGCGGAACCCCGGAGTCGTCGCTGACGCGCAACGTCCGGTGCTGGTGAGGAACGTCGACCCACTCACTGGCCAGCCCGCGCTCACCGAAGTAGCTCTCCGCCCGCTCCAGGTCATCGCTGTCACGCACACGCAGGCCGACGCGGCGACAGACCGCGGAGTTGGCTCGACGCAGCACCACGCTGTGATGGCAGGCCTCCTCGACCCCTCGCAGGTAGGCCACGTCCGCGTCGGCCGAGGTCACCACCAGCCCGATGAGCTGCTCGTAGAACGCCCGGCTGGCCGCAAGGTCTGCCACATCGAGGATGACGTGACTCATGCGGGTGATGTTGAACGGCGGAGGGTGCTCGGTCTGGGGCAGCGTCATGAAGCCATAGTGCGGCTTGGGGACATCGCACGGCAAGGAGATTTTTCCGCTGGACGGAATCGGCGCCGCGCAGCCCGACGCCAGTCCGGCCTGCACGGTGTGCGGCTGCGGTACGCTCCCGGAGATGGAGAGAGGTGGATCGACCCGTGGTGGCACGGCGGCGGCATCCGGGGGCGCCAGCCCGGACATCGCGCCGACATCGGTGGCGGAGCGCATCATGTCGACGCTCGAGGCGTGCGCGCACAACCAGACGATGACGCTGACCGAGCTCGCAGAGGAGCTCCGGCTGCCCAAGTCGACCACCCACCGCACCTGCTGGCGGCTCGTCGAACTCGGTCTCCTCGAGCACGATCACGACGGTTTCCACGTGGGACTGAAGCTGTTCGAGCTCGGGCATTCGTCGCCCTGGCTCAATGATGTGCGGGTCGCGTCGATGCCGGTCCTGCTCGATCTGCAGCAGCGGACGGGCGGCCTGGCCAATCTGGCCGTCCTCATCCGCAATCGCGCCCTGGTCATCGACGCTCTCTATGACGGCAACCTGTGCCGTGCCCATCCGCTCATCCCGCGGATGATGGGGGCGGCGCTGCCGTTGCACTGCACGGCGGTGGGCAAGGCACTGCTGGCCAGCCTCGACGAGGCCAAACGCGACCAGCTGCTCGGCCAGGGCATGCTCAAGCCCGCCACCGGGCACTCGATCGTGCGTCCCGGAGTGATCCGCGACCACGTCAACCGGGTGGTCCAGGACGGGATCGCCACCTCAGACGAGGAGTTCATGGATGGGGTCTGCGGGGTTGCCTGCGCGGTCACCCTGGATTCCGCCACCACGATCTCCATCGGTTACACCGGGCCGTGCAATCGCGACGCCATCCGGCGCGCCAGCGGTCCCGTGCAGCAGGCGGCAGAACAGTTGCGCCGAGCGCTGGTCAACCGGGTCGCCGCACCCGTCTGAGCGTTTCACCTCCGGGCACGGGGCCCGGAGGTGGTATCACTCTCGGCCATGGATCTCGGAATCAACGGCCGCCGTGCCGTCATCTGCGCCTCGAGTCGAGGTCTGGGACGCGCCTGCGCCGAAGCCCTGGCGGCAGAGGGGGTTCACGTGGTGCTCAACGGCCGTAACCCCGAGACGCTCGCGCGGACCCTCGAGGAGATGGCGGAGCGGTTCCCGGGCCAGGTCAGCGCGGTCGCCGCTGACATCACCACGCCCGGGGGGCGAGACGCGCTGCTCACAGCGTGCCCGGACCCGGACATCCTCGTGGTCAACAACGCCGGGCCCGCTCCCGGATCCTTTGCGGCCTTTGACGAAGCTGACTGGACCCGCGCGCTGGACGCCAACATGATCGCCGGACTGATGCTCATCCGTGCCGTGATCGGCACCATGCGCGCCCGCAAGTTCGGTCGGATCATCAACATCACCTCCGCCATGGTCACCACTCCGCGCCCTCACATGGGGCTGTCGGCCGGGGCGCGGGCCGGGCTGACCGCGGTGCTCAAGGGCCTGTCCTTCGAGGTCGCACCGGACAACGTGACCATCAACAGCCTGCTGCCCGAGCGCATCGACACCGACCGCCAGCGCTTCATGGCCCAGCGCGTGATGGATGCCCAGGGAATCAGCTATGCGGAGGCGCGGCGCCTCCAGGAGCAGTCCATCGCGGCCGGTCGGCTCGGCCGTCCCGAGGAGTTCGGCGCCGTCTGCGCGTTCTTCTGCGCAGCCAACGCGGGTTTCGTGTCCGGCGCCAACATCCACGTCGACGGCGGCAGTTACCCGGCGCTGATCTGACCAGTCCTCGGCCCGGTTCCATTGTTTGGAACCGACGCCTCGCCTCACGCCCCCCATGCCTCTACGGTCCGTGCGACCCGATCGAGAGGAACAGGCGTGGACTTCGGACTGGTACTGACGAGCTACTACGGATGCTGGGAAGATGCGGCCTTCGCGGAGGCTCATGGTTTTGCCACGGCCGGGTTCATCGACTCGCCGCTGCTGGCCGCCGACCCCTTCGTCTGCGCCGCCCTGGCCGCGGAGCGGACCTCGGAGATCCGGCTGGGCACGCTGCTGGCCATCCCGGGCAACCGCAACGCCGCCAGCCTCGTCTCGGCCTCGGCCAGCCTCAACCGGCTCGCACCGGGGCGCGTCTTCATCGGCCTGGGTACCGGGCACACCGGACGCGCCCTGTTCGGCCGGAAGCCGGTGACGGTGAAGACGCTGCAGACCTACTACGACAACTGCCGCGATCTGCTCGACGGCAAGGAGGTCATGGACGGCACCGGTGATGACCTGCGGCCAATCCGGATGCGCCAGGCCAACGGCGTCCATGTCGACACCGAGCACCGGATCCCGATCTACATCGGGGCGGACGGGCCCCGCGCGCTGGCCATCTCGGGCACCAGTGACGGCTGGGTGGCGTCGATGAAGAACGCGAACATCATGAGCAACGCCGCCGAGGTGTTCGCCGACAGCCTGGGTGTGGTGGGCGACGCCGCCCGCGCCGCCCACCGGGATCTCGACGACATCTACACCATGGCCTCGGCCGCCGTGTGCATCCTCGAACCCGGTGAGCCGGCCACGTCCCCGCGGGTGCTCGAGCGCGTCGGGGCCTACGCGATGCTGACCTTCCACGTCTATGCGGACAACCCGGCCATCGCCGAGCACCTTCCCCCGGCCATGCGCGACCGCATCGACGCCTACGAGCGCGAGGTCCTGTCACGGCTGCCGGTCTCCCGTGACCGCTTCTACCAGGAGGTCAACTGCGGCCATCTGTCGCACCTGATCGACGGGGAGGCCGCGGTGCTCACCGAGGAGATCATCAAGATGACCACCATCACGGGAACCCTGGATGAGGTGGTCGACGTCATCCGCGGGCTCGAGGCGGCCGGCCTGGACAACCTCACGCTCAACCCGCCGCCGCCGCTGGCCCGAGAGATCATCAGCGAGACGGCAGAGAAGATCATGCCGATGCTGGCCGCGTCCACGCACTGATCGGAGCGCGCCCCCGATGGAATCCACCCTCGCTGCGCTGCTTCAGGGCGCCCAGGTCTACGACGTGTCATTCACCGTGGCGGCGGACACGCCGATGTTCTTCGCCCACGGGGCTCCGAAGATCGAGCCGGTGATGCGCCACGGGGTCGACCCCGCCGCGACCAACGCCCTGACCGTGTCCGAGCACACCGGGACCCACGTCGACGCACCCCTGCACTTCGACGAGCACGGCCTCGCCATGGATCAGGTGCCGGTCGAGACGCTCCTGTTGCGTCCGTACAAGAAGTTCGATCTCACCGGCTTGGACTTCGCACCCGGTGACCTGATCCCCGCCGACGCACTGACCCGCGCCGGTGAATCAGCCGGGATCACCCTGGAACCGGGGGACATCGCCATCCTCGAGACGGGCTGGGACCGGAACCTGCCCGGAGGCTCCGCCGGCCGCGAACCCGGCTGGTGGGGTCGCAACGAACCCGGCCTGGCTCCGGATGCCTGCGACATGCTGGCCGCCGCGGGCATCGTCGCCGTGGCGTCCGACACCGCCGCCTGTGACGTGGCCATGCGGGACGGGGAGATGCTCTCCGAGTACGGGCACACCCACGCGTTCCTCCCCCAGGGCATCCTCATCGTCGAGGGGCTGACCGGGCTGGCCCGGGTTCCGGCCACGGGCCTGTTCGTCGGGCTCCCGCTCAAGATCGACGGGGGCACCGGATCCCCGTTGCGGGTCGTCCTCATCGCATGATGAGCGTCTCCGGATCCGTCCTGGCTGGTCTATCCGAGGCGGTAATCGACGAGTTCAGTGCCGTCGTCGGGCCCTCCCACGTCCTCGTCGGCGAGGACCTCACTGCGCCGTTCCAGACCGACTGGACGCGACGCTGGAGCGGGCCCTGCCGGGCGGTGCTGCGCCCGGCCGATCGCGACCAGGTCAGCCAGATCATGCGGGCCTGTCACGCCCGCGGCCTCAGCGTGGTCGCCCAGGGGGGCAACACCGGACTGGTCGGCGGCTCGGTCCCCCGGGCCGGGGGCAGCGACATCCTGCTCAGCTTGACGCGCCTCGATCACCTGGGTGAGGTCGACCGCACCGCCGGCCAGGTGAACGCGGGCGCCGGGGTCACGCTGGCCCGGCTGCAGGCGGCCGCCGCCATGGCCGGCTACGGCGCCGGGCTGGATCTGGGTGCGCGCGACAGCGCCACCGTGGGCGGTCTCGCCGCGTGCAACGCGGGCGGCCTGCGGACCGTGCGCTACGGCACCGCCCGCCAGCGCATCGCGGGGATCGAGGCGGTCCTCGCCGACGGCTCGGTCATCCGGCGGATGTCGGGACTGGTCAAGGACACCGCCGGATATGACCTGCCCGGCCTGCTCATCGGCTCCGAGGGCACGCTCGGGGTGATCACCGAGGTGCGCTGGCGGTTGGTGCCCGAAGCACCGGCTCGAGCGACCGCTCTGGTGCGGCTCGACTCGGTGGGGGAGGCCGAGTCCGTCGCCGCCGCCCTGCGGGACGCCCTACCGTCGCTCGAGCTGCTCGAGCTGATGACCGAGGCGGGGATCGCACTCACCCTGGACCACCTGGGCGCTGCCGCGCCGCTCCCGGTCACCGCGGCCTGGCTCCTCGTCGAATGCGCGGCGCGGACCTCGCCCGCGGATGAGCTGATCGACGCGCTGGAGGCGCTCGATCTCGCCGAGCGGACGGTGCTGGCCCCCGGTGCTGCCGGGCGCCGACAGATGCTGCGCATCCGGGAGTCCCACACCGACGCGGTCTCTCGTGCGGGGACCCCGCACAAGTTCGACGTCGGGATTCCCATCGGGCGGCTGGCCAGCTTCGTCGAGGCGGCGACGGCCACCAGCCGGCGTATCGCGCCGGACTCCCAGATCATCATCTGGGGGCATCTCGGTGACGGCAACGTGCACGTCAACGTGCTCGGCGCACCGCCTGACGAGGAGCGGTTGGACGCCGCGATGCTGGCCCTGACCGCCGCGCACGACGGGACGATCAGCGCCGAGCACGGAATCGGGGTGCATAAGCCCGCCTACCTGTCCCTGGTGCGCTCAGACGCCGACCGCGCGGCCATGGCGGCCATCAAGGCGGCGTTGGATCCCGGCGGGATCCTCAACCCGGGGGTGATCTTCGGCACGGCTGTGTGAACGCACCGGGGAGGTCCCTCGTGACACCCGGCACAACCCAGAAGGGTGAGTTTCCCATTACCACAACGTATTTGACGGTCAGGGCCGCCTACGGACCCGGCCAGTCGCTTTTGAGGAGAGAGAGATAGAGATGTTCATCAACCCCGTTTTGCAGCGCAGCCGAAGCCTGGCTTCCCGTTCCCACGCCGTGGGGAGGAAACTGGCCCTGGTGACCGGCGTCGTCGCCGTGGCCGCCCTCGCGAGTGCCTGCGGCAGTTCCAGCACCACGTCCTCATCGTCCGGGTCCGCCTCGACCACGGGATCCGGCTCCAGCTCGGCCAAGGCGGTGAAGCTGGCGTTCTTCTCCTTCGCGGTCCAGAACAGCTTCGACGCGGCCATGCTCACGGCGATCAAGAAGGAAGCCGCCGCGAGCAACACGTCGGTCCAGGTGTTCGACGCCAACAACTCCAGCCAGACCCAGTACAGCCAGATCCAGGACGCGCTCGCCTCCGGCAAGTACAACGCGTTCCTCATCCAGCCCGTCGTGGGGGCGTCGCTCGTCCCCCTAGTGCAGAAGGCGATCGCCCAGCACGTCGAGGTCGGCACGGTCAACCAGGTCCTCGGATCCAATCTGGCCACCGCGGCCGTGCAGGTCCCCGGAGTCGCCGTCAGCATCGTCCAGGTCAACGTGACCCAGGGCGAGAATCAGGCGAACCTGGTCGTCCAGGCCTGCGCGTCGCTCAAGGCCAATCCGTGCAAGGTCGGCTTCTTCTACGACATCAAGGCCTCCAGCTATGACCAGGGGCTGCGGGCCGGGTTCGACCAGGTCCTCGCCAAGCACCCGAGCATCCGTGTCGTGGCCGAGGGTCAGGATGAGTACACCGCCAGCGGTGGTCTGACAGCGGCCCAGTCGATGATCTCGGCCAACCCCGACATCAACGTCATGGTCGGATCAGACCAGGGGATGCAGGGCGCGACGAGCGCGATCAAGAGCTCGGGTAAGCACATCCTGGTGGTCGGGGCGGGCGGCAGCGTCCCGGGCCTCGCCCACGTCAAGGACGGCAGCTGGTTCGGCGACGTGGTCGAGCAGCCGGCCACCCAGGCTCAGACGGCCACGCAGGAGCTCATCCAGGCGGTCCGCACCGGCAAGCACTTCCCCGGAGCCGACCTGTCCACCAAGCTCGCCAACAAGGGCCTGGTCACCCAGGCGACCGCGGGTCAGTACTCCGGGCAGTGGGCGGGCTGATGGTCGCGCCCCCCCCAGAGGACATCAACAGCGACCCGATGGGTTCTCAGACCTCGGGTACCGGCGTGCAGGCGCTGGGCGTCTCCAAGCGGTTCGGACCGTTGCAGGCGCTCAGCGACGTCAGCCTCACCATCACGCCCGGGACCATTCACGCGGTCATCGGCGAGAACGGTGCGGGCAAGTCAACGCTCGGCAAGATCCTCGCCGGCGTGCTGCAACCCGACAGCGGCCAGATCATCGTGGACGGGGAGGCGGTGACCCTCAAGTCACCGCGCTCCGCGCTGTCCCTGGGGATCGCCACGATCGAGCAGGAGGTGGCCCTGGCGCCCAACCTGACCGCGGAGGGCAACGTGTTCCTCGGCGTCGAACCCAGCCGTCTGGGGATGCTGCGTCGCGGCGAGGTGCGGCGGCGCTGGTCCACAGCCTCGGACGGAGTCGGGCTCGAGCTGTCCGGGGGGGAGTTGGTCCAGGGGCTGTCCCTGGCCCAGCAGCAGCAGATCGAGATCCTCCGGGCCACGTCGCGACGGGCCCGGTTGATCATCATGGACGAGCCGACGGCGGCCCTCGGCCGGACCGAGGCCGCCGCGCTGGCCCTGAGGCTGAAGGAGCTGGCGGCCGGGGGGGCCGCCATCATGATCATCTCGCACTCCATGCGCGAGGTGTTGGCGCTGGCCGATACGATCACGGTGCTGCGGGACGGCCGCCACATCCGCACCGGCCCGGCCGCAGAGGAGACCGAGTCGACCCTGATCCGGGCCATGCTGGGCCGGTCGGTCTCCAGCGTGTTCCCCCGGCGGACGCCTCCACCGCAGACCAGCCCGGTGGTGCTCGAGGCTCGCGAGGTCGAGGCGGTGAACGTCGACGGGGTCTCCCTCGAGCTGCGGGCCGGGGAGATTGTGGGAATCGCCGGCCTCGAGGGCTCCGGACGGCTGGAGCTCGGGATGGCGCTGTACGGCGCGCTACCCATGCATGGCGGGAGTGTGGTCATGGGGGGTCATGAGATGACCCACCCGACGCCGCGCGAATCCCAGCGCTGGGGAACCGCAATCATCCCCCCGTCACGCCGTGACGACGGCCTGTTCTTCGCCCGGTCGGCGGTCGAGAACGCGACCGTCGGCTGCGTGGACAAGCTGAGTCGATTCGGCGTCATCCGTCGCGGGGCCGAACGCGCCCAGGCGCTCGAGGTGCTCGAGCGCCTCGACTTCTCCGAGGGCCGGGCCACCTCGGCGGTGGGGACGCTGTCGGGCGGGAACCAGCAGAAGGTCCTGTTCGCGCGCGCGAGCCTGCGGCGTCCGGTGGCGCTGCTGGCCATGGAGCCGACCCGCGGGGTCGACATCGGGGCCAAGGCGTCGATCTACAAGCTGCTGGCCGACTTCGCCGCGGCGGGGGTGGGGATCCTGCTCAGCTGCTCGGAGCAGGAAGAGGTGATCGGCCTGGCCCACCGGATCCTGGTCATGTCCCGGGGTCGGATCGCGGCCGAGCTGACCGGGGAGGACATGACCGAGGAGAACGTGCTGTCGGCCGCTTTCGGCAACGTCAACACCAGCGGGGTGACCGTATGACCACACCGAACACCACCACGGGATCGCGGATCCGCGGGCTCACGCCCGCCCTGCGCCGCTCGGGGATCCTCGGGCCCTTCATCATCCTGTTCGTCATCCTCGCGGTGGCGAGCAGCTCCTTCCTCACCAAGAACAATCTGCTCAACCTGGTCGACCAACAGGTCTCGGTGCTCATCATCGCGGCGGCCGGGACCCTGGTGGTGATCGCCCGCGGCCTCGATCTGTCCGTGGGGGCGGTCTACGCACTCTCGTCGGTGGTCACCGCGCGGCTGGCCATCCACGACCCGGTGATCATCGCCCTCCTCGTGGGATTGGGCATCGGAGCGTTCGTGGGGCTGATCAACGGCTTCCTCACGGCGGTGCTGGGGATCAACGCGCTGATCGTCACTCTCGCGATGTCCTTCGTGGTCACCGGGGCGGCGGCGCTGCTCACCAGCGGGAACAGCATCACGCTGTATACCCGACAGTCCTACGGCGACCTGGCGAACACCAGCATCCTCGGGGTCAACTCCTCGACCTGGGTGGCTCTGGTGGCGGTCGTCATCATCGGGTTCGTGTTGTGGCGGACGACGTTGGGCCGCTATGTCTACGCGGTCGGCGGCAATCCGAACGCGGCGGCTCTCGCCGGCGTCCGCGTGACCGCCGTGCGCATCGGCACGTTCGTGCTGAGCGGCACCGCGGCCGCCCTCGGTGGCCTCATCGACTCCTCCCGGGTGTTGAGCGCCCAGTCCTCCAACGGCGGTGACGCGCTGACGTTCAACGTGCTGGCCGGCATCGTCGTCGGCGGGACGAGCATCCTCGGTGGCGAGGGCGCCGTCTGGCGCACGTTCGCCGGCGTGATGTTCCTGGCCCTGATCGCCAACGGGTACAACCTGCTCGGCCTCAATCCGCTGTATCAGCAGATCACGCTCGGGGCGCTGATCATCATCGCGGTGGGCGCGGGACCGGCCGCGCGGGCGCTCGGGGAGTTCCGTCTGCGCAACCGGACCGTCACCCGTCCCGACACGCCACCGGCGCGCCCTGAGCCGGCGGTCCCCGCGGCACCCGTCCGGACCGAGAGCGAGGTCTGAGGCGTCGGAGTCAGCGGTGGGGCGCGGGCCGGTGGCCCGCCGCTGACGCCGGCAGGCGCGACGGGTCGCTGCCCCGCGCGGTCCCCGGGAGGGTCGGTGGGGCGAGCCGGTACTGGGCCGGTGTGGCCGAGAGCCGGATCGGGTTGCGCGTGAGTCGGGCGGTGCCGCCGTCCTCCCGGGGCACCTCGACGACCGGCTCGAGCCCGAGCCCCTCGGCGAAGGCGAACGCCCCGGCGATGTCGTTGACCTGTCCCGCCGGAACGCCGGCCGCGTTCAGCTCCGCGACCCAGGTCGCCGCGGCCCGCCGGGCCAAGAGGCGCTCGAGCTCGCTGCGGAGCTCGTCGCGGTGCTCGACGCGCACGGTGTTGGTGGCGAAGCGCTCAGCCTCGGCGAGCTCAGGCTCGCCGAGCACCCGGCAGAGGGCTTGGAACTGGCGGTCGTTGCCGACGGCCAGGACAAGTTCGGCGTCGGCGGCGCGATAGAGGTCATAGGGCGCGATGCTGGGGTGACCGTTGCCGAGCCGGCCGCCGACCACGCCGGCCAACGTGTACGCCGACCCCTGGTTGACCAGCGCGGCAAGCACCGCCGACAGCAGATCGACCTCCACCCGCTGACCTTCGCCGGTCCGCTCGCGGTGGCGCAGGGCGGCGAGGATTCCCACTGCGCTGAACAGCCCGGTGATGACATCGACAAGGGCGACGCCGACCTTCTGCGGGTCGCCCCCCGGATCACCGGTGATGCTCATCAGGCCACCGAGCGCCTGGAGCAGCAGGTCATAGCCGGGCAGGGCCGCCCCTGCGCCCGCCCCGAAGCCGGTGATCGAGCACACGATCACGTCCGGATTCTCGGCCGCCAGGTCCGTGTAGCCGAGCCCGAGACGGTCCATGACCCCGGGCCGGAAGTTCTCGACCACGACGTCGGCTGACGCCGCCAGCTCACGCGCACGGGCGAGGTCGCCGGGGTCCGCCAGGTCGAGCACGAGGCTCGTCTTGTTGCGATTCACCGACTGGAAGTAGGTCGCCTGGCCGCGGTCGTCATAGGGCGGTCCCCAGGATCGGGTGTCGTCGCCCGTTCCCGGGCGCTCGACCTTGATGACGTCCGCTCCCAGGTCGCCGAGCACCATGGTGGCCAGGGGGCCGGCGAGCACGCGGGAGAAGTCGAGGATGCGCAGATCCGACAGGGCTTGACTCACGCAGAGAATCCTATATCTTCGAAACTATAATCTCAACCGAGAGCCTGACGCCCGCCTCACCGGCCATGCCATCCCCCTTCAGAAAGAGACCATGACTGTCACCGCCCCCGCCCCCGCGCTCCGCGCCAAGGATTTTCTCGACATCGACCATCTCCTCACGAGCGAGGAACGGATGACCCGCGACGCGGTGCGTCGGTTCGTCCGCGACGAGGTCCTGCCCAACGTCGGCGACTGGTTCGAGGAGGGGACGATCCCCCGGGACCTGGCGCGCAAGCTCGGCGAGCTCGACGTGCTCGGCATGCACCTGGAGGGGTATGGCTGCGCCGGCGTGAGCGCGACCGCCTACGGCCTGGCGTGCCTGGAGCTCGAGGCCGGCGACAGCGGCATCCGCTCGCTCGTCTCCGTCCAGGGGTCGCTGGCGATGTTCGCCATCTGGCGCTGGGGTTCGGAGGAGCAGAAGACCGAGTGGCTGCCGCGCATGGCCGCAGGCGAGGCCATCGGCTGCTTCGGCCTGACCGAGCCCAACGCCGGGAGTGATCCCGGGGCGATGACCACGCGGGCGCGCCGGGACGGCGGCGACTGGATCATCAACGGCGCGAAGATGTGGATCACCAACGCGCCGATCGCCGACGTCGCCGTGGTGTGGGCCCAGACCGACGACGGGATCCGGGGCTTCCTGGTTGAGCGCGGGACCCCCGGCTTCAGCACGCCGGAGATCCGCCGCAAGATGTCGCTGCGCGCCTCCATCACCGGGGAGATCGTGCTCCGGGACGTGCGCGTCCCGGACTCGGCGATGCTCCCGGAGGTCAACTCGCTGCGGGGTCCGCTCTCGTGCCTCAACGAGGCGCGGTACGGGATCGTGTGGGGGGCCGTTGGGGCCGCCCGAGCGTGTCTGGAGTCGGCGCTGGAGTACAGCAAGGAGCGGATCGTCTTCGGCCGTCCGATCGCCGCCACCCAGATCCAGCAGCAGAAGCTCGCCCACATGGCGCTGGAGGTCAACCGGGCCAACCTGCTGGCCCTGCACCTCGGACGCATGAAGGACGAGGGCCGGATCCGCCCCGAGCACATCAGCATGGGGAAGCTGGGCAACGTCAACGCCGCCCTCGACGTCGCCCGGACCGCGCGCCAGATCCTCGGAGCCAACGGCATCAGCCTCGACTATCCGGTCATCCGGCACATGAACAATCTGGAATCGGTGGTCACCTACGAGGGGACCGCCGACGTCCACTCCCTCGTGGTGGGCGGGGCCCTGACCGGCATCCAGGCGTTCCGCTAGCCATGCGCCCGAGGACCGCGCCGTCCAGGTATCCGAGATGAGCGCCGCGCCGGCGAGCCTGGGCACCGCTCAGCAGCACGCGGTGGACTGGCTGCGCCGGTTGATCGTCTCCGGTGAGCTGCGGCCCGGCCAGCGCATCATCCAGGAGGATCTGGCGGCGCGGATCGGGGTCAGCGTGGCGCCGGTCCGCGAGGCGCTGCGCGGACTCGAGCAGGAGGGACAGGTCACCTACCGTCCGCGCCGGGGCTACTTCGTGACCGAACTGCGCGTCGAGGACCTGCGCGAGATCTATGCGCTGCGCTGCGTGCTCGAGGCGCGCGCGGTCCGCACCGCGCTGCCGCGGCTCGACGACGGCGCGTTGGCGCAGATCCGCCAGGCCGCGGACGAGTGCGTGACCGCGGCGGGTGCCGCAGATGTCGCTGCGGAGCTCGCGGCCAACCGGCGCTTTCACTTCGCCATCATGGAGGCCCCCGGCCAGCCCCACACGCTGCGGGTCATCCGGCTGCTCTGGGACTCCACCGAGGCCTACCGGGCCCTGTACTACAACTCACCCTCGGAACGTCAGGCGACGATCGAGGCCCATGAGCGGATCATGGCGGCGGTCGCCCGTGCTGACGTCGACGGGTTGATCCAGGAGCTCGACGACCATCGTGGGCGGGCCCTGGAGATGCTGGTGGGCATCCTCACCGACGCCTGACGCAACTGCGGGATCTCTGCGAACGCCTCGCCGCCGGGACGTCTCAGCCAGGTGCCATCACGGCAGCAGGAATTGCCGGTGGAGTCGCTCGAACTCCTCCGGTCGCTCCCATTGGGGCCAGTGTCCTGCATCACTCATCACGGTGAGCTGAGAGTCAGGAATCCATCCATGGAGGAGTTCACCCTCCTCAACGGGTCCGGTGGGGTCGTGTTCGGTCCACAGGATCAGCGTGGGAACCTTGATGGCTCCGCACCACTCCGGCTTCCAGGTGTACGCCTGCCGGATCTCCGGATCCTGGAGAGCGACGACATGCTCGACAGTCCGGGCGGCGTCGGGGCGGGTGTAGATCGCCAGCCGCACCTCCACGAGCTCGTCGGAGACGAGGTGGCGGTTATCCGGGGCGAACAACCACTCAAGGCGACTGCGGACCGTTTCCGTCGAGGCCTCGAGAACGGCTTTGCGCGTACCGTCGCGCAGCCTTGCCATCGTCTCGGGCTTCGCGGTGACGTTGCCGGGCACGGCCAGCACAAGACGGTCGAGGCCGGCACCGTCGTGGGCCGCGAACCAGGCAGCCACCCAGCCCCCGAGGGACTCTCCCGAGAGGTGGAACCGCTCAATCCCCAACGCCCCCAAGAGCGCTTTGAGGTGATCCGCGTAGACATCGAGCGTGTAGGGCATATCCGGCGCGTCGGTCCATCCGTGTCCAACCATGTCGTAGGCGACGACGTGGAAGTCCTGCGCCAGCGGCGCGAGGTTCTGCATGAACGCCTCGGCGTGCCCTCCGGTCCCGTGAAGCAGGATGAGCGTCTGGGCTGAGGGGTCGCCGGCCTCGATGACCCGTGTGCGCAGGCCACCGGCGTTGACGTAGCGCTGGGAGAGGCCCAGTCCCGCGACGGCGCTCCACATCCCAACCGAGGTCCGTCTCCCGGGGGCCTCAGACATGGTGACGAGAACTTCGGTATGCGGGGTGTGACATCGCCGGCTCCTCTATCGAAGTGCAGAGAGCTTGATGGGCTCGCTCGGCCACGCGTCCGGGCGCAGCGGTGAGGTGTGCGTCCGGAACCGTTCCCCCGGCGGCAGCCCCCACCAGGAGTGGCCGTGCCGGGCATATGCCTCTGCGGACCAGCGCACCGGCGGACGGTCCAAGTCGCGCGCGTAGTCGCCCGAGTACAGCTCCAACCGGTTCCCTGCGGGGTCGAACACGTACAGGCAGAACGCATTGGTCGCCCCGTGACGACTGGGTCCGTAGTCGATGTCCGAACTCAGGCCGGCGTCGCTGATGAGATCAGCCGCGCGGATGAGTGCCGGCTCGTCAGCCAGCGTGTAGGCGAAATGATGCAGGCCTGGCTCTCCCCGACCGAGCGCGACGTCGTGGGTGCCGAACCCGCGACGCACCCAGGCGGTCCGCGGCTGTCCATCTGGATCAAGCCACAGCTCGGAGGCGCGGAAGTCGAGTTGGCCCGACCAATATTCCAGAGCCTTGGGCGTGTCACTGACGCGCAGATTGACGTGATCGAGCCGGGTGGGTGGCACCCCGCGGCGGAGATGGGTGGCCCGCATCGGGAGGCGCACTTCCGCACCGTCAGGGACAGAGATCTCGTCGAAGTCGTGGTAGAACTCGATCGCGTGACCGTCGGGCGTCACCGTGCGCAGTGCCTCACCCTGCTGCGGTTCGGCTCCGGCCGGAACGCGTTCGTTGGGGAGTCCGAGGCTGACGTGAAGTCGCTCGAGTTCATCGAGGGCCGCATTGTCACTCACGCGGAACGCGACATGGCCAAAGCCCTTGCCCTCGGACTCGCGCAGACAGAGGGACCAGGCGTCGAACTCCTGCGCTGCCCGTAGGTACAGCCGACCGTCGGCGCGATCGTGGCGGTCGAACCCAAGCAGTCCGACGTAAAACTCCTCCGCGCGGTCGAGATCGTCGACGGTGAGCTCGACGTGCCCGAGGCGCAGGATCATGCCCGCGCTCCAACTCGCGCTGCGTCAACCCGGGCTGGGCACATCGCGGGCGTGTCGTGAGACAGGACGCTTCTGAGCCTCCTGCGCCGTGTGATCGGTTCCAATGGGTCTCCTCTCAACTCGAATAGCCACGATCTGTTCGCGTGCTTGCTGTTATGACAATAGTCTTGTATCATTACAGTTACAAGGCCAAGTTCGCCGTCACCGACGCGTCGCCCGCGCTCCCAACCGCCGAACGAGGTGGCGCTGACAGCACTGACGGCCGCGCCGCACTGCAACCAGGAGGCGATTCATGCCCCGTCCGCTCGCACCCCCAAACCGCAACGATGTCGACCCTGCCGATCAGGCGGTCTACGACGAGGCACTCGGTTACTGGTCGAGGATGTTCGCCACCGACGGAGCTGACCTGAGCATCAGCCCTTGGGCTTCAGCGATGATGCACAGCCCGCGGTTCGCGCTCCAGCGCAGTGAGCTGAGCACTCTGTTGCGCACAGCTCCCGACCGGCCGGGAAGCTTCTCGCATTCCGACCGTGAGTTCGTGGGCATGGTGATCGGCACCCACATCAAATGCAACATCGTGAGCGCGATCCATGCCGCGGACGCGGTTGCCGTCGGCGTCAGGCCCGAGGCCATCGAAGCGCTCTATCACAACCGCGATGACGATCTCACCGAACACGAGCGGGCCCTGGCCACGTTCATCCGGAGCGTGGTGGACGGCAACCTCACCGACGCCGGCTTCGACGACATGGAACGGCGCCTGGGCACCCGCGGAGTCATCGAGTACATCTACTACATCACGATGATCTGGACGACCATGCGTCAGGTGCAGGCCTTCGGTGCCTCGGAATCCTCTGACGCCGATGTGCTGGCCAACGTTCGCCGGGCAGCCGAGGCGAGCGCGCAACCCGCCGGCGCGGTCGACGACTCGCTTACAGCGTGAGGGCGTGAATCAGGCGGGCTCTCGAGGTCCGCGGTCCGCGATGGTGACCTCGATCAGGGCCACCGTTCCGATGATGTGCGCGGCCGCCGCAGCGCTGGCGGCATCGGCATCGGCGGCCTCCAGGGCGGCGACGATCTCAGAATGATCGTGGTGACGGGCGCTGACGTGATCAGCGAAAGGTGAGACGGCCGCCGAGCTGTTGATGTAGAAGTCAGCCCGGTCATACATCCCGGAGCCGACCGTCTCGACGATGGTGCTGCCGCACATTCGGTGCACCAGCGAGTGGAACTCGCGATTGAGTGTGCGGTAACTCTGGGACCTCTCGTCCGGGTCCTGCAAAGTCCCGAGGCCTCCGATCTGCGCGTGGAGTCTGCGCAGCAGCTTGAGATGGTCGTCGGTCCGGCGTTCAGCCGCGAGCCCGGCCGACGTTCCCTCGACGGCGGAAAAGATGTGGAAGTAGTCGCGGATGTCTGACATGTCGAAGGTCACCACGCGACACCCGACATGGGGCTTGACGACCACGAAGCCTCCGGCCGACAGTCGCTTGAAGGCGTCGAACACCGGCTGGCGGCTCACCCCCAGCTCAGCGGCGATGTCTGCGGCGCTGAGCTTCTCCCCGGCCGCGAAGCGGCCATCGAGAAGCCGTTCCTTGAGGACTTGAAAGACATGCTCACCCCTCGACGGGGACTCGGAGGCAGCCAAGGTGTCCGACATTAGCCTCTTCCTCGATGAGGGGGCTCCGAGAGCTTAAGCGTGACTGAAACGGTTGCCATGACAGAGATCATGTGTCACGATACGCACGCAGCGTCATCTCGGTTAGGGGGCGCTGGGTAGAGCCATTGAGGGAGAGAACTGTTCGTGCTGCACGCCAACCTGCCTGCGTGCCGAGCTCGCTTGAGCGACATGATCACCGGCGCCGCAGCGGCGTTCGATCATGTCCGAACACCGCGAAAGGACTGACGATGACCTTGGTTGACGGCTTGACGCTCATGGAGCGCGGGGACGAGGGGTACGAGGAGGCGCGGCTCGCCTCAGTCTGGAACGGCCTCAAGCCTGACCGGTTCCCGGCCGTGATCGCCCGGGTGCGTGACGAAGACGACGTCGTCGCGGCGGTTCGCCTGGCACGCGACCAGGGCCGGCGCGTCACGGTTCGCTCGGGAGGCCATGGCTGGACTGCCAACCACCTCCGTGATGACGCCTTCCTGATCGACATGTCCGAGATGACCCGGGTCGAGGTCGACGTCGAGGCTCAGACCGCCTGGGTCGCCCCCGCGGTCAAGGGTGAGCAGCTGATCCGGGAGCTGCGCGTCCACGACCTGTTCTTCACCACCGGTCACTGCAACGACGTCGGGCTCGGTGGGTTCACCCTCGGTGGGGGCTACGGCTGGATGAGCCGAGTCCACGGAATGGCTTGTGACAGCCTGTTGGCGGTCGACGTGGTCACGGCCGAGGGCGAACTCGTCCGGGCCGACGCGACGCAGAACAGCGACTTGTTCTGGGCCGCTCAGGGTGCCGGACCCGGGTTCCCCGGTGTCGTCACACGCATGCAGTTGCAGGTCTATCCGCTGTATCCGGTGATGATGCTCAGCACCGCTCTCTACCCACGGGAGATGCTCGACGAGGTGTTCCGGTGGCTGGAATCGATCGCGCCTCAGGTCTCCCCGGCCCTCGAGCTCCGCATCAGCATGTCACGTGAGCACCCCGGGATCGACGGCGTGGGACTGCGGGTCGTGGGGAGCACCTTCGCCGGGAGCGACGCAGAGGCCACCCGAAACCTGGAGATCCTCGACTCGTGCCCCCTGCGGGATCGCGCGGTCTCCTCGGTGAGCAACGTCAAGGCCGACGTCCTCGACGTGGTGATGGCCAGCGATGACTTCTGCAAGCCGGGCAAGCGTATGGTCGCTGACAACATGTGGAGTGACGCGTCGATGGACGAGCTACTGCCGGGGATCCGGCAGATCGCGGACACGATGTCGCATGAGTCATTCATGATGTGGCATCTGATGGGGGTCGACCCGAACCCATCAGGCGCAGGGTTCCGGTCGCTGTACCAGCGTTGGGGGGCATCGCTGTACTCGGTGTGGGCCGACCCGGCTGAGGATGACGCGCTCGTCGCGTGGCCAGCTCTGCGCATGCGCGAGATGGAGCCGCTGGCGTCCGGCATCCAGGTCAATGACGAAAACCTCGAGCGGCGCGCCGCGCCCGTGGGGAGCCCGGCGGCTCAGCGGCGGTTGAACGCAATCCGCCAGGCCCGGGACCCGGAGGGCCGCATGCACTTCATCGGCGGAGCCGACCTCGGATGACTGACCGACACAGAGAAGGAGAGCGCACCCATGAGTAGCTCCCAGACCACGACCGCCGACTACGTCATCGTGGGCGGCGGATCGGCCGGCTCCATCGTCGCTGGCCGTCTCGCTCAGCGCGGTGCGACCGTCATCCTGCTCGAGGCGGGCGGCACTGACCGTCGTCCCGAGGTCGCACTCCCGTTCGGGATACCCATCGCCCACAAGAACCTCAACTGGCACTATCCGGTCGAGCATGACGACTCGCGGGAGGGCGTCACGGGGACGTGGCCGGCCGGCCGCGTGCTCGGGGGCGGCGGGTCGATCAACGCTGGCGTGTTCGTACGCGGCAATGCCGTCGATTACGACGGGTGGGCCCGCGAGGGTGCCACCGGCTGGGACTACGAGTCGGTCCTGCCGTACTTTCGACGGCTGGAGAGCTGGGAGGATGGCGCTGATCCCTACCGGGGTGGTGACGGCCCGATCGGAGTCCGGCGGCACCGCGTCTCCCATCCGGCCAACGGAGCCTTTCTCGAAGCCGCGCAGCAGGCCGGACATCCGTTCAATCCTGACTACAACGGGGAGCACCAGGACGGCGTCGGGGTCACCCAGGTCAACCAACGCGGTCGCTTTCGATCCCAGTCGGCGCGCGAATATCTCCATGGTCTGGCCCCGAGCGAGCGCTTGGATGTCCGGACCTCAGCCGTCGCCGAGCGCGTCATCTTCGACGGCGACCGCGCAACGGGCGTCGAGTTCCGTACCCGCCGCGGGCTCGAGCAGGTCCATGCGCGCAAGGAGGTCGTGCTGTGCGCCGGCAGCCTGGCGACGCCCAAACTGCTCATGCTCTCCGGTGTCGGACCGGCGAGCGATCTCCGCCGGCTCGGGATCGACGTGCGCGTGGACGCGCCTCAGGTCGGCGGCAACCTCCAGGAGCACCCATGCGTGTTCCTTCGCTACAACGCGTTGATTCCGACCGTCAACACGATGGGCCCCGGAACCGCACTGCAGGGCTTGGGCAACTACCTGTTCAGGGGCGGAGGGTTCCTGGCGTCGACGATGGGCCATGGCCAGAACATGCACCGGACCGACCCGGCCCTCGAGAAGCCGGATATTCAGGCCGCGTTCTGCAACTTCTTGACGATTCCCGAGGTCAGTCCCGACGGGAACGTCAAATTCAACGTGCCGCGCCGAGCCGGCTTCATGATCGCGGTGATGTACCTGCAGCCCACCCCGCGCGGGCGCGTGAGTCTGCGCAGCGCCGATGCGCATGACACCCCGAAGATCGAGCACCAGATCCTCGGCGACAGCGCCAACGTCGAGGCCCTGCTCACCGGCCTCGAGGAGGTTCGGCGCATCATGTCCCAACCCGCCATGCGCAAGGTGGCGGGCGCGCTGCTGGGGTCCGAGTCCGATTTCGTGTCGCGATCGGACTGGAAGCGTTGGCTGTTGAGCAACGCGAACGGAGGGGCCCATCCCGTCGGGACGGCCCGGATGGGCAGCGACGATGCAGCCGTGGTCGACGCCGACCTCCGCGTCAACGGCGTGCTCGGCCTGCGCGTCGCCGACGCTTCCATCATCCCGCGGATCGTCAACGGAAACACCAACGCGACCGTGATGATGATCGGTGAGAAGGCCGCCGACATCATCTCCGGCACCACCATTTCCCCGCGCGTGGCCGCTGGGCAATCCGCCATGACCGAAGGAGTTCGCCCATGACCACTGCCGTGTCCCCGAACGAGAATGCCATCTACCGCGGAGGCGAATGGGTCGCGGCCGATTCTCAGAAGCGGCTGACGCTCACCAACCCCGCCACCGAGGAGGTCTATGGCAGCGCCCCCGATGGGAACGCGGTCGACGTCGACCGAGCGGTCAGCGCGGCACGCACCGCGTTCGCGCAATCAGGTTGGCCAGAACTCTCACCCGCGGAGCGCGGAAAGTACGTCCTCGCCCTCGCGGACGCCATCGAGCGTCAGGCGACCGAGGTCGGGACGTTCGTGACCACGGAGAATGGGTGCCTGCTCCCTCAGAGCATCGCCGTTAACGGTCACGTCAGCGCCGCGGTGATGCGCTACTACGCGCATCTGGCCGAGAGCGTGGTCGTGGAAGAGGACCGGGGCTCGAGCCTGGTCCGGCGCGAACCGGTCGGCGTCGCGGCGCTGATCATTCCCTGGAACGGTCCACAGATTCTCGCGGTGCAGAAGCTCGCTCCCGCTCTCGTGATGGGCTGCGCGGTGGTCATCAAGCCCGCCGCCGAGACCTCCTTGGACATCCGGTTCCTCGTCGAGGCGGCAGCGGCGGCAGGGATCCCCCCGGGGATCATCAACGTCGTCACCGGAGGGCGTGAGACTGGTGTTGCGCTGGTCTCCCACCCCGGGGTTGACCATGTGTCGTTCACCGGCTCGGCGGCAGGCGGGCGCAGCGTCGCAGCCGCCTGCGGACAGGGCCTGAAGTCGGTCACGCTCGAGCTGGGGGGAAAGTCCGCCGCGCTCATCCTCGAGGACGCCAACGTGGGCGAGTTCATCAAGCAGATGCCGGCCCTGTGCGTGGCCAACTCCGGACAGGGGTGTTTCCTCTCGACGCGGGTCGTCGTGCATCGTTCGCGCTTCAACGAGGTCTGTGACGGCCTGGCCGCGACGCTGGGGGCCATGCCGGCAGGGGACCCCATGAGCCCCGACACGGCGTTCGGTCCGATCGTCAACGCCACTCAGCATCGACGCGTCCTGGACTACATCGAGTCCGGCACCGCCGCAGGTGCGCGCGCAATCCTCGGCGGTCGGGGGATGCCCGAGCATCTCGACCGCGGGTACTACGTCGAGCCGACCGTCTTCGTCGATGTGAATCGGGAGATGTCCATCTTCCGGGAGGAGATCTTCGGCCCGGTGCTCGTCGTCGTCCCGTGTGACGACGACGCTGATGCCGTCGCCATCGCCAATGATTCCGACTACGGCCTGGGCGGCATGGTGTGGACCGAGGATCTCGACCGGGGCAACGCTGTGGCCCGCCGGGTGCAGACCGGGACCATCGGCGTCAACGGTTACACCCTGGATCCCACCGCGCCGTTCGGTGGCGTCAAGAACAGCGGTCTCGGGCGCGAACTTGGACCCGAGGGGCTCGAACCGTACTTCAGCTACAAGACGATCTACCAGGCCGGCGGGGCGTTCTTTTAGCCTCGACTCGGACCGGGACGACAGTTTGCGCCTAGCGGAAAACCTTTCTACATTGGATCGCACATGACGGAATTAGAAGGCAGGCCCTCAAGTGAGTGATTCGGACACCGACGTCCTGATCGTCGGCGCAGGCCCCAGTGGAGCGACGGCCGCCCTGGCCCTGGCCACGTACGGCGTGCGGGTCATGTCGGTCAGCCGGTTCAACTGGGTGGCCGATGGCCCGCGGGCTCACATCACCAACCAGCGCGCCTCTGAGGTCCTCCGCGACCTGGGGGTTGCTGACGACGCTCGCCTGTACGCCTCACCGTGGGAACTCATGGGTGACACCCCGTTCACCACCAGTCTCGCGGGCGAGGAGATCGCTCGCATCCGGACCTGGGGAACCGGCGAGGAGCGCCACGGGGACTACACCCAGGCCAGCCCCTGTGAGATGTTCGACCTTCCCCAGCCCTACCTGGAGCCGGTCCTCGTCGGACACGCGGCTGCGCGGGGGGCGAGGTTCGCCTTCCACACCGAATATCTCGGACATGAGCAGGATGAGGACGGGGTGACCGTCGCGCTGAGAGATCGCGACACCGGGCGCGAATACAGCGTGCGGGCGAAGTTCATGATCGGCGCGGACGGCGCTCGCTCGCGTGTGCTGGAGCACCTGGGAATCGACCTCGAGGGCGAGCTCGGCCGGGCGGTCACCGCCTACGTGACCTTTGAGGCGGACCTGACCCGGTACGTCAAGCATCGCCCGAGCATTCTGTACTGGCTGATGACGCCGGCCGCCGGCTACGGGGAGATCGGCATGGGACTGCTCCGCGCCGTCCGGCCCTGGCACAGCTGGATCGCCGGGTGGGGTGTGCCCCTCGAGGACACCGAGCCCGACCTGTCAGTCGCCACGGTGACCCAGAAGATCCGCACGCTGGTGGGAGATCCCGAGCTCGAGCCCGAGATCACGGGCACGTCGCTCTGGCACGTCAATCAGGCCTCGGCGACCCAGTACAGCTCCGGTCGGGTGTTCTGTGCGGGTGATGCGGTGCACCGTCATCCCCCGAGCAGCGGTCTGGGCTCCAACACGTCCATCCAGGACGGGTTCAACCTGGCGTGGAAGCTCGCGTTCGTCGTGAAGGGCTACGCCGGACCGGAGCTGCTCGACTCCTATGAGGCCGAGCGGCTCCCCGTTGGACGTGCCGTGGTGGCTCGAGCCAACCAGTCACGGGTGGATTACCTTCCGCTCAACGACTGCTTCAGGACGACGGGTGAGTCCGACCCGGTGGCCGCTGGACTGGCCAAGCTGCGTGACCCGAGCCCTCAGGGAGCGGAGGTGCGAGCCGCCTTAGAGCAGGCGCTGGCCCTGAAGAACTACGAGTTCAACGCCCACGGGGTCGAGCTGAACCAGCGCTATGTGTCAGGCGCGGTGCTGGCTGACCCGAAGACCCCCGAGGAGCACTGGGAGCGCGACCGCGAGCTGTACGTGCAGACCACATCACGGCCCGGGGCCAAGCTGCCCCATGCCTGGCTGGTCGACCGGCGCGGTGAGAAGGTCTCGAGCCTTGACCTGGCCGGTCACGGCAGGCTGACGCTGCTCACCGGACTCTCCGGACAGGCGTGGGTCGCCGCGGCTGAGCAGCTTGACCTGCCGTTCCTAAGGGTCGTCGTCGTCGGTGAGCCTGACGCCCAGGACCTGTACTGCAACTGGGCCCGGGTACGTGAGGTCGCCGAGGCCGGCGCCCTGCTCGTCCGGCCCGACGGCTACGTCGCCTGGCGTGAGATCGAGGCGGTCCACGACGCCGCCGCCGCGCGCGAGGCGCTGGCTCGCGCGGTCGATCACGTCTTGGCCCGGGGCGATGGCGATCCCCACCGAGCCGACACCCAGGACCCCTCCGCAGCCTTGACTCAGGTCGCCCCCGCCGTCGGCTGAGGCTGGCCGAGGCGCGCTGCCACCACGACCTCTTGGCGCCTCCCGCTCAGTGCCCGAGCGGTGAGGCGGCGGGGCGGACCCCGAAGTCGTGGAAGCCCTGGCCGCGCACCTTGGTCCAGCGGCTCCACCAGCGGTCATCGTCATTGCTCCAGGTGCGTACGGTGAAGCCGTGCTCGTCGGTGATCGACTCCATCTCCGTGTAGACCTCGACGACAGAGCCCCACGGATCGGCGAAGTACACGGCGATGTTGTTCCCGGCGCCATGGCGCAGCGGGCCCCAGATCAGCGTGCCCCCACGGTCATCGATGAGGTCGCCCAGCCGGGCGAGCTCAGCCACGTTGGGCACCGCCCACGCGTGGTGGTGGAGGACCCCGCGGCCCTCGAGGATCCCGGCGGCGTGGTGCTCGGCGTTGGCGCGCAGGAACACGCCACGCCCCTCGATCACGTCAGACAGCCGGAAGTCGAGCACCTCTTGATAGAAGGCGGAGGCGCCGGCCACATCGGGCACGTGCAGGTTGACGTGTCCGAAGCGCAGCGGCCGCACGCCCAGCGTCGGGCCCGGGGCCGCGAGCTGAGGCATGCCCACTCCGACCTCATAGATGAAGGCGTCAGGTCCGATGAAGGCGAAGGCGTCCGCAAAGCCCGCCTCCAGCGGGCCCTCGGCTACCACCTCATAGCCGCGCTCGCGCACCCGGCGACGCACCTCATCCAGGGCGCCCGGGCTGGCGGCGCTCAGGCCGATGTGGTCCACGGCGTCAGCGTCCGCGGCGGCGTACTGCATCACGTGATGGCTCTGGTCACAGCGCAGCGTCGTCCAGACCGGGCCTCGCTCGACCAGATGCATGCCCATGACGTCGGTGGCCATCTCCACGGCGCCATCAAGATCGCGGACCTGGAGCGCGAGGTGGCTCATGGCGGCGATCACCGGCGGCCCAGCCATCCGGGGAACATTCATGACGGGCTCACCCCCGGCTCGATGGATACGTGCACGGCGGGCGGGACGCCCTCAGACCCCTCCAGCGCGGCGACTGCCTCAGCCGCCTCGCTGAGTCCGTAGGACCGGGTATGCAGGCGGGCGTAGGGTCCCTGACCCGATTCGATCAACCGGATCGCCTCGCGGAAGCTCGCGGAGTCCACCGCGAACACCCCCTGCATGCGGATGCTCTTGAGGACCAACGTGTCCGGGTCCAGATCGGGCAGGGTCCGGTGCTTGGCGCCGGCGAGCACGATCGTGCCACCCCGGCGGACGATGGCGATCGCGTCGGTGATGGGTTTGACGGCTCCGGCGCTGACGTCGATCACCACGTCGGCGAGTCGCCCACCCGTCAGCTCCAGCACCCGCTCGACCACATCCTCCTCATCGGCGACGACGGCATGGTCGGCCCCCAGCTCGAGAGCCAGGTCGAGCTTGGCCGAAGCGCGCGCCAGGTCGCTGACGATGATCGTCCCGGCTCCCGCGGTCTTGGCCGCGATCACGCACGCCAGGCCCCGCTGGCCGCAGCCGAGGATGACCACGAGGTCACCGATCTGGGTCCCCGGCACGCGGTAGCCCCAGCTGATCCCGGCGCCGATGGGATTGAACATCGAGGCGATCGCCGGTGACAGCGCTGAGGACATGCGGTGGGGCACGGTACGCGGGTCGAGGTAGAGATGCTCGGCGTAGCCGCCCCACAGGCCGTGACCCTCCTCGGCGCTGATGAAGCCGTAGTTGGTGTCGTGATGCTCACCGACCTCGCACTGGGTGCGGCGCCCGTCGAGGCAGGCATCACAGCTGCCACAGGCCAGGTGGGGTTCCACGGCGACCCGGTCACCCGGTTTGAGACCCCAGCGCACCGCAGCGACGGCCCCGATCTCCTCGATGATCCCCACCGGCTCATGGCCGGGAATGCAGCGGGCGCCCGACAGGCCCGCCTGGGCGAAGACCCCGTGCCACTGGGCGACGTCGGTCCCGCACAGGCCACAGGCCTCGACGCGCATCAGGGCGGCGTCCGGGGCCACGCTGGGCCGCGCGAACTCGTGCAGCTCGAAGGTCTGCGGCGCCACGAGCACGGCGGCGGTGGTGGCGTTGGCGGCGCTCACGACGCGAAGCTCCCCGCGAAGTCGACCACCGAGCGCCCGAGATCCCACTCGGGCTGGTACCCCAGCTCTCGCCGAGCCCGAGTGTCGTCGAGGCGCCCGTACATGAGTCCCACGCCGAAGGGGTCGCGACCTGGCCCGATGTCCAGATCCACCGAGCCCACCTTGGCGCGCACGGTGTCAGCCAGCTCGGGTAGGGAGATGAGGATGCCGGAGGCCATGTTGAATACCCACGTGTCAGACGGGGGGCCCAACAGGGCGCTGAGCACCCCGCGGGAGACATCGCGAACGTAGATGATCTCGTCGCGCTCATCCGCGCCCTGAGCCACCACCACCGGTGGCCCGGCGCCGGCCCCGGCGGCGATGACGGCGCCGACCAGGGCGGTGCCACGCGGCGCCACCTTGCCGGGTCCGAAGATGGTCGAGAAGCGCAGCGCCACGATTTCGGTGCCGTAGCGTTCTGCGTAGTACCGACCCGCCTCTTCAGCGAGCTGCTTCGAGGCGCTGTACACCGGCGAGAACGGCAATGTGCCGCGGCCGTGATCCTCGGGAACGGCGGCGTACTGCGGAAAGCCGTAGACGCCGCTGAGCTCCCCGTACACCGCCTTGGCGCTGGCCCACACGACCCGGCGGACGCCGGCACGGCGAGCGGCCTCGAAGGTGGTGATCGGACCCATCGCGGTGACTCCGTAGCCCACGTAGGGGTCTGATTCGGCCGGCAGCAGGGCGGCGAGGTGCACCACCGCGTCGATGCCGGCCATCAGTGCGGTCATCTGCGTGACGTCCCGCACGTCCGCGACGATCCGCTCCACGTCGCCGGCGACATCGGCGATGACGGCGGGATTGTCATGCACATCGAGGCAGACCGGTTCATGCCCGGCGCCGAGCAGGTCGCGCAGGACCCAGGCGCCGACCATGCCGAGGCCACCGGTGACGAGGACCTTCACGGCTTGCGACCCCAGAACAGTTCGATGCCGCGGTCACTCTCGGTGCCGCTGTCGGTGACCTGTCCGGCGAACGCCTCGGTGAGGGCCTCGGGGCCCCAGTAGGGCTGATCCTCGAATGCCTGGCCCGGGAACAGCACCTCCCAGAGCTTGCTGAAGACATAGAGAACGTGAGCGTCCTGGCGGATCACCTCGGCCATCGGAGGTCCGAAGATCACCTCACCGAGCACGATCTTGCCTCCGGGCTTGAGCGTGCGCAGGAGCCCGGCGCCGGCGGCCCGCCAGTCGTCCGCGTGGGCGACGCCCTGGAAGATCGCGATCGCGTCGAAGTGACCATCGGGATACTCATCGGCGTAGGTCCACGGCCACTGGGGGAACTGACCGGCCTGGACGGCATCGCGGACCTGGGTCATGAAGTCTGTGATCACCAGCTCACCGCCGGGTCCGAGCTTTTCGGCGATCGTCGCATCGATCCCGATGCCGGCCAGGCCCTCCCCGATCAACAGGACTCGGTCACCGCTCGTGATCTCCAGCTCGTCGAGGAACCGCTGCTTCAGAGCGCTGCCGGTGGTCGACCAGATGTAGGGAAGACCGCCGATCAGGATCGCCGCGCACCACCGCCGCCGTTCGGCCGGATCGAGGATCACCTCGCCGAAGCGCTCGACATCGTGGGGCAGCATCGCGTCCCAGGCCGGCTGTGTCTGTGAGGTCATCGTTGTCCCTTCATCGTGAATCGCATCAGCTCAACGGCAGGCGGTCCGCCGGTGCCTGCGCGGACTCAGAGGCTCGGAGTCTCAGCGCGGCGCCGACCAGCGGCCCAGCACCGGAAAGATCACCCGGCAGCACTGCGGCAACAAAACGGTCTGGACGGATGAGCAGCACCTGATGGCGGCAGCTGGCTAGCCACCGCGTCAGGCCGCCGTCGATGTCGGCGACCGTGACCTCAGAGTCAGTCGTCGCGCTGTGCGGCGTGCGGTCGTCGAGCAGCAGGTTGACCACGACCGGTGCCAGGTCCCGCCAAATGTCGTCGTCCAGGTCCAGGGCCTGATCAGGCGACAGCGGATCGACGCGCAGCAGTGTGAAACCCGGACCGAGCACGTCGTCAAATTTGTCCCGGCGGCCGTCCGCGTTCAGCACAAGCGGCTGGGGGATGGGACGACCGACCACAGCTGAGACCCCAGGTGAGTAGACCAGCGCTCCCGCTTGATAGGCCGGCGTCGGCTTGAATCGTCCCTCGGTGACATAGCGGTGAAAGGCGGGGATGTTCAGCGCAGCGCGCAGCAGGATGTCCCGCGCCCGCGCTCGCCAAGCGATCCCCGTCATCATGAAAGTGCCCATGCGTACCGACAGGGCGATGGACGCTTCGGCGTGGGGGCGGCGCTCCAGTTCGTAGGTGTCCAGCAGCCCCGGGTCGGCGCGATCCTCGACGACTGCCGCGATCTTCCAGGCGAGATTGTGGGCGTCACGGATGCCGCTGTTGAGGCCCTGACCGGCGAAGGGCGGCATCATGTGCGCGGCGTCGCCCGCCAGCAGCACCGGACCCTGGCGCCAGCGCTTGGCCACCAGCGCGTGAAAGGTGTACACCGTCGAGCGCTCGAGCTGGTCGGCCGTGATGGTGCGGAAGGGTTTGAGCAGCCGAGCTACTCCCGGCAGGGAGGCGAGGACCTCTGGATCCTCGCCCGGCAGGAGCCGGAACTCATAGCGGCAGCGCCCATCCCGTCCGGCCACGATGACGAAGGGCCGCTGGGGGTCGCAGTGATGCATCGCATAGCGCTCGTCGTGATGGTCGCCCAGGGTGTCGATGACCAGCCAGGGATCGGACAGGGAGGTTCCGACCATGTCGATTCCCATGAGCTCCCGGACCGTGCTGCGGCCCCCGTCACATCCGACGGTCACCGACACCCTCATCTCACTGACCGGCCCGTCGACCGGGGCCAGATGCGCCACGGCGGAGCGCTCATCGATCACCTCGAGGCCGGTCAGCGCGGTCCCGAAGCGGACATCGACGTGGGGGAAGCGGTCGAGCCCGTCAAGCAGCATGCGCTCGAACTCGGGCTGGCTGAAGGGGTTCTTGACCGGGTGCCCGAAGCGGGGCTGGGCGGGCCCGCGCTGGTATGCGAGTTCCCGCCCGTCCGCTCCGTAGTACTTGGTGCCGGTGCCCTGGACGATCAGCCCGTAGGCCTCATCCTCCAAGCCGCAGCTCTGCAGCGTGCGGAGCGACTCATCATCGAAGCTCACCGCCCGGGGCTGGTTGCTCACGGACGCGTTGCGCTCGAGCACCAACACCGGGACGCCGGCGTAGCCGAGCAGGTTGGCCAGCGTCAGGCCGGTCGGCCCGGCGCCAACCAACAGCACCGGGCCCTGATCCATGTCACTCATCGTCGACCTTGACCGGATGACGCTGGCTCGCCGCTACGGAAGCGGGGTGAGCCACTTGCCGCCGGTTGCGTCCTTCCAGCCGTTGGTCTCACGCGTGTAGAAGCGTGCCCGCAGGCTTCCGATCGACGGGAACGGCTTGGTCCCGAAGGCCAGCTTGGTGTCCCCCAGGAACGCTGCCCCCGTGTAGGCCTTGATCTTCGCTGAGATCGCCGCTGTGGTGAGGTTGTTCGGACCGACCTCGTTCATGATCTTGGCCAGGAGCAGAGCCGTTCCGAACGCCTGGGGACCGTTCTCGCCGGCACCGCTGGCGAACGCCGTGTTGGCGTCGTTGAACACCGTCGATTGCCCGGTGGGATCGGCGACGTCGGTGTTCTGACCGTAGGACAGGTACGTGTAGTTGGGGATGCTGCCGACCTGCTTGGCCACATTGGCGTCTGCACAGGTCAGCAGGGAGACCACCGGCTTGGTGATGCCCAGGCTCTTGATGCTCTTGACGTAGGGAGCGCAGGTGGAGTCGAGTGGCAGCTCCAGCAGGATCGCGTCCGCCGTGGTCGCTCCGCTGGCGACGAGTGTCGACGTCACGTCGGTGGCTCCGGCCGGGGAAAAGCCGGTCTTGGCCGTGATGCCCTGAGCCGAGTACTGCGGCTTCTGGGAGTTGACGATCGCGTCGAGGGTGGGGTCAGTGACCGAGTCGATCGCGACCGACTTCGCGTGCAGGTAGGTCTTCATGTACGTGAGGATCGCCGAGCCCGCGAGTGCACCGGCACTGGTGCAGTAGGTGTTGGCGACGTTGGCCTCCGCGGGACCACCGACGGTGCACAGGTACGGCTTGGCGCCATTGTTCGCTGCGTGCAGCTGGGCTGAGCCGATGGTGCCTCCGCCGAACAGCACGGCCTTGATCGAGCTGTCGTTGGCGAACTGTGATCCGCAGATCTGTCCCTGCTGTGCGGTCGCGCCGAAGTCACACTGCACGATGGATATCGGGTGCCCGTCGATGCCGCCCAGGTCGTCATTGACGATCGTCATCGCGTTGCGGTAGTCGGTGGCCAGATAGGGCTGGCCGGTCGCGCCGGAGTTCCCGACGACGACACCGATCTTGATCGGCGACTTGGTGGCCTTGGTGCCGATCGTGCCCCCCACGTAGTTGTGCACCACCTTGATGTCAGCCGCGGTGATCTTGCCTGAGCCCGTGGACTGCGTGGTGGACGACGCCGCCGTGCTGTTGGACGTCGTGCTGCTGCTGCTGGTACTGCTGGAACTACCGCACGCGCTGATCGCCAGCGCCGAGCCGACGCAGAGCGTCAACGCGATGGTGTTCCGACGGTTCCTTCGCCGTCTTGGACGCATCTTCTCTCCTCCTCTGGAGCGTTCTACTGAGCAGAATTTCCTTCCCTCCTGCAGAAACCTACGTGGTCCGCGCACCAGATGTCAAGCTGCCATATGCATCGCGGTAGAGCTTTGCAATTGCCTCAGAGATGGGTTAGCTTCCCGCTCAGCAGAAATCGCTTCTGTTTGTTCGAGGGAGGTTTGGACCCATGTTGATGCCACACCGCGCTCGCCTCGCGCGACACGCGACGCGATGAAGCAGCTATTACTTTTCACGCTTCTGGGCCTGGGCTCAGGCGCGTTCATCGCCGGCCTCAGCCTCAGCGCGGTCGTCTCGTTCCGTGGTGCCGGGGTGGTCAACCTGGCCACCGGCGCCTACGCGATGCTCGGAGCCTACGTCTTCTACGGGCTCAAGACCAACGGGTCGTTGGTGCTCCCTCCGGTTCACCTGGGGGGGGCGTGGAGCACGGTGCCCGCGTTCCTCATGGCCCTGGCGGTCTGCGCGGCGCTGGGGGCTCTCCTCGACATCGTCGTCTTCCGACGCCTCCGCGGCTCGGCGCCGCTGGCCAAGCTGATCGCCACCCTCGGCCTGTTGCTCACGCTCCAGGCGGTGATCCTGGTGAAATTCGGTGTCGACGGGCAGGCAGCCCCTCCCGTGCTCTCCCAGGCCACGGTGAAGATCCTCGGTCTGCCGATCCCGGCTGACCGCTTCCTGTTCTCCGGCGTGGTGGTTCTGGTTGCCATCGCCCTGGTGGTGCTCTACCGCTTCAGCTCCTTCGGCCTGGCGACCCGGGCGGCCGCCGAGAGCGAGGACATGGCCATGCGCCACGGCCTGTCGCCGAACCGCCTGTCGCTGCTCAACTCGATGCTGGCCGCTGTGCTGGCCGGCGGGCTCGGGGTGCTCTTCGCCCCCGCTTCCCAGCTCGACAACTCGACGCTGGCGCTGGCGATCATCCCCGCCCTCGCCGCCACCCTCGTCGCTCGCTTCAGCTCCTTCACGGTCGCGGCCATAGCTGGGTTCGCCATGGGGATCGTGCAGTCCCTCGTGGTCTGGGTCCAGACCCTGAGCTGGTTTCCCACCGACGGCGGCAACACGTTGCCGGGCGTCGCCGACCTGATCTTCTTCGTGATCATCGCGCTCGTCATGTTCGCGCGGGGCAATCCGCTCCCCGAGCGCGGGTCGATCGCCGAGCGCCGCCTCCCCGACGCGCCGGCGGCGTCGCGCATCATGATTCCCGCGTTGGTCGCCGCGTCGGTCGGCGTCATCACGCTGATCCTGTTCCCCGCCGACTACCGCCAAGCCGAGATCAACACGCTGATCGCCATCGTGATGTGCCTGTCCCTGGTGGTTATCACCGGCTTCGTCGGACAGGTGTCGCTGCTCCAGTTCGCGCTGGCGGGCATCACCGCCCTCATCCTGACCAAGCTCAGTGCCGGGTCGGGGATCGGCTTTCCCCTCGCGCCGATCATCGGCATCGCCGCGGCCGTCTTCGTCGGGCTGCTCACCGCGCTGCCCACGCTGCGCGTCCGGGGCACGGCCCTGGCGATCGTCACGTTGGCGGGTGCGGTCGCGGCGTCGAACTTCTGGCTGGGCAACCAGTCCCTGGGCTTCAATCCGCTCAAGGGCGCGGTTGGCTCACCGACCCTGCTGGGCCTCGACCTCGGCCCCGACGCCCCATTCCATCTGGGCCCCGGCGGCACCCCAAGCCCCATCTTCGGCTTCCTCTGTCTCGCCGCCACGCTCGGTTGCGGGATCCTCGTCGCGAGTCTCCGCCGTGGCGAGCTCGGACGACGCATGCTCGCGGTCCGCTCCAACGAGCGGGCCGCCGCCGCCGCCGGGATCAGCGTGCGAGAGACCAAACTCGTGGGCTACGGCATCGCGTCGCTGCTGGCGGGCATCGGGGGTTCGCTGTACGCCTACAGCTTCCAGGTCGCGGACTCCAGCAACTACAGCGTGTCCATCGCGCTCAGCTTCATCGCCTTCGCCTACCTCGGCGGCATCACCACGGTGTCCGGCGCGGTCATCGGCGGGCTGCTGAGCACCGAGGCGTTGATCGCCTACTTCATCCAGCGCGGCTTGGGTCTCGCTGCCAATACGCAGCTGATCATCGCCGGCGCCGTGCTCATCGTCACCGTCGTCCAGAATCCCGACGGGATCGCCGGGGTGCTCCTCCGCACGGTGGCCAAACGACGCCGGCGGGTGGGGTCCGTCAGCTCCCCACCGGTTTCGGCCTCGGTCGAGAAGGTGCACTCATGACCCCGGCGCTGAGCACCGAGAAGCTGACGGTGCGCTACGGGGGCGTCACCGCGCTCGAGGACGTCGACCTGGCGGTGGAGCCCGGACAGCTCCTCGGGCTCATCGGGCCCAACGGAGCCGGGAAGACCACCTTCATCGACGCGCTGACGGGCTTCGCCCGCGCCACCGGATCCGTCCGGCTGGGTGATCTCCCCCTCGAGGGGATGGCGCCGCACCAACGCGCCCGCCACGGCCTGGCTCGCACCTGGCAGTCCTCGATGCTCTTCGAGGACCTGACGGTTGCCGAGAACCTGTCGGTCGCCGCCCAGGCATCATCCTGGTGGCGAGTGGCTGGGGCATCGCTCCTGCGGCGCACGGCGGCACAGGACGAGATGGGGGAGGTGCTCAATGGCCTGGGGCTCGGATCCCTCGCCGACCGTCCGATCTCCGCGCTCTCCCAGGGACAGCGCAAGCTCGTCGGCGTGGCCCGGGCTCTGGCGGCGCGACCCACCGTCGTCTGTCTCGACGAACCGGCCGCGGGCCTCGACACCCAGGAGAGTGAGGTCCTCGGCGCCCAGCTGCGTCAGATCGTGGGGGCTGGGACCAGCATGCTGCTCGTGGACCACGACATGGGCCTCGTCCTGTCGGTGTGCGATGAGGTCGTCGTGCTCAACTTCGGGCGCGTGATCTTCCGCGGCCCGCCCGCCCAGGTGCGCTCGGACCCGTTGGTCATGTCGGCCTATCTCGGCTCCACGTCAAGTGAGGACCAGCCCGGTCCCCAACCCGTCAGTGAGGTTCAGCCATGACCGGTCCGCTCCTGCAGATCAAGCAGGGACAGTTCAGCTATGACGAGGTCGCCGTGGTCCGGGACCTGGACATGACCGTGGAGGCGGGGCAGGTGATGGCGCTGCTGGGCCCCAATGGCGCCGGCAAGACCACGACGCTGGGGGCGTGTGCCGGATTCGTGTCGGTCACCGGCGGCGAGATCCTCTTCGACGGGCGGTCGATCTCCGGCCAGTCACCCCAGAAGCTGGCGCGCCTGGGGGTCTCCCACGTGCCCGAGGGTCGCGGGATCTTCCACAGCCTGACCGTCGACGAGCACTTCCGCCTCGCCGGGCGCGACGCCGATATCGACGGCGTGCTCAAGTACGTTCCCAAGCTCGGTGAGCTGCGCGGGCGCCGCGCCGGGCTGCTGTCGGGCGGCGAGCTCGCCTCCGCACTGCTGCGCCGCCCACGACTCCTGCTCATCGACGAGCTCAGCCTCGGCCTGGCCCCGATCATCGTCGAGGGGCTGCTGCCGGTGGTGCGGGCCTTCGCCGATGACAACGGCTGTGGCGTCGTGCTCGTTGAACAGCACGTCAACCTTGCCCTGGAGATCGCTGATCAGGCGACGGTTCTCGTCCACGGCAAGGTCGTCCTCAGCGGTGACGCCGAGCCGCTGCGCGGCGACCGTGAGGTGATCATGGCGAGCTACATGGGCGCCCAGGAACTCACGGAGTCCGTGACCTGAGGGTCACGAACTCCGGTGAGCTGGGCGTTTACGCGGCCGGTTCGCTGATCACCGGGTTCTCCAGCACCCCGACGCCGGCGATCTCCACCCGCACGACATCACCCGGGGCGAGGAACACCGGTGGCTCGCGGCGGGCGCCGACGCCTCCGGGAGTTCCGGTGAGCAGGATGTCGCCGGGCGCGAGAGCAGTGAACTCGGAGGCGCGCGCGATGATCTCGGGGATGTCGAAGATGAGCAGGCTGGTGTCGGAGTGCTGCATCTCCTCGCCGTTGAGCTCGAGGCGCAGGTCGATGGCCCCCACGTCGGCCACCTCGTCAGGGGTCACCAGGTAGGGACCGACCGGCGTGCTGGCATCCCAGGCCTTGCCCTGGAGCCACTGATGGGTGCGGTGCTGGAAGTCACGCATGGTGATGTCGTTGGCCACGCTGTAGCCGGCGACGTGATCGAGCGCGTTCTCCCGGGAGATCCGCCGCCCCCCGCGGCCGATGATCACCGCGAGCTCACCCTCATAGTCGACCTTCTTGGACTCGGGCGGCAGCGCCACCGGTGCTCCGGCGGCACTGAGCGTGCTCGCCCACTTGGTGAAGAACACCGGGTAGGTCGGCAGGTCCCGGCCCGTCTCCTCGACGTGGGCGTGGTAGTTGAGCCCGAGGCAGATGACCCGCTCGGGCCGCGGGACGATGGGACGCCACTGCAGCTCCGCGGCATCCAGGACGACGTCCGCCCGCTCCGCGCTGGCGAGCAGCGCGGGGAAATCGGTGTGGGGCCCGAGCTCGTCGTTGTCGGCGACCAGGACGTGGTCGTCACCGCGGACGGCCACGATGACCGGACGGCCCTCGTGAAAGACGCTGGCGAGACGCATTATGCGGTCCCCGTGACGCTCTCGACATGGTCAGCGGAGGCGTGGGGGACGCGCCAGATCGGGGCGGGACCCCAGAGATTCACCGTGTGCTGCTCGGGCTTCCAGGTGCGGGCCGGGTAGGTGGCCAGCTCGTCGAAGTAGGACTCCATCTCTGCGGACAGCTCGATTCGGTTGTGGTCGGGATCATCGAACATGAGGAACAGGTTGTTGCCCGGCCCATGACGGCCGGGCCCCCAGGTGAGGGGGACCCGGTGCTGGCTGAGGTGATCGGCCCAGTCGCGGAAGTCGGCCCAGCCCCCCAGGTCGAAGGAGAAGTGGTCGAGGTCACCCTCGGCGCCGTTGACCATCGCGATGGTGTGGTGCTCGACGCCACAACGCAGCCAGGTGAAGATCGAGCCCATGCGGTCGGAGATGCGCAGGCCCATGACCCCGGCGTAGAAGTCGATCATGTCGTCCATGGCGCGGGTCGCGAACGTGATGTGCTGCAGGCGCACGGGCCGGCGGCCCATGGCCCCTCCGGTCTCCCCGCTGCGGTCGACGCGCCCGTGCAGCTCGACGACCCGATTCTCCGGGTCGAGCATCCGGTGCGTCTCGGGCTGGCCCGCGTCGGCTGCCACGTGCTCCACGGCGACGCCGCTGGCCTCGATCGCGCTGACCACGTCCTCCAGCTCGGCGGGATCGGGGATCTCGAGTGCGAAGTGGTCGAGGCCGGCCGGACCCGACAGGAGATCCATCGCGTGCGCGCCGGCGCCCCAGCCGAGGCGGACGTGGGTGTCGCCGTCCCCGCCGTGGTCGGACATGCCGACGACCGAGCGGTAGAACTCGGCGCTGTGGGGCACGTCGGTGACACGAAGCCCAATGTGGGAGAGCTGACCCCGCCACCGGTTGCTCGACATCTTCCTTCTCCTCCTCGCGCGTCGCGCGCGACCTGCGGTTGGTGCAAAACAGAAATTGTTTCTACGGAGCCCAGGCTCCCACACCGACCCACCTGAAGTCAACCATCCGGCTCGGGCGCGAGGCGGAGGTGCACGGACCGGCAAAACGATACACAATGCATTTGTGTCGGCGAGTCCTCGTATTCAGGTGCTTGAGCGGGCGATGAGTGTGTTGGGGCTCTTCACGC
>CAZZVR010000008.1:0-41609 GCA_964657595.1 Burkholderia sp. PAMC 26561 | reverse complement strand
AAGCGCCCCCCGGCCTCACCCCCGGGGGTGTCGACCGGGGGGGTGGTGACCGGGGCCACGAACGGCGCCGCCGGGCCGACGAGGAGATCCACCCCGGCGTAGGCCCGCGCGCAGGCGCCGGCCAGCTCGGCCCGGGCGGCCAGCGCGTCGCGGTACGCCGACTCGGTCACCGCCGCGGCGCCGCGCAGCATTCGCAGCGTCTCGGGCCCGAAGCGCTCGGGCTCGCGCTCGACGAGCCAGCCGAGCTCCTGCCACGCCTCCCAGCCGAGGATGGGGCCGAAGGTGGTGAGGATCGCGCGGAACGGCGCCTCCTCGACCGCGACGAGCTCCGCGATCAGATCCCCGCGCTGTCCGAGGCGATCGAGCGCCGCGTGGAGGCTCGCGCCCACCGTCGGGGTGAGCGCCGGGTCCTCCAGCTGGGCGCTGAGGACGCCCAGACGCAGGGGGGTGGTGGCGGGCGCGATCGCCTCCCCGGTCAGCGCGCTCCAGGCCCGGGCCGCCCAGCTGACGTCGGCGCTCAGCAGCCCGACGTGGTCGAGGGACGGCGCCAGGGCGGTCACCCGGTCAGTCGGCAACGCCCCGTAGCTCGGCTTGAAGCCGACCGTGGCGCAGTAGTGGGCGGGCAGGCGGATCGAGCCGCCCGTGTCGGTGCCGAGCGCCACCGCGCAGACGCCGGCTCCGACGAGCGCGGCCGAGCCGCCGCTGGAGCCGCCCGCGGTCCGGTGCGGGTCAAACGGGTTCATCGTCTCAGGGACGCCGGGGTGCAGGGCGCCGGCGGCGTACTCGAGCAGCGCGGTGGTGGCGAACACGTCAGCCCCGGCCGCCCGCAGCCGCGTGACGATCTCCGCGTCCGCGGTGGCCGCTGGCCCGTGCATGTCCGCCGGGTTGCCGTTGCCCGTCGGTGTCCCGGCCACGGCGATCAGGTCCTTGACGGCGACCGGGACGCCGTGCAGCGGGCCGTTGGGGGCGCGCGGCGGAGCGGGGAACACCGCCACGACAGCATCGAGCCCACGGCCGATGCGGTGAGCCCGCTCCAGGGCGACGAGCAGATCGAGGTTGGCCACCTCACAGGTGCGCTCGCCGCGCTCGATCGCGGCGATCAGCTCGGCCACCCAGGTGGTGATCGGTCCCGCCAGGTGATTGCGCAGCTCCGCCACCTCGGTGGGGCGCCGGCGGACCATCAGGTCGCGGTAGATCCCGCTGTGGGATTTGGCGCTCGCGCGGTTGAAGGCGGCCAGCCGGTCCAGCGAGCCCTCGAGGTCGGCGGGGTCGAAACCGTCGAATCCCAGGGGCTGACACGGAGCCTGAGCCAGCACCTCGCGGGCCACCGCGAGCATCAGCGGCCGGTAGCGGGGATCCTCGAGGTGATCGGCGATGCTCAGATCCGACACCGCGCCGGCCCACAGCATCGCCCCGTAGGCCTCCTTACCCCACAGGTAGCCGAGGATGGCGTCGGTCGGCTCGGCGAAGGGCAGGGCCGCGGCGATCTCCTCCACGCGCGGGGTCACGCGGCTCAGGTCGGGCTCACCGACCCGGAACGTGCCCACGTTGCCCTGCATGATGCGGCCCGGGGCGAGGACGTCGGCCCCGAAGTTGACGAACCCGACCATGACGCGAGCGCGGCCGACGGACTCGGCGATGGTCGCGGTGGTCATGCCGTTCTGCAGGCTGAGCACCCAGCCGTCGTCAGTCAGCCGGTGCTGGAGCAGGGCGGCGGCCGCCGCGGTGTGCTGGCTCTTGACCGCGATCGCGGCATGCTCGATGCGGTCGGGCAGGCCCGCCGGCGTGACCGCGGGCACCCGCACGGTGAACCGCGCGACCGGCCCCTCGATGCTCAGCCCGTCACGGTTGATCGCCTCGACGTGAGCGGCGTCGGTGTCACACAGCAGGACCTCGTGGCCGGCCCGGGCCATGTAGGCCCCGACCGTTCCGCCGATCGCCCCGGCGCCGATGATCGTCAGGCGCATGCGGGGGCGTGACCCGGCACGGTGCCGCCGACCGCCCGGCGTGGCTGAGCTGTCCTGGCGGCCGTCAACAGGTCCGGAAGGCTAGCTGCGCTTCTCGGCGCGGCGCATCGTCCAGATCACCACGCCGACCCACAAAAGTTTATCCAGATGGACAATGATGCCGAGGGGGCCGAGACCGGATGATTTGCACCGGATCGCTCAATGCAGCGGCCGGTTTCGTCCAACTCTGAGCGCCGCCTCGTGATCCCACCGGAGATGAGTCGCCCAGCCTTGATCGGTGGAGGTTCACCTTGCGTCTATCACCCCCGCGTGCCCTGCGTCTCGCGCCCATTCTGGCCCTCGCCGCGCTGACGGTCGCCGGCTGCGGCAGCAGCAGCAGTGGTGGTAGCGGCAGCGGAGGTGGTAGCTCCAGCACGGCGGGTACGCCGGTGCACGGAGGCAATCTGGTCATCGCCCGCACCGCGGACTCCCAGTCGATGAACAACACCACGGTGTTCGACAACGAGTCCATCTGGGTGTTCGAGAACATCTTCCAGACGCTCTACACGGTGAGCAGCGACGGCAAGAGCGTCAACCCCCAGCTCGCCACCGGCTACACGGTGTCCAAGGACAAGAAGACCTACACCTTCACCCTGCGCAAGGGCGTCGACTTCTCCACCGGCACGCCGATGACCTCCAAGGACGTCGTCTTCTCCATCGACCAGGCGCGCAAGGCCGCCAAGGGCTGGGGATACATCGACACGGCGATCAAGAACGTCGCGGCCGACGGGACCGGCAAGGTCATCGTCACCCTCAAGTACCCCTGGGCGCCCCTGCTGGCCGACCTGTCGCTGTTCGCCAACGGCATCGTGCCCGCCAACTACGGCGGCAAGTCCGAGACCGCCTTCTACACCGCCCCCGTGGGCACCGGTCCGTTCAAGTGGGACTACTGGCACAAGGGCTCGGCGCTCAAGCTGGTGGCCAACCCCCACTACTGGCAGTCGGGCAAGCCCTATCTGAACAGCGTCACCTGGACCGACACCCCGAACGACAACACCCGCCAGAACGAGGTGATCAGCGGTGAGGCGTCCGTCGATGAGTTCCCGGCCTGGTCGACGGTGTCCTCGCTCAAGACCAACCCCCAGGTGACGATGGACCTGTTCCCGTCGACCCGCACCGACTACGTGATCTTCAACGACACCAAGGCGCCGTTCAACAACGTCGACGTGCGCCAGGCGATCAACTACGCGATCGACCGCAAGGCCCTGATCAAGGCGGTCCTGTTCGGCAACGGCACGCCGGCCAACTCGCTGTTCCCGCCCCAGGTGCCCTACTACAACAAGGCGACCCCGGGTGAGCAGCTCGACCTGGCCAAGGCCAAGGCGGCGCTGGCCAAGTCCCCGGACCCGCACGGGTTCTCCACCACGCTGCTCATCCCCTCCGGCGAATCCGATGACTCGACGATCGCGCAGATCATCCAGGCCGACCTGGCCAAGATCGGCATCAAGGTCAACATCCAGCAGCAGGATCAGAACGCCGTCGAGACCGCGTACGAGGCGCTCAAGTACGACATGACGCTCACCTACTGGACGATGGACATTCCCGACCCCGACGAGCTGGCGACCTTCGCCGTCGACCCCTCAGCCGGATCCAAGTCGTTCTTCACCGGCTACTCGAACCCGACGATCATCGGCGAGGCCCACCAGGCGGAGAAGACCCTGAGCACGACGACCCGGGGCAAGCTCTATGACCAGCTCCAGGACAACGTGGCCGCCTCGGCCTACATGTCATTCCTCTACTACTCGCCGTTCGCCTACGCCACCGCCAAGAACGTCCATGGCTTCTCCGTCACTCCGCTGGGGAACTACGACCTCGGCAACACGTGGATGAGCAAGTGAGGCGCCGCGCGTGAGCTCGCTGGGCTACGTCGGGCGGCGGCTGTTGCAGCTGATCCCCGTGGCGATCGGGGTGACGCTGGTCTGCTTCCTGCTCATCCATCTCATACCGGGTGATCCGGCGCGTGCCGCCTTGGGGCTGCACGCGACCCCCAAGGCGGTGGCCGCGCTGGATCACTCCTACGGACTGGACCGCTCGCTGCCCAGCCAGTACTGGCTGTTCCTGACGCGGCTGGCCCACGGCAACTTCGGCAAGAGCCTGTACTTCGGGGTGTCGGCCGGTTCGCTGATCACCTCGCGGCTCCCCGTCACCCTGTGGCTGATCGGGTACACGGTGGTGCTGGTCATCCTGATGAGCGTCCCGCTGGCGGCGATCGCCGCCAGCCGCAAGGACGGGGCCCGTGACCACGCGGTGCGGCTGTTCCCCCTGCTCGGCCTGGGGATGCCGCCGTTCTGGATCGGCCTGGTGCTCATCGAGATCTTCGCCATCCAGTTCCGCGTCTTCCCGGTGGCCGGGTATGGCTCGGGCTTCCTCGGGCACCTGCGCTACCTGTTCCTGCCCAGCCTCACCGTCGCCTTCGCGCTGTCGCCGACGGTGATCCGCAGCCTGCGCGCGAGCATGCTCAACGTGCTCGGCGCCGAGTACATCACCACGGCGGAGTCCAAGGGCCTGTCCCGGTCACGGCTGCTCATCCGCCACGTGCTCCGCAACGCGGTGATCCCGACCATCACCGTGCTCGGGATCAACATCGGCTTCCTCATCGGCAGCACGGTGATCATCGAGCAGGTCTTCTCACTCCCCGGCATCGGACAGCTGATGATCCAGTCGATCTTCAACCGCGACTTCACCGTCGTGCAGGGCGTGACCCTCGTCTTCGCGGTGATGGTGGTGGCGATCAACCTCCTGGTCGATCTCACCTACGCCCGGCTGGATCCGCGCGTCAGGCTCGGCTGATGGCGACCGTCCTGGATACGGCGGCCCCGGTTCCGGTCGAGGCGCCGAAGACCCGCCGCCGGTCCTTCCGCCATCCCACGCTGATCATCGGCGCCACGATGACCCTGTTCCTCATCGTCATCGCGGTGTTCGCGCCGGAGATCGCCCCCTACAACCCGATCAAGCAGGACCTGAGCGAGACGCTCGCCTCACCGAGCGGCCACCACCTGCTCGGCACCGACCAGCTCGGGCGCGACACCTTCAGCCGGTTGCTCTACGGCGCGCGCACCGACCTCAAGGTCGGATTCCTCGCGGTGCTGTTCCCGTTCATCCTCGGCACCTTCCTGGGCAGTCTCGCCGGGTACTTCGGACGCTGGGTCGACACGATCATCATGCGCCTGGTCGACGTCGTGGTGGCGTTCCCGTTCTACGTGCTCGTCATCGCGCTCGTGTTCGTCCTCGGGACCGGCGAGAAGAGCATCTACATCGCGATCACCGCAGTCGGCTGGGTCTCCTACGCGCGCATCATCCGCGGTGAGATCCTCGTGGCCAAGCAGCAGGAGTACGTCCTCGCCGCCCAGGCCGGCGGTCTGTCCTCGGCGCGGATCATCGGCCGCCACGTGCTCCCCAACGTCATCACCCAGGCGATCATCTACGCGATGTCCGACATCGTGCAGGACATCCTGGCGATCGTCACCCTCAGCTACCTGGGGCTGGGCATCGCGCCTCCGACCCCGGACTGGGGGTCGATGATCAGCGACGGACAGAACTTCCTCACCACCCACTGGGAGCTGTCGACCATCCCGGGGCTCGCCGTCGTGGTCGTCGGACTGTCCCTGTCACTGCTCGGGGACGGCCTGGCCGACCTGCTGCGGGTGGGAGAGCGATGACCGCGGCGCTGGCGGTGGAGAACCTGACCGTCGACATCGGCAGTCGCGGCGGGGCCCTGCACGTCATCAAGGACATCTCCCTCGAGGTGCAGCCGGGTCGCGCCATGGGCCTGGTCGGCGAGTCCGGTTCGGGCAAGTCGATCAGCCTGCGGGCGATCCTGGGACTCCTGCCCCTGGGCGGTTCGATCACCGGCGGTCACGTGTGGATCGACGGTGAGGAGGTGACCCAGGCCTCCAAGCGCCGGCTGAGAGCCCTGCACGGACCGGTGATCTCGATGATCTTCCAGGAGCCGATGAGCGCGCTGAACCCGGTGATGCGGGTGGGTGAGCAGATCGGTGAGGGCCCGCGCACCCATCTCGGGCTGAGTCGCCGCCAGGCCGCGACCCGGGCGGTCGAGCTGATGCGCAAGGTGGGGATTCCCGACGCGGAGCGACGCAGCCGTGACTACCCCCACCAGTTCTCCGGCGGGATGCGCCAGCGGGTGATGATCGCCATGGCCCTGTCCTGTGAGCCCAAGGTCATCCTGTGCGACGAGCCCACCACGGCGCTCGACGTGACCATCCAGGACCAGATCCTGCGTCTGCTCAGTGACCTGTGCGCGGAGTCCGGGACCGCGCTGCTGTTCGTCACCCACGACCTGCCGGTGGTCGCCCAGCTGTGTCAGACGGTCGCGGTGATGTACGCCGGGCGGATCATGGAGCAGGGAGGCGTCACCGAGGTGTTCACCCAGCCCCAGCACCCCTACACGCTCGGGCTGCTGCGCTCCGCTCCCGACTTCGAGGAGGTCCGGGCCGGGCTCATCCCGATTCCGGGATCCCCACCGGAGCTCAGCGCCCCGCCCTCGGGGTGTGTGTTCCATCCGCGCTGCCCGTTCATGAGCGAGGACTGCGCCAGTGGTGAGCTGCCGTTGATCGACGTGGGCGGCCGGCTGACCGCCTGTCGATACCCCGAGCGTGCGCTCGAGGCCCAGCGCTCGGCGCCGGTGATGCAGTGAGCGCCGCCGCGGAGCCGGCCGCCGTCGCCCCGAACGCTGAGCAGCCGATCCTCGCCGCCCGGGCGGTGTCGGTCACCTTCGGAGGTCCGTCGCTGCTGCGTCGCCACGCCGCCACGCTGACCGCCGTCGACGGGGTCGACCTGGAACTGCGGCGCGGTGAGGCGCTCGCGCTGGTCGGGGAGTCCGGGTCGGGCAAGTCGACCTTCGCCAAGGCGGCCACCGGCCTGGTGCCGCTGGCGGGCGGCAGCCTGGAGCTGGAGAGCCGGACCTTGCCCGCGCGACGCGACCGCGCCGACATCCGCCGGATCCAGATGGTCTTCCAGGACCCGTTCTCGTCGCTCAATCCGCGCATGACCGTCGGCCAGACGCTGCGTGAGCTGCTGCGGTTCCACCACGTGGTTCCCCGCAACCAGGTGGACGCCGAGGCCCGGTCGCTGATCGAACGCGTCGGGCTCACCGCCTCGGCGCTCGACGCCTATCCGCGCCAGTTCTCCGGGGGCCAGCGCCAGCGCGTGGCGATCGCCCGCGCCCTCGCGCTGCGTCCCGACATCCTCGTCGCCGACGAGCCCGTGTCGGCCCTCGACGTCTCGGTGCAGGCGACCATCCTCAATCTGCTCGACGAGCTGCGCCGGGACATGGGCCTGTCCCTGCTGTTCATCGCCCACAACCTCGCCGTCGTGCACCATCTGTGCGACCGGGTCGCGGTCATGTACCTCGGGCGGATCGTCGAGGTCGCCCCGACGGGCCGGCTGTTCGCCGCACCCGGGCACCCCTACACCCAGGGGCTGCTGTCGGCGATCCCGCGGATGCGGCCGGCGCCCCGCGGCGCGCCCGCGGTGAAGGGCGATCCACCGAGTCCGCTGGCCATCCCCACCGGCTGTCGCTTCCGCACCCGCTGTCCGCGTGCCGAGGCGATCTGCGCCGAGGTCGACCCGCCGCTGGTGGCCTCACCGGACAGCGCCGAGCAGGTGGCGGCCTGTCACTTCGCCTTTTCGTCCCCGCCCAAGGAGTCGTCATGACCCGTCCTGTGATGCTGGCCAGCGAGCGCGGCGAGATCGGCCTGGCCGCGGCGATGGAGGCCCTGCGCGGCGGCGCCAGCGCCCTCGACGCGGTGGAGATCGCGGTGCGGCTGGTGGAGGCCAACGAGGCCGATCACTACGTCGGGGTGGGCGGTCTGCCCAACCTGCTCGGCGAGGTGGAGCTCGACGCCGGGGTCATGGTCGGCGCGACGCGCGCCGCCGGGGCGGTCGCCGCGGTGCGCGGCTTCCCCCATCCGGTGTCGATCGCGCGAGCGGTGCTCGAGCGCCTGCCCCAGCACGTGCTGCTCGCGGGAGCCGGGGCCGAGCGGTTCGGGGACGAGATCGGCGAGCCCCGGGGCGAGACCCTGACCGAGGCGGCCAAGGCGCTGTGGCGGGAGGGTCTGGAGTCCAATGACATGGACGAGACCACCTGGGCGGGGGAGCGGCGCTACCGCGAGGAGGCGCTGGCGCGCATCCAGGCCATGGCCGCGCCGAGTGAGCCCTACGGCACGGTCAACATCCTGGCCTGTGACGGGGAGGGCCGGCTCGCGGTGGCCGTGAGCACCAGCGGATATCCGTGGAAGTACCCCGGCCGGGTCGGCGACTCGCCGATCCCCGGTGCCGGCTTCTACTGCGACGACCGCTCCGGGGCGGGCAGCTGCACCGGCCGCGGCGAGCTGGCCATCCGCGGGGGGACCGCCCGCCGGGTGGTCGACTACGCCGCCCGCGGCCTGGACCCAGCCGAGGCCTGTCAGGAGGCGTTGCGCGAGACCCTTGACCTGCCTGACGGGTTCCGCGCCCCACTGCAGTCGCTGTGCCTGCTCCCCGACGGACGCCACGGCGGTGCCGCCACCCGCGAGGGTGCGACCTACGCCGTGATGACGGCCGCTGACACCGAGCCGGTGATTCTCGCGCGCGCGGCCGTATGACGCCGGTCGCCGGAACGGGACGGCGGCGCGTGCGCCGGTGACACGCCGCATCACCGAGGTGCTCGCCGTCCCGATCGTCTCGGGCTTCTTCTCCGACGACCAGGCGGCGATCCGGGCGGGTCGCGCCCACGACGGCTTTCGTTACCTGGGCGACCCGGTGACACCGGGCTTCGCACAGATCCGCCAGCCCGGTGAGGCCCTGTCGGTGCTGCTGGTGGCCGACGACGGCACGGTCGCCCACGGCGATGCCGCGTCGGTGCAGTACTCGGCGGCCGGCGGCCGCGAGGGTCCCCTGTCCGCGGACGCGGCGCGCGAGCTGGTGGAGTCGGTGCTGGCGCCCCAGCTGATCGGTCAGCCCCTTGATCACTTCCGCCCGCTCGCCGAGGCACTCGAGCTGACCCCGGGCCCCGACGGCGATCCACTGCCGGCCGCGGTGCGCTACGGCGCCAGCCAGGCGCTGCTCGACGCCGTGGCCCGAGCCCAGGGTGTGACGATGGCCGAGGTCATCCGGGATGAGTGGGACACCGGGGCGCCGTTGGCCCCGGTGCCGATCTTCGCCCAGTCCGGCGACGACCGCTACGTCGCCGTGGACAAGATGGTGCTGCGCGAGGTCGACGTCCTCCCGCACGGGCTGATCAACAACGTGCCGGAGAAGCTCGGTGAGGCCGGGGAGCACTTCAAGGCCTACGTGGCCTGGGTGCGCCGGCGGGTGATCGAGACGGCGGCGCGGGCGACCTACCGACCCGTGCTGCACTTCGACACCTACGGCACCATCGGGCTCGCCCTCGGCGACCTTGACGCGGTGGCCGATTACCTCGTCGAGCTCGAGGCGCTGGCCGCGCCGCTGGCACTGCACATCGAGCATCCCGTCGACGCGGGCAGCACCGAGGGCCAGATCCAGACGCTCGGGGAGCTGCGCCGGCGCCTGGCCGCGCGCGGGTCCGCGGTCGAGCTCGTGGCTGACGAGTGGTGCAACACCCTCTCGGACATCCGCCGCTTCGTGGCGGCGGGGGCCGCCGACGTCATCCACGTCAAGACGCCCGACCTCGGGGGCGTCCACAACACCGTCGAGGCCCTGCTCCTGGCCCGCACCGGCGGCCTCGGCGCCTACTGCGGAGGCACCTGCAACGAGACCGACCGCTCCGCCCAGGTCAGCGCCCATATCGCCATGGCCTGTCACGCCACCCAGGTCCTGGCCAAGCCCGGCATGGGCGTGGATGAGGGCGTGATGATCGTCGCCAACGAGATGGCGCGGGCGGCGGCGCTCAGCCGCCGTCACCCCGCACGCGGGTAGCGCTGGCCCACGCCGCGCCCCGTAGGTCTAACTTCTGGTGCCCGTTTGTCGAGCAGAGGAGTCCACGTGCTTTTTCGTATGCCGGCCATAGCGGCCCTGGTTTCGCTCAGCTTCGCGCCGGGTGCCCTGGCGGACACCTCGACGCCGGGAACCCTGAGTGTCGACGGACAGGGCTCGGTGATGGTGACACCGGACCAGGCGAGCCTGTCGGTGTCCGTGACGCGGTCAGCTTCGACCTCGGCGCCCGCGCTGTCGGCCGCCAACCAGCGCGTCAACGCGATCGTCGCCGCCGCCCGGGGCCTCGGCGTGCCGGCCGCCCAGATCCAGACCGAGTCGGTCTCCACCTCCTGCAGCCGGGTCAAGGTCGGCCCGGTCGGGCATCGGCACCTCGTCCGCCGCTGTGCCGCGGATGAGTCCCTGTCGATCACCACCACGACGGCGCTGGTCGGATCGGTGATCGACGCCGCCACCCACGCCGGTGCCAGCAGCGTTGACGGACCCGACTTCACCTTCTCAGATCCCTCAACCGGTGAGATCGCCGCCGAGCATGCGGCGATCGACGACGCTCGAGCCCAGGCGAACGCCGCCGCGGCCCAGCTCGGTGACACGGTGACCGGCGTGCAGTGGGTGGCGATCAACCCCCAATCCGGGGTCACGGCCGCGTCCGGCAGCACCGCCGTGCCGCAGAAGAACGCGACCACCACGACCCCCACGACGGTTCATCCCGGCGCCCAGGCGGTATCTGCGACGGTGGCGGTGACCTTCACGATCGCGCCGGCGGCCTCGAGCTAGCCGTCGGGTGCGCTAGAGGACGAGCTCGTAGATGAAGTCGTCCTCCCACTGGCTTCCCAGGCGGAAGCGCTTGGTGCCGACCCGCACGAACCCGTGCTTGGCGTAGAAGCGCTGGGCCCGTTGGTTCGCCTCGTTGGTGCCGAGCCAGACGGCGGCCTGGCCCGTACTCCGGGCGCAGGTGACGGCGTGCTCCATGAGCGCTCGGGCGACCGCGCCGCCATGGTGGTCCGGGTCGACGTAGATCTTGCTCAGCTCCGCCGTCGGGGTCGTGCTGAGCTGGCGGGCCACATCCTCGGGGGGCGGAGCGAAGACGAGCATGGTGTAGCCGACGAGCCTCCCCGCCTGCTCGGCCACCGCGACGCGGCGTTGCGGGTCGGTGATGTGGTCGGCGAAATTCCGGGCGCTCAGGTGTGTCGCGAGGTGCGCCGAGATGTCTGAGGGCAATGAGCCGGGCGGGCAGGCCAGGGCGAACGTGCGTGCGGCCAGCTCGGCGAGGTCGCTCGTCTCAGACGGGGTTGCCGGGCGCACGACGAGGGACACGCGATCAGCTTAGGCACCGAAGTCTGGCTGCCGGGCGGGCGCGGCCAGCTCGCGTCCCCGCCGGCTGAGTCCTCTGAGGTCGGTGCGGTTGGGGTGGAGGAAAAGGGGGGTAGCGAGAGGGCATGAGCGATCACGATCTAGCCGAGCCGGACAAGGATCCCAGCAACTCCGAGGACGCCAGCCAGCCGCTGACCGATGCCCAGCGAGCTGACATCGCGAGTCTGATGGGTGAGGACGAGCCTGATCCGGCCCGCGAGCTCACCCGGGCTGAAGCCGCGCAGCTGATCGACCAGCTGCGCCACCGGACCGGCGGTGAGGCCGGCTGAGGCCCGGACGGGTCAGCGGTCCAGCAGGGCGGCCCGCGCGAGCCGAGCCGCCGCGGGGCTGATCCGCCAGCGGCCCATCCTCGAGCACCTCAGCGAGTTCCTCGGCGGTCCGGCGGCCGCCGCAATCCTCAGGGGTCGATGCGCCAGCCCAGCGTCCGCTGGCGGGCCCGCGACAGTGAGCTGACGACCAGGTCATAGGAATCCTCGACCATGTCCCGCACCATCTCCTCCGGCAGGGATCCGTCGATCGTCACGGTGTTCCAGTGACGCTTGTTGAGGTGGTAGCCGGGCATCACCGCCGCATGCGCCTTGCGGAGCTGCTCAGCCAGCGGCGGATCGCACTTCAGGCTGACCCGCAGGGGCGGCTCGGCGAGCCGTGACAGCGCAAAGATCTTGCCGGCCACCTTGAACGCCGACGTGTCCGGGCCGAACGGAAACTCCTCCCGGGTCCCGAGAAACGACAAGCAGTGATCGCGGAGTTCAGAGGCGTCCATGGCTGTCGGCGATTGTCGCTCAACCTGCTTCCGGCGTGGCCCGTAAGCCTCCATCTCGGGGCTTGACGCTCACGCTGGTGCAGCCTGTCCGGTGTGCTGGGCCTCCTCGCATTCGGGGTGCGGAAAGAGGACTCGCTCAGTTGAGGCCGGCGAGGTCAGCAGCTCCTTCTCTGGGCGGGTGGGTCGCAGCACGAGGTTGCCTCCACAGTTGGGGCAGCGGCCCCCGAACCGGGTCTCGACACACTCGGCGCAGAACGTGCATTCGAACGTGCAGATGCGCGCGTTGGGCGCACCATTGGGCAGGTCGACATCACAGCATTCGCAGTTGGGACGGATCTCCAGCACGCCGATCGCTCCTTGGGGTGGGGATGGGTGGTTCTATCGCCTGCGAATCGCGACGAGGTACCGACAGGCTGACTCGGAGAGGTTCAGGAAGGCGCAGGCTTGGGGCTCTCCGAGTTGCAGGCAGTCACCGGCTTCGAGGTCGTGGCTCTGGTCGCCCTCGACGAAGCGAAGGGACCCCTGCAGCATCCAGATCTGTTGATCGATGAACAGGTAGCTCTCTCGAGGCATCGCAACCCGCGTGTGCGCGGGCAGCTCGACCTCGATCAACTGCAGCATCGCGTGCGAATCCGGTGACACCGCCCGGCGGATGTAGCCGGTCTCTGGATCTGTCCAGACCGCCTGCTCGTCCTTCCTCACGACTCGGTCGGGGCGGGCCTCAGCACTGGCGATCAGCTCCGAAAGGGTCATTCCCAGGGCACCCGACAGCCGTCCCAGCAGAGCCGCCGTCGGCTGCACGGCGCCACGTTCGATCTTGGCGATCATGGCGCGCGAGACCCCGGACGCCTCCGCCAGGGCGCTCGTGCTCAGACCACGGGCATGGCGCGCGGATTCAACCGACGCGGCCAGCGACGTGGTGAGCTGATCGGGCTGTGACTGACTGATCATGGGTAACACTATAGTGCCGTTCTGTGTACGATAATCACATATGAGCGACGCGCCAATCGTCATCCGGACCGCCGAGCATGCCGACGCTGACGCGTGCGCGGATATCTATCGGGCCTACGTCATCGACACCAGCATCACCTTCGAGGTCGAGCCACCGGCAGCGGAGGCGTTCCTTCACCGCATCGAGGAAGCACAATCAGCTCACGATTGGCTCGTCGCCGAGCGGGACGGTGGCGTCATCGGGTACGCCTACGGGCATCGCTTTGCCGAGCGCTCGGCGTACGGATGGTCGTGTGAGACGAGTATCTACATCGCCGCTGACGCTCATCGCCAAGGCGTCGGTCGAGCCCTCTACCGCGAGCTGTTCCAACGCCTTGCGGACCGTGGCTACCGCCGTGCCTTTGCGGGGATCACCTTGCCCAATCACGCCAGCGTCGAGCTGCACCGAAGCTTCGGGTTCGAGGATTCCGGCCGGTTTCGCCGCGTCGGTTGGAAGCAGGGAGCCTGGCACGACGTCGCCTGGATGCAGCGCGACATCCAGACCTCGGAAATCGATCCGCCGGCCCCGGCCCGCACCGGGACTGTCCGCTCGGATGAGCTCGACGCCACCATCGTGAGAGCGCGGCTCTGACGCTTGGCACGGCTGAATGCCTGGCCACCGGATCAGCGGGCGGCCGTGTCGGCCGCGTGGAGCTCGGCCTGGGACACCTGGGTATAGCCGGCCGGAACTGCGTCCGTCTCGACCGCGGCGACGTTCGCCGCGCTCGCGGGCAGCCAGTTTTCCACGGTGGTGTCGTTGTCTGTGGACGAGTTGTCGCTGCCGACCCGCGATGAGGCGACGCTGCGCACTGGCTCATAGCTCTGGGGGTCGACATAGAGCGTGCCGGTCGTGTCCTGGGGACCCGTGAACGCCAGCTTGATGACGTGGCGACCGTCGATGGTTGCCGTCCCCTGCTGGGTGGCCTGACCGCTGGCCAGCTCCGCGCGGATCGCCTCAGCGTCGGCCTCTGAGCTGGCGGTCGGGTCGGCCGCTCCCGTGCTGGTGGTGACCGAGTAGAGCTGCTGGACCGGGTCGACCTCGGTCTGTCGGTAGCTCATCCCACCGTTGGTCGGAGTGCCCACCCAGTGTTGGGCATAGATCACAGTCCCGTCGGGCAGCGCCATCGTGCTCGAGGTGTATGTATCGCCGGTCTGCGGATCGGTGTAGGAGTAGCTGGTCGCGATCCTGTCGCTGCCAGGGTTGCCGTTTCCTCCGGTCTCGGTGTCCTCGACGACCGTGTTCTGGGCGGCGCCGCCGAGGTTGGCACGCACGCGACGGATGACGTAGGCAGTCTCCTGCAGGTGCGCAGGGGTTGCCGATGAGCCGGACGAGCGTGGTGCCGAGCCGCTGGCGGTCGCGATCACGACTGCGACGGCACCGGCCGCGGCCACGGCGAGCGCCGGGACGGTCAGGCGCAGTGGACGCCGGGCACGGCGCGTCCGGCGCACGAGGCTGGGATGCAGGGAACCGTGAGCGCTCGCGATCTCCTGCAGGAGCGCCGCGCGGGCGGTTTCCTCTGCGGTGGTTGCGAGACTGGGGTCTGTGACACCAAGGTCACGCACGGCGTAGAGAAGGTCCATGGTGGTTCTCCGATCAGGCATTGGAAGGGGTGTGTTTCGGCTCGAGGGCGAGCCGGGGTATGGGTCGATTGACAGCCGCCGCGAGAGCGCGACGCGCCCGAGCGATTCGGGAGCTCAGAGTCCCGACCGGCACTCCGAGGGCGGCCGCAGCCTCCTCATAGCTGAGCTCGCCCCAGACGACCAGCAACAACGCGTCGCGGTCCTGCTCTGGGAGCCGGCGTAGGTTGGCGACGAGATCCGCGCTGAGGGCACGGTCCTCGTGTTCGACTGATTCCGGTGCTGTGGCCGCGATGCGCTGGAGTGCTTTGAGTCGCCGCTGTTCCTGACGGCGATGGTCGGCGATGACGTGGTGAGCCACGCCAAGCAGCCAGGGCAGCGCGCTGGCGTGCTCTGAGCGGCACGACTCGCGCCCGCGGAACGCGCGAATGAACACCTCGGAGGCGAGGTCCTCACCCGTCTCGCTGCCGACCCGCCGGGCCATGTAACGGCGCACCGCGATGTGATGACGTTCGTAGAGGACCGCGAACGCGGACGGCTCGATCGCCGACCATGCCAGGACCTCAGCGTCAGTTGAGTGTGACTCCATGCCCTACTTGTCGCCGTTGGGTCCGCATTTCTTCTCAGAACCCGGAAAGCCGAGAAACCGGAACGGCGCCCAAGCGCCGCGGTCGACACCTTGCCACCCTGCCGGCGTACCCGTCACGCACGAGCTTCATGTACCGCATTCGAGTTCGCCGAGCCCGGGGCGCAAGCAGGCACCTCGGGGTCGCCAGGCAGGCATCCGAGAGAGCGCCACAACGGCCACGAGCGCTCGGGCTGAGATGCTGGCCGGTGTTGAGCGGTGAGCCTGCTCAGCGTTGTGATGAGCAGCTCGCGCTCAGGCGCCTGGACGCGCGCCCGAAGGTTCGCGACGTCGTCACCGGCGATCACCGGCACGGGTTGGGTGGCGATCACCGGCCCGCTGTCGTATTCGCCGTCAACGAGATGCACGGTCGCGGCTGACTCCTGCACACCGGCGTCAAGCACTGCCCGGTGGACGTGCTCGCCGTACATGCCCTTCCCACCGAACCTCGGTAGCGGCGCCGGATGCGTGTTGAGAATCTGACCGGCGAAGGCCTTGAGCACGCGCGGGCCGACTGTGCGAACGAACCCGGCCAGGACGACCAGATCGACCCTGTGGCTGATCAGCGTCGCTTCCATCGCCCGGTTGCACGCCTCAGCACCGAGCTGTCTGTCATCGAGGGTGATGTGCGCAACCCAGTTCCTCAGCGAGTTGCAGAGCCGGGGCGGCAGAGTGGCTGGTGATCAAGAGCACGACCTCAGCGGGCATGGCCCCCTGTCGCCCGGCGCGCACGAGTGCGGCGAACGTGCTGCGTGGCCCGGAGGCAAGGATCGCGATGCGAGCCGGTTCTGCTCTCCGTGGTCCACACGTGGTGGGTCTGACCGCACCCGCAGGGACACTCTGAGGGTGGCTGAGCTTCGTGCACGATTCCTCGAGCTCGTTCTCAGCAACGCGAACAACCGGAGCATCCTGGATCGCGCGGGAGAGCTGGACTTGCCGGACTGGTGGCTGACGGCCGGGGCGGTGTTCCAGACCGTCTGGAACACCCTCGAGAATCGTCCGCCCGACAACGGGATTCGGGACTACGACCTGTTCTACTTCGACCCGAACGATCTCTCATCTGAGGCCGAGATGAACGTCAATCGCCGAGTAGCGGAGCTGTTCACTGACCTGAAGATCGTCGTCGAGGCCCGCAACGAGGCGCGCGTGCACCTCTGGTACGAGCAAGAGTTCGGCGTTCCTGGCAAGCGCTTTGACAGCTCGCGGGACGCGATCGACCACTTCGCCGCGACCACGTGCTGCTTCGCTGTTCGACGTGGCGCCGACAGACAGCTTGAGGTCTATGCCCCGCACGGGTACGCGGACCTGCTGAGCCGCTACGTGCTGCCCAATCCTGTGCTCGCGCCCCCAAGCGTGTACGGAGCAAAGACTCGGCGATGGAAGCAGGAATGGCCGTCGCTCACCGTTGCGGACTGGCCCTCTGACGCGTCAGCAAAGGTCGGAGGCGCTGCTCGTACTTCCTCGAGCTAATGCGACGCTGCCCGACAGGCTAGCGGCACCGTCGGCCCCGGCGAGTCCTTTCGCGGGTGGTCACCTCCCGCCGATTGGCGCGTATGCAGGAAGGCAATCGATGCCGGCATGGTCGTCGTGGCTGCCTACTCCCTTGGAAAGATCATGCTCGTCATCGGCCCGTTCGCCGTGATGGGGGCTCTTGACCGCACTTCAGAACGCCATCTTTCGTCGGGGACGGCGGCGGACAGCGGAGCGCGAGCGGCAAGGGTAAGCAGGGGTCGAGACCGGCATCGCTCCTCCTGCGGGGATGAGGGGTGGCCTTCGCGTCTACTGATCGTGTTTTGATGGGGCCTGAGATGAACTTGAAGGTTCCGCATTCGCGCGGCATCGCTGCCGCTGTTGTGGCCAGCGCGGCTGGCGCGGCTGGCGTGGTCACGGGGAGACGGGCTCATCTCAAGGCGATCTCTGATGATCCCTTCGGCATCGATCTGACGTTCGAGCCGGGTCGATCGATCGCCGTCACCAGCGCCGACGGCACGCGGCTGCACGCCGAGGTGTTCGGCGCCGAGGAGGCACCAACAGTCGTGCTCGCGCACGGCTGGATCGAGTCGATCACCTACTGGGTTTTTCAGATCCGCGATCTCTCGCGTGACTACCGAGTGGTCGCCTATGACCAGCGCGGTCACGGCAAGAGCGGATCCGCGGCTCGCGGCGACTACTCGCTCGAACGGGTGTATGAGGACCTCGATGCCGTCTTACTCGCCTGTGTCCCCGCCGGGGAGCGGCCCGTTGTCGTCGGCCATTCGCTGGGTGCGATGGCGCTCATCGGGTGGGCGCGCGAGCACGACGTGGACCGGCGGGTCTCGGCCGCGGTGCTCGTCAACGCCGGTGTCGGCGGCTTGGTCGCCGAAGGGAAGATCTTCCCGGCACCGGACATTCTCGATCGCCTGTTCCGGGGCTTCGTCGGTCGGAGCGTGTTTCTCGGGAACCCGCTCCCGATCCCCAAGTTCAGATCTCCGATCCACCACGCGATCGCCACGCACCTCGCCTTCGGTCCTGACCCGAGCCCCGCACAGGTTCAGTACCTGCTCGACTCGCTGTTGGCGACACAGGTGCGTGCCAGGGCCAGGATCGGGCTTGCGATGGCCGACATGGAGATCGACGATGCCGTTCCTCAGCTGACCGTCCCGACACTGGTCATCGCCGGCGAGCAGGACTCGATGACGCCGGTCGTGCACTCCGAGAGAATGTGCGCGAACCTGCCGCTGCCGGTGGGCCTCGAGGTCGTTCCCGGCACGGGGCACATGACACCGATCGAGCGCCCGGCCGAACTCAACGCAGCACTCCGGCGGTTCCTGGCCGAGTATCCGCCGGTTCGCTCCCCTGATTTCAATAATCGCTGATTCGAGCCTGATGAGCCGCGAAGCTGCTCGCACCTCTTCACATGCCACTCCGGCCGAGTCTGGCGATTTGCACTGCCCCAGATCCCAGATCCGGGCGGGCGCGCACGAAGCCTTGAACGCAGTGGCGGCGCTCACGACTGCTCTCGGGGTCAGCGGCTGACACGTCGGCGGCTGCTTCGGCGACATGGAGTGGCGAGGGTCGCGGAGACCGCGGCGTGCCAAGCTGACCCGAGGAGCCGCTTTAGCGGCACTCTGCCCGACCAGCGGAGCGTCCGATGGGGTCCGTCGCCGGCGAGCTGACGGATCAGTCGCGCCGTTCGCCGTCGAGCGCGGCTTTGTAGTAGGCAAGTTTGTCAGTAGCGGTCATTCCTTCGAGCTGTGGATCTGTCTCCCTGAGGTCGCTGAAGAGCGTGGCAAGAGCCTCGGCGGCGATCTTGCCTTGGTCGTCTACGGCATCCTCCGCCTCGGTGACGAGATCCCCGCCTTTGGTGACACGGCGCTCGGACTCGGCAAGGACGGAGCTGCGCACGGTGATCGGCGTATCCGTCAGCAGCGCCAGGGTGATCGCATCGCTCGGGCGTGCGTCAACGGTCGTGCGGTCATCAAGGACAACCTGGGCAATGAACACACTCACGGTGAGATCGGTCAGTCGTACCTCTGCGATGCGACGACCCGCGCCGGCAACGAGTGAAGCTGTGAGCTGGTGGGCGCCCGGACGTGGCAGTTCGATTCCTTCGAGAATCAACGCCATAGCCGTTGCCTCAGACGGGCCGATCCAAATGGGGAGCCGTTCACCCTTGGGACCTTCAAGGAAGACGATGTGACGCTCAACGCCTGCGTCGCCGGGGGCTGTGCGCCGCAGACCGGTGACCCGGACGGGAACGAGGTCGTTGTGGTCGTTGGGCTGGTGCAGCATTTGATCGCTCATGTTGATCGTCTCCTCGTGGGTGTCTTTCAGGGTCTCTCGCAGCGTCTTGCGCGCCTTGTTCAGCCGTGTCTTGACCGCACCTGAACCGGTGTTGAGCTCAGCGGCAACTTCCGCCTGCGTGAGGCCAAGGAGGTAGAAGCGGATGACAGCCTCGCGCTGCCCAGTCGGGAGCTCCCCGACCGCGGCTCGGACTCGCGAACCGAGTTCTCGGGCGACCACGAGATCGAAGGTGTGGTCATCACCGGTAGTGACTCCTGCGAGCTCAGCCGTTCCCGGCTCTCGGGGAACGACGCGACGCTCAGTTCCGGTGAGCCAGCTGCGACAGACATTGAGGCCGATCCCGATGAACCAGGCTCCGAATCGCCGGTCATCACGAAGGCTGCCCAAGCTCAGAAGCGCCCGCACGGTCGCTTCCTGGGCGGCGTCTCTTGCCAGATCCGCGTCACCGAGCATCCTGCGACAGCTACTCAGCAAGACGCCGTAATGCGCGTCCACCAGGACCGCGAACGCATCACGATCACCGCCTCGTGCCCGAGCGACTACGTCTCGACCATCGCTACTCGGAACCGCGACCACACCTAGTTAGTACGCCAAGGCCTGCTCAAGGTGACCCGGAAGGATCGGCATCCTCTTTCCACTTCGCGTTGATCGCCCCGACACCCGAGATCGTGCGGGTCCTCAAACTGCGAATGAAACCGGCGAGCCGCCAGTTGACCTGACCGCATCGCCGCATGTCGGTCGCCTGACTTGGCGGCTATCTCCCGTGGGCCGAAACGAAGCGGTCTGTTGCAGAGTCGCCGGTTGCAGGGCTGGGTCAGCTTGCTCTCCAAAGCGTCTCCGCCTATGCAGACTCGCGCGAATTGTCTCATCGTGATTCGATACGGCAGGTGGGAGTTCTCGGCGTCAACCACATCGCGTTCCGCAGCCATGACCCTGGCGCGCTGCGCAGGTTCTACCTGGACTTGACCGGCGGTGAGCCGCTTGACGCCGTCCACGATCCGGTGCGGATCGGCCACACCCTCTTGGTGTTCTTTGCGTCTGACCGTCGCTACGGCGATAGCGATCCGGACGAGTTTGCCTTCGATGTTGATGCCACGGGCTTTGAGGAGGTGCTGAGCCGCGCGAAGGCGCTAGGAGTACTGCAACGGGGTCCTGTACGACACACAGAATGGTCACAGGGCTTTTATGTCACCGATCCGGACGGGCGGAGGCTCGAGTTCACCTACGACGACCGATCCGTCTACTGGACCTAACGCCCATCGCGAGCGGCCATTCAGTAAGGAGGCCTCTCGCTGAGAACGAGGCGGGCCACGTTGACTTATGAGGAGGCGTTCTGCACATGGAGATCCCGGGGTCAGCGTCTCGGGGTCCGTGAGGTGCGAGCCAGGATCAGCTGGTGCCGGTCAACGATGCAGTCAACGAGCGCGGGTGCCGTGCGCTCGCGCGATCACCCGGATCAGGGCACCCTCGAGCGAGCGGATGTTGTCGGTGACGCGGCCGGCGATGAGCTCGAGCACCGTTGGAATTTTACAAACAGCCACGACCGATTTTCCTGGTATCGGCAGGGTTTCGTGCGCGGGCCCTGAGGCCGCGACCTTCGTGGTCGCACTCGTGCCATGGGTGACGGGAGCGGTGGCGGTCTGTGTCGAGCTTGAGCGGCAGTTGGCCGGAAGCGGCCTGGTGAGTGCGATGGTCCGTACCCGCTCGAGGACCCCCATTGAGGCGAGTTTGCGGTTCGCGCCGGCGATCCCCGACTCACGGTAGATGTGAACCGACACCGTGCCGTTGTGCTGACGGGTCACCGCAAATGCCGGTGACGTTGCCGACGTGCCCAGGGCGACCGCGAGTGCCGCACCGCCGGCCGCCAGCCCGAGCGTGGCGCCTGCGAGCACTCGCGGACGGCGAACCCGCGCGTGCCACACCCCTTGGGGGCTAGACAGTTCGCGGTGCGCAGCACGGTCGAGCTCCTCGCTGAAGCGCTCGAGGCTGACCGGGATTGGGGTGCTCATGTTTCCTCCTGGGGGACGGTGTGGGCGAGGCGTCGAAGCGCGCGGGATACCCGCAGGCGTGCGGCCGCGGGTTTGATGTCGAGACGGGCGGCGAGCTCGGGATACGGCATCTCGTTGATGACCCGCAGCTTCGAGGGCTTCGCGCTCTCCGGGGGGGAGAGAATGCAGCTGACGCGCCAGCGCACGGCGCGGGGACAGACGCTCGTCGACCTCGGTGAATCCATCGTCGGCGGCCAGGTCAAGCGGCAAGCCGAGTCGCGCACGGGCCCGCGTCTCGATCTCGTCCCGCCGGACGCTGTCTGCGAGAACGTTGCGGGCGATACCGAGCAGCCATGGCAGTGCGGCGCCATGGTGCTCGTCACCGAAGCGGTCAAGGCTCAGCAGGGCACGCGCGAACGTCTCGGCAGTCAGGTCCGCAGCTGCCCACGCGAGCCGCCGAGACAGCCAGGCGTGCACGTCGCCGACACGCCGCACGTAGAGCTCGGAGAAGAGCGACGGATCCCGCCGCGCACCCAGGATGAGTTCAGCGTCAGTCAGTGATGCATACGGGCGTCGTATCGATTTCACACTCCGATATCGCATAACCCCGCCGATTTGTATCTCGCAGCTTCATCCCGGGACTAGCCCGAGGTCGGCACACAAACTCCACGACATCGCCTCCGGGTGCCCCAAAGAACAGCGAACGCCAGCCCACCCAGTCAAACATCACAACCCGTACCTTCAGACCCGCGGTCCCGACCTGCCGGTCGCCGAGAGCAGGGCTAGCTGCCGAGATGGCTCTGCTCGGCGTTACCTACGCACACGAGTACTCGGCCCGAACGCGTCCCAATCAATAAACACCCACCTGTCCCCGGTGATTAGGTTCCAGGACCCAAGGTCGTTATGACAAAGCAGGTCGGGATGCTCCGCCGGGATGCGCACAGCGGACTTCCAGGCCCCGGCGAATTCTGAACCAAGCTCAGCGCAGACGTCATGGATTGACCGGACCATCGCGCCAACTCGCCTAAGCTCACCAGCGCTGAGGACAGGCAGGTCAATCGCCGGCGTGCCCTCCACAAACTCAAGAATCTGGCGGCCTTGCTCATCTCGGCCCAAAGGCTTAGGCACATCGATCCCGTTGGCGCGAAGGCGAGCAAGCAGCTGCTGGACTGCCGGCGAGGACTGATTCCACGGCTTACGGACCGTGTCGCCAACACGCACGACTCCGTCCGTCGCATTGCCACCAGGCAGCTGTTCCTCTGGCATTGTTGCCGGCACCTTACGCTGCCTGACGACTACCTTCGCCTCTAACAGGCATCCTGGGAAGTCCAGAGGCTCACGTTGGCAACTCTCGCGTCGCGAGGCGCTTGTGCGGTCATTTCAGATGGCCGTACCGGTCTGTGTCCTACCTGGGTCACCCTGGGACGGTGTGAAAGCGTTGACAGATCTCGAAGGCGAACCTCGAGTCAGTTCTCGGGGAGGGCTGCGAAGTCCCGCTTGGCTTTCCGGTACCAGCCCATCCCGGAGATTGGGTGTTTCCAGCGACCCTTCATGTCGGTCAGGGCTGGTTCGTGGGCTGTGTCACCCTCCGCGACGCGTGCTTTGAGGTGGCGGTCTTGGGCTTTGATGACCTCGTCGGCGGTTTGGCCTTGGTGTGCGGCGTCACAGGGGCCGCCGAGTTGTCTGCACGTCATGGTTTTCATCTGACCTCGGTTCTTGCGTGGTTTACAGCGATCACGCGTCGAGCGGGAGCCGTGTGAGCAGTGCGTCGACTCGCTTGTGGCCGGCCTTCGCGCCGTTCTCGACGCCGTACTGCATCGTCATGTCGCGTTGCTCGGTCGTCTCAAAGCGCATGGTCTGGGTGAGCTTGGTCTGCTCGCCGAGGTCTGCGAACTCGAGTATCTGGACGTGGTTCTGGAAGGTCTGCACCAACCGCTCGGGCGGTTGGACCTCGATGAACTCCCCTGCGACGAGGCCGTGACGCGTGCGGAATCGGTAGCGGCCGCCGGGGCGGACGTCCATCTCCTCCACGACGGTTCCCTCGCCCAACCATTCCGGGATGAGCTTGGGGTCAGTCCAGACGGAATAGACGTGTTCACGGGGCGCGTCAAAGACCCGCTCGACGCGGATTTCGTGCGCGCTTGGCGTGCTGACTGCTGTGTCGTTCACGGTTCTCCCTTGGTTCGTTCGACAACCTGCGCGAAGCGGTCCAGCCGCGCTAGCCAGGTGCTGATGCCTTCAAACGCGTAGGGCACCAGCGAGCAGGTGCGCACCCGCCCGACTTTTTGGGTGCTCACGAGTTGCGCTTGCTCCAGCACCCGGATGTGCTTCTTCATGCCGGTCAGCGACATGTCATGGGGAGCCGCTAGCTCGCTGACTGACGCGTTGCCCTGCCCGAGGCGCTCAAGCACCCTGCGACGAGTCGGGTCTGCGAGAGCTGCGAAGACTTGGTCAATCGGCGGCTTATACTGAACCATCAGGTTCAGTATTGCACAGTCATCGAGTTCGGCGCCTCGTTTGCACCAGCCCAAGCGGGCCTCTCAACGGACGCGGGCCGGTGGCGCCGTGATGATCGCTTCGCCGGGCTGAAGGAGTTGAGCCCGACTAGCGCGAACCACGAAGAGGGGGGCTCGGCGCCGACCCTGCGGGCATGACTGTCGCCGAAAGCACGGCCGACCACGGAGTTTGGTCGCAACCGCGCGTCAGCGTGCAGCAACATCTGGGTCCTCCTTAGTTGGACTGAGGTGCTTGGCAGCTCTCAGCCTCCAAGGGGGCCCGGATGGACCAACGTTCTCAGGAACTACACCTAGGCACAGCTAGCCTCTAACGCAGTTCCCAGTCCCCCTTTCGGCGATCGGCGCGGTCGCGGCTGCGGGTCTGCAGCCAACGAACAATGTTGACCAGCTCATTTGTCTCATCCGGTGGCACCGGGATGATCTGGGCGGATGCCCGCCGGATTTACACCTATCAACCGCACCTCGCCACAGGCTTCTGGCACTGGTCACCGGATGTCTGGACCGCTATCGGGACCATCGGGCTCGTCGTAGTCGCCGTCGTCGCTGCGGCCTTCGCATACTTTCAGCTCCGTGAGGCACGTCGGCTTCGAAGAGAGCAGGCGCAGCCCAACGTCGCCGTCTTCATCGACGACAGCGGCCACGAGCAGCATCAGATTGACCTGGTGATCAAGAACTTTGGTCTGACTCCAGCCACGGACGTTCGCGTGAAGATCGACCCTTCACCGCGGTCAGCCAACCTGCGAGGGTCGAACGCTCAGGACTATCTGAAGGTGCCGGAAGTCATTCCGACGCTCGTTCCTGGTCAAGAGTGGCGTTGCTACTGGGACTTCACGCAGGCGTTGGCGGCAGCAGAAGACCTACCCCGCAAGTACACCGCAACGGTCAGCTTCAAGGACTCACGCGGAAACCAGATCTTGCCTGAGTTGACGTTCTTAATCGACTGGAACACTTTGTTTGCTCAGAACCGTCTCGTCATTCACGGCATGAACGACCTGGCCAGCGCCACGATGGAAATTCGCGATGTTCTCAAGAAAGCCAGCGGCTCCGATGGCCTGAAGGTCGCCGCTCGTGATGGAGACAGACTCCACGACGCAGATCAGAAGTTCTGGCGCGGGCGAGGGCGAGTACATCGCTTCGAATCAGGCAAGCAGACCAAGATTGACGCGGTAATCGATAAGGCACAGAGGCGCCGAGAGAACCTCGAGCGTCGGTTCGATCGATGGAACGGCCCCAAGTCAGAGTCGAAATCACACGAGTGACCTTTACCGTCATTCGGGCGGACCGGACCCCGTTGTCGGTCCAATTCGGCTACCTCGCCGCCTGCTGTGAGGTGCCTGCGCTCCTCTATAGAGCGGGCACGTCCCAGTCACGTGGCACCGATTGCAGAAGCCGTAACGGTCGCTGACGCCGTCCAACGATGAAATACGTAGATTCGTCCGGTACGTATGCAAAGCGGTTGCTCGCGCGTCGATTGCGTCTTCGGTCTCGGCGACGCGCGGGCTCGTGATGTTTGTTACACGCGCTCCTCGAACATTGCTGCATCTTGGCTTAGCTCTGTCAGCGCCCGCTGTTGGGCATCGATCGTGCCGGCGGCGACCATCTGGGCAAAGAGGGGATCACCATTGTCCGAGAGATTCTGGATGGTGTCGGATAGGTCTTGTACCCGGGTGCGCACGCCGGCGAGAAGCTCGTTCGTCGTTCCCCTGTAGCCGTAGGCGTCAAGAAGGAGGCGGACGCGACGGGGCCGGTCCTCAAACCGGGTGAATCCCTCCGCGATAACGATGTCCCGTGCGTGCAGCGGTCCCCAGGAGAACACCAGGTAGGCAAGGTCCCAGAGCGGAGGACAGGGTCCCGCGAAGTCCCAGTCGATAAATCCCACGAGCCGGCCAGTGTGTCCAGCCCCGGGCTCAGAGTTTGGGCGCCAGACGGCGTTGTAGGGCGCGGCGTCGTTGTGGCCGATGATGAGGCCCGGTGCCCAGTGGCGGGTGGGCAAGCGCCATTGTGCGTCGGGCGCTGGAACGAAGTTCGCGACCGTGTCGTGGTAGCGCCGTAGCCAGGACCCGACGTCGATCAGCGCCTCATCGGAGTACACCCACGCTGGCCAGGGCTCAGCATCGCCAATTGTCTCACCGGCGATGTACGTCAAGACCTCGCGACCCTGTTCGTCAACGCCGAGCGCTTTCGGCACACCAGGGAACTGAGCCACCTCGAGATAGGTCAGGAGAGAGTGGACCGCAGGGGTCCATGGGCCCGCGGGACGCAGAACGGTGTTTCCTGCACGTCCCGCGCCGCCGGCGTTGCCTCCTGTCAGTCGTTGCTCGTCCACCGCCGCAAAGTCTGGCAACTCCCGATCTGAGTGGTGGCACTATCGCTGAATGCTGAAGCAGCTGAACCGGCTTATAGCTGCTGAGGCCGCACGGCTCGATGGTCCGGTCCTTGTGGCTCTGGACGGACGCAGCGGCACCGGCAAGTCCACCGTCGCCGCCGAGATCGCCGCCCTCCACCAGGGACAGGTGATCGCCGCTGATGACTTTTGGAGCGGGGCCGACCCCGGTGAGCTCCAACGCCTTACGCCCGCGGAGCGAGCGGACGTCTGCATTGACTGGAGGCGTCTCCGGAGAGTGGTGCTTGAACCGCTGTGCTCAGGCCGGACTGCACGCTGGCAGACATTCAACTGGGAGACCGGAGCTGGTCTTTCTGATCACGAGTTGATCTGTCCGCCGGTGCCGGTTGTCGTGGTTGACGGCGTCTACTCAGCCCGACCAGAACTAGCGGAACTCATCAACATCTCTGTTCTCGTGACCCTGGAAGACAGGCTTCGAAAAGTCAGGCTCGTTCGCCGCGAGGGTGAGGCCTACATGACCCGGTGGCATTCGCTGTGGGACCCGGCCGAGGACTACTACTTCGCCAGCGTTCGGCCTCCAGAGTCCTTCGATGTCGTCCTTTCGAGAGATGTGAACTGAACCGGGCTGCTGGTCTCGCGCTCGAAGCTCGACTTTATAGTCATCTCGGTGGGTACAAGCGGTGACCTCATTGTTGTCACGGGACCGCCCGGTGCTGGAAAGAGCGCCGTCGCCCGGCTTCTGACCGAACACTTCGATCCCAGCGCGCTGGTCGTCGGTGACGACTTCTTCCAAATGATCAGACACGGCTACCTGGAACCGTGGACCCCGGAGTCAAACGAGCAGAACATGACTGTCGTCGGCGCATCCGCCGCTGCAGCTGGAAGGCTTGCCGCTGGCGGCTACACAGTGGTCTACGACGGAGTGATCGGCCCGTGGTTCCGTGCCGCGTTCGGAACCGCGACCGGCCTGTCAGGGATTCATTACGTGATGCTGCTCCCCCCGGAAGAGGTGTGTGTCGAGCGAGTCAAGTCCCGCGTCGGCCACGGGTTCACCAATATCCCGGCCACCCGTCACATGTACCAAGAATTCGCGCAAGCCCAGCCCGTTGAGCAAAACGTCCTGTCAACCGTGGCGCCAGCTGAGACCATCGCCGCCTCGATCGCCGACATGGTCAAACGCGGAGCGCTGATGTGGCCCGCCAGCCGGTCCTCCTAACCGCCACAAGCGTTTACCGGGGCGTGTCGCCGCTGTTAACTCAGCGTTCGAGCGGGGACCGGCTTCGCCATGCAAGAGAGGATCGGAGTCAGAGAGATCGCGAATCTTGCCTATGCAGAGATCGCTGTACGACCCGTTAGAGCTAGCCCTGCAACCGGCGAGAGCGTCACATTCTCGAGTGTGTACGGGGGTCGTCTCGGAGGATTCCCCAGATTTGGCTGTCTCGTCGTTGGTCGGTCTTTCGGTCGAACAAATAGCCACGGAGGAGTCCTTCGCGTTGAAACCCGACGCGTTGAGCGACTCGTTGGGACGGCAAGTTGGCTGGGCTTGTGATGAGTTCGATCCGGCCAATCTGCAGGTGGTCAAAGAGCCATCGACAGAGAAGGTCGACGGCGGTCGTCATGTATCCGTTGCCTTCGGCGGCCGGGGTGAGCCAGTAACCGATTTCGGCTCGAAGCCAGTAGGAGTTGATCTGTGCAGATACGGCCCCAACTGGATCTTCTGACGCGTCAAGTGTGACGGCCAGTTCGATGTTCCCGGCCTGAAGCCGGTCGCCGAGCGCGTTGAACCAGTCGCGTGCCTCGTTCTCGGGGTACGTGGCTGCTGCTCCGGTGATGAAAGGCCCGAAGGTTGGATTTGACCATGTGCGACTGATGAGGGGGATGTCGCTCTCACGCCATTCGCGCAGGGTGAGCGCCCCGCTCGTGAGTTGCGGGTCTGGGTACGCCAGAGCAGTCATGGCAGGCTCCTGCCCTCGGGCTTGCCGGCGTCAAGTGGTGTCTCAAGGATCGCGCGGGTTCGGTTCGCGACAGCGATCAGGTCGTCTTGGCTGCCGGTGAACGCGTTGTAGGCGAGATGGTCGAGTGCGATGTGGAGCTCATAGCAACGCATCCGCTCATCGAATCCGGGAACACGGACCCCGGTCGTGTCGTAGTGCGCGACTGCAGCGGAGCGAATGTCGATCGCGGCCAGGCCGGGGTGCCAGGGCTCGCAAAAGGTGAACCAGGCGACTTCGTAGAGAAAGTCGCCGTATTTGAGACAGCCCCAGTCAAACACCGCCCGGACCTCGCTTGCGTCCTCGCTGACCAGAACGTTGCGGTTCAGCAGATCCGAGTGAATGAGGTGCGGTTCGGTGGGACAGCGTTCAAGCAGATCCGAAAAGGCGGCGAACGTCGTTTCGAACAGCTCATCGAGCTCAGGAGAATCGCGCAGCACGCTGCGCCAGCCAGACACTCGCTGTCCCGGACGGTCAACGAGGCCGCTGAGAAGCTGTGCGCCCCAAAGCCCGCCGACGACGTTGGTCAGGCCGGATCCTTCGACAGTCCAGTCAGCCGGCCATGACGTCGGGTAGGTCCGGAGCCGATCCAGACCCCGGAACAGCGCGGGAAGAATCAGCCGCCACCCAGCTGTGTCTAGGGATTCAAGGAACACGCCGTGAGCGCGCTCGGAGATGGCGAAGGCCCCCTCGAACGCGTTGCCGATTTCGAGCACGGCGGGGATGGGCAGTTCCGGGCTGGCGAACGCCGCGGCTTGTCGGTCGAGGTCGAAGTCCTCTCGGTGTTGACCAAATCGAGCAACGAGCTCTTGGCCGTCCAGGTCAAAGGAGTAGGCCCGGGACCATGCTCCCGCTCCGAGATGGGCCACGTGGGCGACGCGATCGCCGAAGCGGCCGTGAAGGAACGCCTGTGCTTCTGACAACTCAACGGGGTGAGTGCGCATGCCGAACTTCTTTCTCTCGAGATCCATGAACCGTCCGCTAGGCGGACGCACCAGCGAGCCCCTGGGCGGGCTGTGCTCAGACGATCTCGGTGCCGACAACTAGGTCGACAAGCGCTCAGAGAGCGCGAGATCGCTGTTACGCGCCAGCGCGGAGACGAGAGAAGAAGGAAGCCATGCACGGGACCTTACCCGACGCCACCAAGAGGGACGACCGAGATCCGACGCAATTGATCGAGGCGGACACGCTGTATCCCTGGCGAGAGCAGTCGTGACCTGGCTAGCCTGAGAAAGCGCGGACGCTGACTCGCTCAAGGCTCGTCGTTCGCGCGAAAGATCAGACCAGAGGAGTGATCATGTCGAGCGAACACAACAGCGAACGGTCCTTTTGAACCGATGAGTAAGCGGCGCCACGGAATCCTCTCCGAGGCGAGCGTCAAGCGAGGCGACCAAAGCGTCAAGGGTGGTGCGGTCGACTCTTCGAGCGCCTTGGAAACTACGATCCGTGCCCATGCGGGTCCGGGAGGCGTTTTCAAGGACTGGTGCCGCAACGGAGGCGGCTTTCGACGGCGCCGGGCGTGACTACTACCTCCGCGAGTAGCCGCTAGAGGCCTGAGGACTGCTGCGTCGGGGAAGTCTCCGACGCAGCGAGCTCACCTTTAGAAGCCGCGTTCTGCCTAGGCGCACCACAGCCCGACGGACCTGCACGCCCGGCCCTCCTTCCGGCGATAAGGCGTCCGGGAGACCCGGCTTACACCGGCAAACGGCGACGATCGGGGGCTGATCGGGCTGAGTTACTGACGTTCGGCAGCTCGCTTGAGACGCTCGCTGGCCTGAGCCCGCTCGGCGTCGTCAAACAGGTCTGCCCACTCGGGGCGCGTTATCTCGTGCTCCATCGTGAGATCCGCTCGACCTTGGCTCAGAAGCCACGGCGTCACGGGCAAGATGCGACCCGTCGATAAGAGCTGGTGGGCCGCTCCGACCGCCCCAAAACTTGCGATCAGTCCGATCCAGCCGCCCGGCATGAACCCCACAACCTGAATCTCCTGGATGAGCTCGCGACAGCGAATCTGAAAGCGACCCTGAAGAGATTCCGGGTCTTGAGGATCTGGTACGCCTAGTGGTTCGGGTTCTCGCGGCGGCGGCACCGCGGAAAGTGCTGTTCCGCAGGCCCCACAGAAGGTCACATCTACACGAGAACCCGGTGACTGGGCTTCGGTCATCGCTCTCGACTGTTGCGACGCGTAGCGTCTCGCGAAGCGGGGTCCGACACCTCGGACAGAACGGCCCAAGCGTGTCCTGCGCAGCGTCATCTTCTGGCATGACCACAGGGTCTCATACCGGCGGCGCGGTATCAGTGATGTGCCGTCCTCACAGGCCGCTGACCCGATCGCTGCTGAGGTAGAACGCCGCGTCTGCAGGCTCCACCTCCAGCCTCGCATACGGCGAGAACCCCGTTAAGCCGCGCCCGGCCGATACGGTCCCAGCATGATCGTCTTGAGACCGATGCTCGCTTCTGACCTTGAGCATGTCGGTCGCTGGCTACATGAGCCTCACGTCGCCCGCTGGTGGCTTCTCGACACAACTGCAAGTGCCGAGCTCGCCAAGATCAGAGCCCGGGTCTTGGACGGCAGCGATCATGCGACCAGGATGCTCACGATCGTTGAAGAGACTGTCGATCTGAGCGCCGACGTCTGCCCGATTGGCTGGTGTCAGTGGTATCCGTACGATGCCTACCCTGCCGCTGCCAGCGAAGTGGGTGCAAATCCTGGCGATTGCGGGATTGATTATGCGATCGGTGAACCGGACGCGATAGGGCGCGGGCTCGGGACTGACATGGTCGCCGCGCTTGTTGCTGAGGCCCGGCGAAACCGGCCGGGATGTGGTGTGGTCGTTGATCCCGATGCAGCGAACACTGCGTCTCGACTCGTCCTCGAGCGCAACGGGTTCTCACTGGTCACGGTAAGTCCCGTGACGACCGGAGTTAGCGATCGTCAAGTGGCGATCTACCGGGCTGAAAATGCATGATTGGATCGGGACGACTTCGCCGGTAGTCGTCCCCGGTAGGAACGCCGCTCACTGCCTACGCAAAACTGATCGCAAAGGCCGTTCATGCCAGCACTGTTATCCAGTGGTCGCGGGGTCTGCTGCATAGGCGCCGAGGTGTTCAGCGGCGCGATGCGGTCAGCCCTGGTTCCAGCGACCTGGGTTACTGCCCGAGGGGCCCGGCTCGTCGCCAGACAGCCTGGAACAGACCACGGCGTCCGAGCGCTCGTTGTCGAATGTCAAGAATGACCTGAGCACACCCTCTGACTGAAAGCCAGCAGACGCGAGCGTTCTCAGTGACGGCTCATTCTCGGGAAACACCCAGGCCTCCACGCGGGACACACCGACGACATCGAGGGCCCAAGTGGAAGCTAAGCGCGCGGCACGAGCGGCGAACCGACGCCCGCGAGCCTCGGGAATGACCCAATAGCCAAGCCCGAAAACTCCTGGCTGGGGGCGCACACCGAGATAGACATGGCCGACAGCTTCATCGCGGGCGGCGTCGGTGAGCGCCAGGGCCAATCCGTCCCCGTTCTCCAGGCGGCTCCATTGACGCTCGATGAACGCGCGCCCCTCCATCGGTGTGTAGACAGCAGGGACGGTGGTGCAGCGAGAAATCTGCGGATCGGTTCCTGCCAGCCGCACGCATTCCTGGTCGGTCAATCGCCAACGGCGGAGCCCGACGACTCCGTCGGTGAGTTCCGGGTCCGGGTAGAACAACTCCACGCAGCCAACGCTAGCGGCCGGTCCGACGAACTCAAGCACTAGACGATTGGACGCTGCATACGCAGACCGGGTTACCGGGAGAGGACGCCGCTGGCCACACTCTCGGCGAGTCCCGGATGAGTTTAGTCGTCGCAGGTCATGTCCTGAGCCGTTGGCCGTGCGTCCGGGCCGAGTGCTGGAGTGCGATCACGCGTTCTGGCTTATAGGTGTGCGACGGTAGGCCAGCCGAGCGCTTGAAAGGAGCGACGTATGAAAGTCAGTCCGTTCCATACAACGACCCCGGAAGACGGCGCGGGCCACCGGAACGTCTATCACGACAACAGCGCGTGTTCGGACGGCAGGCGGATCAAGCCGGAGCACAAAGTTTCCGACACCGACGGGCGTCCGAAGTGCGACGAATGCAAGACCTTCGCCTGAACGGGCGAGTTTGGTGAGCGGCGGGGCGTCAATGGCCTATGTGGTCGACGCCCCGCGGCTCGGCCTGAGCCGCATTCGGGCGCCTAGGCAGAGTTGTCCCGGCGGCTGTCCACGGCGCGGTTGCGCTTTCGGCGGTGTGAGCCAGGGGGGCTGAAAACGCCCGGTCGGGACAGCCCCTCGAGCATTCCTCGAGACTCGTAGGTCATAGACTTTCGCGCCGTGTCGACCGGAGAGCTGAGCGCCGAGTGGGAGGCCGCTGCACGGGACTGGCTCGCGTGGGCTCGAACGCCGGGGCACGACGTCGCGTTCTGGGAGATGAACGCTCCCGCTCTTGGAAAGCTGTTGCCAGCCCCGGGAACGGGAACCGTAGATGTCGGATGCGGCGAAGGTCGTGTCGGGCGGATCCTCGCGCAGTTAGGCCATCGGGTTCGCGGCCTGGACAGCTCGCCGACGCTGGTGGAAGCGGCACGTCAGGCAGGGGGATATGAGGAGGTTTTGCTCGGCGATGCCACGGCGCTGCCGTGGTCGGCGAACAGCGCAGATCTCGCAGTGGCCTTCATGTGTCTGATGGACATGCCAGACCCCGCTGGCGCGTTGCGCGAGATCGCCCGGGTGCTGATGCCTGGCGGGCGGGTCTGTATCGCTATCACGCACCCTCTCAACGGGACCCCAGAGTTCCGCGACGACTACTTCACCGAGCGTGTCTTTGATGAAAGCTTTGCGCGCAACGGCCTAACTATGCGCTTCACGGGCCGGGAACGGCCGATAGAGGCCTACACACGGGCGCTGGCAGCTGCCGGCTTCGTCATAGAAGAGCTCCGCGAGCCACGGCCCTCGGATGAGGTCATCGCCCGGGCGCCGTCGCTCGCGTCCGCAGCACGACATCCCTGGTCGCTCCTGATGCGCGCCCGGTTGGATTGACGGTGGGGCGCACTAGGCGGCACCTCGCCAAACGATATCCGGGGCAAGTGGGCGGTCGGGCTTGATCCGCTCCGCGCCGCGCTTGCGGCGGCGGGTCTGCCTTTGTGAATGCGGGCTCGCGGAGATGTTTTCGCGCCGGCTCTGGATTCAGCCGGTTAGGCTCGCTTGAGGTGGTATTCACCATCCACGTAGTTGGAGCAGGTGTAGCCGTACCGGCGGTATTGGCTTTGCTCGCTGTGGGCGCAGTACTCGCCGGCGCGCAAACACTTCTGCGCCCCACCGATAATGGCGTGCGTGTAACTGCTCGAGCAGGTTTTCGCGAATGCTGCAGATGGCAGCAAACCGGCCAGAGCGAACGCTGCGGCAATCGCAATGCCGACGATAAAGCGTCTCATGAGTCCCCCTCATAGGTGCCAGCCCTCGGCGGGCTGATCGCAGCGCACCCTATCTCGCCCGGCCCAGCGAAAGCAAGCCCATCGGTCGGAAGAGATAGGAACGGTTCGGAACCACAGTTCCTGGTGCGGCTGAGCGACAGCTCCTCCTCCGATTCACCCAGGCAAGCGGCCGTCCCGCGGGCCTGTGGATTGGCCCAATAGCTGACTTCTGAGCAGCGCTCGGGTTCCGGCTGTCCGTTCGGCGAGCCGCTGGTCCTTGTTTCCGGACTCCCCGTTCCAAGAAAGGATCTGTTAGAGATCCACTTAGATATCATGCGTCTATCAGACTAACGGCGGATATGCTTCGCGCATGTCGGCCCGTGCGACTGAGCCGTCCCGCCTCGGGACCGATGACCCAACCGTCGAGACCCGGAATGCTCGGTGGTACTTTCCAGGCCTCGCAGCATCGCTGATCGGCAACAGCGCGATGTCCCTGGTCGCCGGGGTTTGGGTCAAGACTCTCACCGGCAGCAGCGCTGAGGCGGGGCTGATCTCAGCTTGTATCTACGCCCCGACTCTCGCCGCCCCGCTTGCCGGGCTCGTTGCCGATCGCCTCCCTCGCCGACGCTTGCTGCTGGCGCTGAACCTGTCAGCAGCGGTCACCGTCTCGTGCCTGCTGTTCCTGAAGTCACCCGCCGAGGTGTGGATCCTCTTCACGGTGATGGGTCTCTACGGGCTAGAAGCCACCGTGATAGATCCGGCTGAAGATGCCCTGTTCGCACAGATGTTCAGCGCCGAGTTTCGCCAGCGCATCAACGGCTGGCGACTCACGATCCAGGAGACCGGCCGCCTCGTCTCACCCCTGGTCGGAGCGGCCCTGTTCGAACTTTTGGGAGGCGGCGCAGTCGCAGCACTCGACGCAGGTACGTTCGTCGTTGCCGCGCTGGTCATCACGCGTCTTCGAGTCGATGACACTCCACCGCACCGCCCCGAATCTGAGCGTCTCAAGACGGCACTGCTCGGCGGGGTCTCTCACATCCGAAAAACCAAAGGACTGCGAGCTGTCGCGATCACGGCAACCGCCGTCATGGCACTTTCCGGGGTGAGCGTCGCGGCGCAATACAGCCTTGTCCAGGGCGTCGGCCAGGACCCAGCCTTCCTCGGCGTCCTCTCTGCGCTCCTCGGCGCCGGATCAGTCATCGCCTCACTCACCGCGAGTCGCATCATCCGACGCTTTGACGAGCGGGGGCTTGTCGTTATCGGCCTCGTCAACTTCGCTGCCGGAGACGTCCTTCGGGCGAACCACTGGCTACCAGCCGCCATCTGCGGCTCATTCGTCCTTGGCTTCGCACTGCCATACGTTTTCCTCGGCACGCTCAACCTGGCACAACGCGTCACCCCCAATGACCTACAAGGCAGAATGTCCGCGGCACTCAGCCTGGCCCTGTTCGGCCCACAGGCGCCGATGCAAGCCCTCGGGTCGTTACTGATCACTCGGGTCGCCTACACAGAGCTCTACGCCGGATCGGCGATTCTCAGCCTCGCGATGGCGGCCTGGCTCATCACGCAGCCACCCCCGGACCAGCCCGGCACATAGAAAACAAGCAAGCTCCTCCGCCATACCGAGAGTCACGCATTCGGCGAACGGCGACTGTCCTGATAGCCCGACCGGTGCGGCCTAAAGCCCAAGTTCAGATCGTCGGATTGGCCGCCACCGCAATACGGCGTTCGCCTCGTCGAAGGAGCCGTACCAGACCCTGATCTCATCCTTGGTTACGCGAACGTGCGGCGCCACTCCAGTCGCTGGCCACGGTTGGAGCCGATGCTTAGACACAAAGTCCTGAAGTTCTTGCGCCTGATTCTCGAAGTAGATCCTCAGCCGAATGGACAACGGGGCTGGGATCCGGAGGGTGAGTAACGACCCAGCAACGAACGTGCCCTGCCACTTCCCATCTGAATCAAGTGCGGTGACGGTCAGGGAGCTCCCATCTTGCTCGACGACGAATCCTTTCGCTGGAGGATTTCTCGCCACCTGTCTGCCACGACCGGGAGCACCCCGGCCGTGGGCCCCGGGAGCGGCAGCGACCTGAGCGCTGCCGCTCCCAGCATCCCTACGATGAACCGGCCCGACGGAAATCGACCCTGACCCTCGCCTTGCTCATCACTGGACATGCGTGGTTTCCATTATCGAGCTCCGACAGTACGCAACGCTGCCCGTATCGCGGGTTCGACACGTTCTGGCTTGCCCACGCACAGGCAGCTTCGGGAGCCGTTGCAAGCCCGCGTTCCTTTCGGTGAGTCGCGTCATAGCCAAGTCGCCGAAGCAGGAGCCCAAGGGTGCGGCCGCTGACGCCGAACGTGATCGTGCGACCCGGCGGCCTCTGAACCGGTTCAGTCCAGTTAGTTGGCGGACGAGTTCGGCTCCTTAGCCGCGTCATTGGGGATGACGACGAAGTGCGGGCCAGACGGCATGAGGAGATACCGCCAGTGCTCGCGGATACCGGACCTGTTCGGGAACACCTTGACGCTGAACCCCTCCGTGAGAACCAACTCGAGGCCGCCGACCGCGTCGGCGCGGACCTTTGTCACGCTCAGGGAGCCGGGCTCGTATCGGGACCAGAACTCAGCGACCCGCGCATCGAAGACACTTGCGCCGGGTGTTCCCCAGTCAAACGGCTCAAGGGAGTTTGGATCGGTAGCGGAGTGATAGATATCCGCTGCTGTGGCTACAGCAGCGCTTTCGGAGTCCAGTCTGAACGGACACTGGACATGCAGTGCATGACGGGACGTCCAACGGTCTGGCGACCATCGGGTTGGCGCGAAGACTCTTTCGCCAAAGCCCATCCAGATCATGTCAGCGGCTCTGCCCAGATCCATGAAGGGCTCTCCGATCAGAGGTGCGAGGGTGGCGACCACGAGCCCGCCAAGGCTGCCGGCGCGCCACGCGCGAAGGATGTCCGGCTTTTCCACGATGACGTTGAGGGTGGCACGCGGTCAACGACTTCGGGCGAGGTTCCCATCCCGGCAGAACCAGTCGCGTCCGCCGGACGTTCGTGGCCGCCGAAGCGCTTGTGACCCGTACCCGTCCGACGCGTCATAGCGGTCGTGCTCACTTCCTGTGGGCTGATTCCCGCAACAGGCCGCTCCTGTTTGCCTGTGTCGGGGCACCACCTGCCGAAAGCGAGCAGGACGCCGTCGAAAAGCGCCGCCATGACCGCATAGGCAAAGGTCGGCGGGCGTTGGTAGTACATGCGCCACCTTAGATCTCATAGCTTGCCGAGATCGACCCTCAGGCTGTGGCTCGTGTGGCTCGTGTGGTTCCGGTCGTGGTGGTCGATGTTGATCACCGCGGTTTGGCGACGTAACGAGCACGCGCCGGGATGACCTCAGCGCCGCGATCCACTCATGCATGCCTAGGACGTGCATGGGTGCATGCGCCTCTTCAGGCGGTCGTAGATTAGCCCTCCTCTCGGCGACAAGCATGGCTGCTGTCGCAAAGCCGGCGCTACGGCAACAGCGCGTGAGTTTATGTGATCAAGTGCATCCGATGGCCCCGCGTGCGAAGGTAGAGCCACCCGGCGAGGCCGGGACGGGCGGGCGGTCGGCGTGGTCGCTGGCTACGGGAGCATCACCCAGAGACACCGTGGCCGCGGCCGATGCGCCGACTCGGGCTCAGATTCCGCTAATCGACGAGCCGTTGCTGCATCCGCCATACAGCCAGGCGCCAGAGCAGCACCGCAAAGACGACGAGCACGGCGATGTGGATGAAGTCGGCTGCGTGGAAGGACTGAAGTGCGAGATCACGGACGAGGGCGACGCAATGGTAGAGCGGGTTCACCTGGGCGATGTCGCGCAGGACGCCCGGCAGCTGGGTGATGGGAAAGAACGTGCCGGCCACGAGGAACATCGGGGTGAGCACGGCACTGGTGACGTAGTTGAAGTTGTCGATCGTCTTTGCGACCGCAGCGATGAGCACGCCGAAGTTGGCGAACCCAAAACCGGTGACGAACCCGACAAGTGGGACGAGCAGCATCGCCGGCTTGGGGGTCAGGCCCCAGAAGAAGCCGACGATCAGGGGGGCGACACCGTAGACGCCGGAGCGGATCGCGATCCACAGGGTCTCGGCAGTGATCAGCTCCTCCACGTCGATTGGCGCGGCAAGCAGCGCGTCGTAGGTGCGCTGGAATTTCCACCGAATGAACGTGTTGAACATTCCGGGGAAGGCCGAGGAAAACAGCACGGCTGTGGCCACGACGCCGGTGGCGACGTACTGGACGTAGCCGAGGTGCCCAACGCGATGGACGAGCGAGCCGAAGCCGAGGCCGAACGCGAGCAGGTAGATGACTGGCTGAACGATCGACGAGAAGGTTGTCGCGCGCCAGTAGCGCTTGAACATGACCACCTCGCGCGCGATCACCGCCGCCATTGCGGCCGACTCGAGGCGGCCGAGGCGGGGATCGGAACCATGATCCCAGGAGGACGGGTCCTCAGCCTCCGGGCCGGTGGCCGGGGACGGCGCGGCTGCGCTCATTCAATCTGCTCCCCGGTGAGCGCGACGAAGGCATCCTCGAGGTTCGCCGGCCGGCGTACGCCGGTGGGCGCCTCGCCGTTGAGCGCCTCGGCCCCGAGCAGGGCGACCGCCGGTCCGCTGCGGCGATGGCGCCACCCCCGTTCGGTCGCCGTCGCCTCGAGCGCAGCGAGCTCGGCGGGCGGGCCGTACACCTCGACGACCTCACTGCCGGCGTGCGCAGCCACCAGCTCGGCCGGGGTGCCCTGGGCGATGATGCGCCCGGCCGACATGACCGCCACGGTGTCAGCAAGGCGCTCGGCCTCCTCGATGTAGTGTGTCGACATGAGCAGGGTGACGCCCTCGCTGCGAAGGGCGTCGATCAGGGTCCACAGCTCCTGGCGGACCTGGGGGTCGAGGCCGACCGTCGGCTCGTCGAGTAGGACGAGGCGAGGCCGATGGATGAGCGCGCGGGCCACCAGCAGGCGCCGGCGCATCCCGCCGGACAGGTCGCGGACGACCGTGTCGGCGCGCCCGCCGAGGTTGGCGATCTCCAAGGCACGGTCGACTGCGGCCCGGCGCCGGGGGCCGGGCACGCGATAGAGCCGAGCGAACACGTCGAGGATCTGACGGCAGGTGAGCTCGACATCGAGGTTGTCGAGCTGGGGAACGACACCCATGGCCATTCGGGCCTGCTTGGACTGCTCAGGTAGGCGGTACCCCAGCAGGCTGATTGAGCCCTCACTGGCCAGCGTCTGGGCGGTGAGCATCCGCATAGTCGTCGACTTTCCGGCGCCGTTGGGTCCGAGCAGGCCAAAGCAGACCCCAGATGGGACCGCCAGGTCGAGGCCGTCAACGGCTGTCAGGGTCCCGAAGCGCTTGACCACCCCGTGAAGCTCGATCGCGTTCGCCATCACGCGCTGAGCATAAGGGCGCAACGGATGGCTCACGTCACTTGGTAGATAGCCCCCGGAGCCTTGGGGTCGCTGACACGAGTGGGATACCTCAGAGGTCAGCCGTTTGCTCCGGTCTCCCGACAGGCAGGGCCCGAGACGTCCCGAGTCGGTGATCAGGTTCTGTACCGAGGGTCAGCGAAGCGTGACGGTTCCGGTGTTGGGGTCTGGGCCCGCACCCCGGAATGTAGAACGCACGCATGCCTGGATCGGGCGCTCATGGCCTGAGACAATTCCTCTCGCTCAGAGGAGAGCAGAGGCGTGGCGCCTGTGAACCTCCGCCAACTAGGGTTCGCCGGGCCTCAGCAACCGGTTACAGAGGTCCCAGGATGAGAATCAAGTCGTCGGTAGTTGTGACAGGCGCTCTGGCCATCCTCTGCTGTGCCGTTGGTGTCTCTGTAGCCGGGACAAGCCTGGGACCGGCAGCAACGACAGGCCCCGCGCCTACCAAGCCGCTCGCACGCGGCGCGTTGTCTGAGTGTCCCAACCCGGCCGGCCTGCAGCCCTTCGATGCGACTGCCAGTCGCCGCGCAGCGACCGACGTCCTCGACTACGGACATGTGAGCGTCGCGCTGGACCTCGATGATTCTGATCGGGCTTGGCAACCAGACGTCCGAGCGATGTGGAAGGGCATCCATCAGAGCGAACCCCCGGAGCAGAGGACACGGATCGCAATGAACGCCACCCCCGCTCGCCGCAGTTCATACCGTTCCATCGTCGCGCATTCTTGCGGGTACGCGTTGATCCGACGCTCCCTAACGGTGACTGCCGGTCCGGAGACAAGCCCCCAGTGCCCTCGCGTGTGAGAGCACTTTCTTCTTCGTCGACCGTCGCGGGGTGCCGAAGATCTACTACATCCAGTAGCGCGTATGCCGCTGTCGACGCCATCAGCGCGGCTGCGATCAAGGGAGGCATGTGACCTTGGGCAGCGACTCGAAGGAGACCGTTGCTAGCTCGATCACGTCTTTCCCGTCCCGCTGTTCGCCGAGCCTGCCGGTGGCTCGGGAGGGACCGGTGGTGCCGCGGCCTCCTCGGCGTAACGTAGAGCTTCTGTGAGAGATCGCGACGCAATCAGGGGCATCGCGTTGATGGTGATGGTGTGCGGCTTGATCACCCTCACCGGTGGGGCTTCGACGGTTGCCGGAGCTGACGGTCGACCAGCGACGTCTCATAACGGAGGGGTATCCGTGCGGGGCGTGCAGGTCATCGGGGGTGTGATGCCTGGCGTGTTGAGCTTCGGGGGTGGGTCGGTGACCGCAACGCTCACACTGACTACTGGAGCGACGACGCAAACTGCGGCCGTTGGGGTGGAGCCATCGCAGTGGCCTGACTCACAAGTCCAAGGCTCACCCCTGCGGATCAGCGATCAGGTGATCGCTGGCGCCGGGCATCAGACCGGCGGTTATTCGTCAGGTGATCCGAGTCCGGAGGTCGGTGCAAGTAGCTGTTTCCGTGGAGCGCCGTCTTATGAGGGAGATGGGATTGTTCTCACGCTGCCCGCGGATTCCTCGACGACCGTGTCGTGGCAGATCTCCTTTGCCGCCGCACCCTGGCCAGCGGAGAAGACGAGCTTGAGTTGGGCGGTCGCCGTACCCGCCACTGCCCGTGATTCGCAGCTGGTCACCGAGCGACGGGTCGGGCCGGTCGCATTGCGGCAGGTGGGAGTGACCGGCGTTCACATACGCTTGCGCGCCCGCGGTGGTGTCCAGCCTCCGGGCCAGGGTTCCCTGTATCCCCGTGTGCGAAGCGGGAGTGCGGTTCAGATCACCGGCACGACCCAGCCTGTCATTCCCCACACCCGGGTCGACGTTGCCGAGGTCTCGACGACCGGTCATCGCACGCGTGGGATCGCCGCGGTCACAACCCGCGCCGATGGCAGCTTCGTCACGACTTGGCGCCCTCAGCAAACGGGGACCTACACGATCACCTCAGCTGTCGCGCATCCCCCGGACGGGCTGCTCCCGGACAAGAGTTGCGATCTCGCGCTCACTGTGACCAAACGCCCGGAACGCCGGTACAGCCTGAACCGGTAACCGGTGGCGCGTCAGGAGAGATCCCCCAGCCGCCGGTGGGCGCCGGCAATGTGGCACCTTTTCGGGCAGGCATTTCGCAGTCGCCCAAGCGTTCGGAACATTGCTCGGTGCCGTGGTTCAGCAGCGTGCCAGGCGCTCGCACCGGAGGCTTACCGGGCTTCTCTTGTGCCATCCCATGCGTACAGAATGTCCGCCGCGTGTTCTTCGTTATCCCGGCCGTCGGTTCTCCGGGTCACGATGAACCCGTGCCGCTCATAGAAGCGCTGTGCCCCAAGGTTGGACGCGAACGTCCAAAGCTGCAGACCTTCGGGCCTTGCCCGCTTGGCGAACTCGATCAACTGGCTCCCGATGCCCTGACCGGTGAGGGAGGAGTCGACGTACAGCTGGGCGATCCATGAACCATCCAGGACGAGGATCCCGATGAGGCGCCCAGTGTCAGTGTCCTCCGCGATCCAAAGTTCGTTTTCTCGTAAGACATGAGACCCAAACCAGGCGTGGACGTCTTCGTCATCGTGGATTGTTGGCGGAATCGCACCAGCAGTGGCCCGACGCGACCGCAGCCACAGATCAGCCGCTGCAGTTACGTCCGTCTCTATCGCTCGGCGCAGCACCATTATGTGGCTCCGATGGTCATCTGCGGCGCTCAACCCTACCCGAGCGGCCTATCTGCCTCGACGAAGTGTCAAGGCCGCTTGAAATCTGACCCCTTTTCGCCGTTTGAAAACTGACCCCCCCTTGGTGTGGATCAGGAATTGAAAAGGGCTCCGGTAGCGCCGGCGGTTTGCGCAGTGAGCCGTAGGCGAACGGAGCGAACTGCCGGCG
>CAZZVR010000007.1:0-41814 GCA_964657595.1 Burkholderia sp. PAMC 26561 | reverse complement strand
GCATGCACAGCGCCGACATCGTCGTTCTCCTCGAGAGCGTCGATGAGTTTCATAAGTTTGGCCGCATCCTCCTCCTCCACCGGCACCCGCGTCTTGGGCCGATAGGCGAGCTCGGCGTTGTCGGTCTCGATGCCGGCGTCGGCGAGGGCCTTGAGCACGGTGTGGAAATCGGCGGGCTCGGTGATCACCTCATAGACATCCTCATCCGCCTCGATGTCGAGCGCGCCGGCGTCGATGGCGACCATGAGGTCGTCCTCGTCATGGCGGGAGGCGTCGACCACGACCACTCCGCGCTTGTCGAACAGGTAGGCGACCGAACCGGGCTCGCCGAGGGACCCGCCGCCCTTGCCCATCATGTGACGGACGTCGGCCGCGGTGCGGTTGCGATTATCGGTGAGCGCCTCGATGAGCAGCGCCACCCCGCCGGGGCCGTACCCCTCATACATCACGGTGTCGAAGTTCTCGCCGTCCGCGCCGTCACCGGTGCCCTTGAGGATCGCGCGCTCGATGTTGTCCTTGGGCATCGAGGCCGCCCGGGCCTTCTGGATGGCCAGGGCCAGGGAGGCGTTGCCCTCGGGGTCGCCTCCACCCTCGCGAGCGGCCACGGTCACCGCGCGCGCGAGCTTGGTGAAGTGCTGGCCCCGCCGCTGATCGACGATCGCCTTCTTGTGCTTGATCGAAGCCCATTTGGAATGCCCTGACATGAGCTGTGAGGATAGTCCCCGCCGGGGCCCTCCGGTGCCATGCCGGGGCGCCGGGCCAGCTAGGATGCGCGCCCACATGGACGCCAGCACCTTCAAGGCCTACGACATCCGCGGGATCTACGGCACCGACCTGTCGGCCGCCGACGCCGAGCAGATCGGCCGTGCCTTCACGCGGGTCATCGCCGCCAACGAATCCAAGTCGACCCACGAGCTGCGCCTCGGCCTGGGCCGGGACATGCGCCTGACCGCGCCGGAGATGGCCGCGGCCTACCGGGCGGGCATGCTGGCCGAGGGCGCGACGGTGATCGACGCCGGCCAGGTCGGGACCGAGATGCTCTACTGGCTGGTCGGCTCCCACGATCTCGACGGCGGCCTGCAGTGCACCGCATCGCATAACCCCAAGGCCTACACGGGCGTCAAGCTGGTGGGCCGCGGCGCCCTCGCCCTGTCGGGCGAGACCGGCATCGGCGACATCCGCGACCTGGTGCTCAACGACCGGCTCGGCCCGGTCGAGGCGGCGCGCGGCACGGTGGAGAACGTGGACATCTACACCGACTTCCAGGCTGCGGCGCTCAACTTCATCGACCCCGCCAAGATCAAGCCGCTGAAGGTCGTCGTCGACGGCGGCAACGGCATGGCCGGCCCGATGGTCGGCCCGCTGCTGAGCCGCCTGGGCCTCGAGCTCGACGAGAACTACTGGGTGCCCGACGGCAACTTCCCCGATCACGAGCCCAACCCGCTGCTGCCCGAGAACCGCCAGTTCATCATCGACCGCGTCCGCAGCCAGCACGCGGACCTGGGAATCGCCTGGGATGGCGACGCCGACCGCTGCTTCTTCATCGACGGCAACGGGGACTTCGTCGACGGCGACTTCCTCACCGCACTGCTGGCCAAGGCCCTGCTGGCCCGCAATCCCGGCGAGACGATCCTCTATGACATCCGTGCGAGCCGTGCGGTGGCCGACATCGTCGAGGCGGCCGGCGGCACCGCGCTGGTCAACCGCGTCGGCCATGCCTTCTTCAAGCGCCGCATGCTCGAGGAGGGCGGCATCTTCGGCGGTGAGGTGTCCGGTCACTACTACTTCCGCGACTTCTACCGCGCGGACTCCGGCACGCTGCCGGCGCTGCTCATGCTGCAGCTGCTGTCGGAGTCGGACCAGACCCTGGCCGACATGGTCGCCGAGCTGCGCGCGAAGTACTTCATCTCCGGTGAGATCAATTCCGAGGTCGACGCTCAGCAGGCCAAAATGGACGCGATCAAGGCGAAGTACGCCGACGCCGAGCAGCGCGAGATCGACGGGATCTCCATCGACTACCCCGACTGGCACTTCAACGTGCGCTCCTCCAACACCGAGCCGCTGCTGCGTCTATGCCTCGAATCACTCGTCTCCGAAGCTGACATGGAGGCCAGGCGCGACGAGGTCCTCGGCCTCATCCGCTCATGAGCTGAAGTGACGGTTTCGGGTGGCCATGGGGCCACCCACGGCCGGCTCCCGACCCTGGGAGGTTCACTGACCGGTCGCGCTGGTCCCGGGCTCGAGTGGGGAGACCGCCGCGGCACCGCAGACCTCGGCGGGGCCGTCGGGCAGCTTGACCCGCATGGCGGCGGTGTCGTTTGGGGCGATGATCTGAACCGTGGCGAAGCTGCCGCAACCGGCCTCGCCGCCCTGGTCGTTGGAGTCGTGCACGGTGACGCGGAAGCTCGCCTCGCCTCCGGCGGCGATGACCAGCTTGGTGGGCGGGGTCGCGCCGAGGATGTCCCGGGTCGTCCGGGTCGTCGGGGTGCTCACCGCCGTGCCGGAGGCGTCGACGAAGGCGATGCCCGGCCAGCCGTAGGTGCTGCAGGCGGCTGACCCCGTGTTCTTGACCGTGAAGCCGAGCACCACCGTGCCCGTCGCGCCGTTGGGCGGAGCTGCGGTCGGCGTCAGGTCGGCGGCGACGCACGCCGCGGCGGTGGCGGTCGGGCTGGTCAGACCGGCCCCACCGCTGTCGGGGGCGGTGATGGTGGCCGTGGTCACCGTGGCCGGACTCGGCGCGGTGGTGGCGGTCGCCGTCGTCGTCGTGGTGGTCGTCGTGTAGGTGTAGGTCTGCTGCGGCGCGGTGGCGGCGGTGCTCGGCGGGCTGGCCGTGGACGAGCTCGGGGAACTCTGGTCGTCAGCCCGATTGGAGGCACCGCAGGCGGCGACCCCGAGGGCCGCGCAGAGTACGGCAGCGAGAACTCTCAGACGCATCCCGATTGGTTACGACGCGAGCGCCCGACTTCCTCTCCCGACCCCGTTGTGCAAAACGGCCCAATGGGGTGAAGTTCGCGGACCGGCGTGCCGATACACCTGGGCTCAGATGGTTGCGCCCGAACTCCCAGAAAACCGTATTCTGTGCGAATCCTGCCCCCACACGCATTGAGCTCCGTGTCAGCGGACAGCCAGGCCCCGCCCGCGGACCCTCCTCGCGCTGTCGCCCCGGGCCAGGGTCGCGCCGCGGTTCCGACGCCCCAGCGCTCACGGATCCGTCTGGATCACCTCTACAAGCGTGCCCTGATCGGATCCGACGTGCTCTCGGCCGTGGCGTCGCTCGTCCTCATCCGGGCGCTCTCCGGCGGCCGCCTGGTGCAGTGGGATCTGCTCACCGCCCTGCTGGTCATCGTCCTGGCCAAGCTGTTGGGACGCTATGACGGTCACCACGCGGTCATCCGTCATTCGGTGCTCAACGAGATCCCCTCGCTGGTGATCCTCGCCGCGATATGGGCGCTGATGTGGTCGCTGCTGTCGATTCCCCTGGGTATCCACACGGGGGTCGGACGCGGCGGGACCGGCGTCCTGTGGCTGATCCTGGCCGGCGTGCTGATCCTGACCACCAGCGCGGCCCACGCCGTCGCCGCCCACCTGATGGGACCCGAGCGCATCCTCATCGTCGGTGGTGACCTGGCCCGTCGCGCGCTGGCCCACTCCCTGTCAACGGACCCGGGCGCCCACATCAACGTGGTGGGCTACCTGCCGCTTGAGGACGAGCGCGCCCGCGACGGCTCGGTCGCGGCCGAATCGGCGAGCGCACGCCGTGCGCTCGACCTTCGACGACCTCGAGAAGGTGGTCGCCCAGCTCGAGGTCGAACGTGTGCTCCTCATCCCGGCGGCCGCCGACAGCGACCTCACCCTCGCCGCGGTGCAGCGCATCACCCAGCTCGACGTCCGGGTCTCGTTGTTGCCCCGGCTGTTCGAGTTCGTGGGCTCCGCAGTGGAGTTCGACGACGTCGGTGGCATGACCGTCCGGGCCTGCGCCACCCCGGGATGAGCCGCTCCTCGAGGCTGCTCAAGCGCTCGGTCGACATCTGCGCGGCCGGGACCGCCCTGGCGCTGGCCTCCCCCATCTTGCTGCTCACCGCGCTGGCCATCCGGCTCACCAGTCCGGGTCCGATCATCTTCGGCCAGACCCGGGTCGGCCGAGACGGCCGCCACTTCGGCATCCTCAAGTTCCGCAGCATGGTCGACGGCGCCGAGGCCCAGCGCCAGGACCTGGATCAGCGCAATGAGACCGCCGGCCTGTTCAAGCTCGCCGATGACCCGCGCATCACCCGCGTGGGACGGGTGATCCGGCGGGCGTCGATCGACGAACTGCCCCAGTTGATCAACGTGCTGCGCGGTGAGATGAGCCTGGTGGGGCCGCGGCCCCTGGTGGTGGCCGAGGACGCGCTGGTGGTCGACCGCTACCGCGACCGCCTGGCCATGCCCCCCGGCATGACCGGGCCCTGGCAGGTGCTCGGACCCACGCGCCCGCCCTTGAGTGAGATGGTCAAGATCGACTACCTGTATGCGGTCAACTGGTCACTGTGGCTCGACGTGAAGATCCTGCTGCGGACCGTCTCTCACATCCGCGCCGGACACGGTCGCTGAGCCCGGCGCGCAACCACCATCCCCCGCGGGGTTATGTGCTCATAGACCGATGAACCTGGTGTGGAAGCTCATCCCCACGCTGCTGCTGAGCGGCGCCATCGTCGCGGGCCTCACCGCCCGCCCACCGCGGACGCCGGTGACCTCGACCGAGCTCGTGCGTCTGGTCGTCGCGGTGGTGGGGTTGTACGGCGTCGGTGCGGTCGCGCTGCTGGCCCACCGCACGCCCCTGGCCGCCGTCGCGTTCGGAGCCGGGCTGGCGCTGTGTGCCCTGGCGGTCTGGTTGTGCCGTGGCGGAACTCCCCCGCCGCCCGAGACCGATGCCGTCCCGGACGTCCCGGATGTCCCGCCGGCGCCGATCGACTTCGACTGGTCCTTCTACGAGGAGCAGCTGCGCGCGTCGGCTCCCAGCGGGCCGGCTCAGCCGCCGGCCCGCTCCAGCAGTCCCTGATGGAAGCGGCGCTCGCCTGACAGCTCGGGGTGAAAGGACAGCGCGGTGATCGCACCCTGACGCACGGCGACGGGATGTGAGTCAACGCTGGCAAGCACCTCGACCTCGGGCCCGTGGCTCGACACCCAGGGCGCGCGGATGAACACGGCATGGACGGGCGGACCGGTGAACTCGCCGGAGAAATCCAGATCAGCCTCGAACGAGCGCGTCTGGCGCCCGAAGGCGTTGCGCTGGGCGGTGATGTCGAGCACGCCGAGGTGGTCACGGTCGAGCATGATCAGCCCGGCGCAGGTGGCCAGCACCGGGCGCTGGGCGGCGAAGGCCCGCAACGGTTCGGCCAGCCCCTCCCGCTCGACCCCCAGCACCATCACCGTCGACTCGCCGCCGGGCATCACCAGCGCGTCAAGGCCCGTGAGGTCGTCCGGTACCCGTACCTGCCGGGTGCGGGCGCCCAACCCGGCGAGGATCTGCTCGTGCGCCGCGAAGCCGCCCTGGAGAGCGAGCACCCCGATGTTGAGCGGGGTGCCGTCCGGGGCGGGGTCGCTCACCAGCCGCGTGTGGCGAGCTGCTGCTCGGCGCCCAGCTTTGACGTCTCGATCGACTCCATCGCCGCACCCAGCCCGGTCGAGGCCGCGGCCACCCGCTTGGGGTCGGCGTAATGGGTCGTCGCCTCCACGATCGCCCGGGCGCGCCGCTCGGGATCACCGGACTTGAAGATCCCGGAGCCGACGAACACACCCTCGGCGCCCAGCTGCATGACCAGGCTCGCGTCCGCCGGGGTCGCGATCCCACCCGCGCAGAACAGCACGACCGGCAGGCGGCCCTCACGCGCCACCCGCTGCACCAGCGGCAGCGGCGAACCCAGTTCCTTGGCCGCGGTGAACAACTCAGCCGAATCCATGGTGGTCAAGCGGCGGATCTCGGACGAGATCGTGCGCAGGTGCGTGACCGCGTTCACGATGTCTCCGGTCCCAGCCTCGCCCTTGGAACGGATCATCGCCGCGCCCTCACCGATCCGCCGCAGCGCCTCACCGAGATTGGTCGCCCCACACACGAACGGGGACTTGAACGTCCATTTGTCGATGTGGTTCACCGCATCGGCCGGAGTGAGCACCTCAGACTCATCGATGTAGTCGACTTCGAGCGCCTCGAGCACCTGGGCCTCGGCGAAATGACCGATCCGCGCTTTGGCCATCACCGGAATACTCACGGCTTTCTGGATCCCCTCGATCATCTCCGGATCCGACATGCGCGCCACGCCGCCGTCACGCCGGATGTCGGCCGGCACCCGCTCGAGCGCCATCACCGCACACGCCCCAGCCGCCTCGGCGATCCGTGCCTCCTCGGCGTTGACGACGTCCATGATCACGCCGCCCTTCAACATCTCAGCCAGACCAGACTTGACGGTGAAGGTCGCTTCCTGGCGGGGGTCATGTCCATTGGTGCTCATAGTGCTTCTCAGAATAGTCTGTGGCGCCATGGACGCCCTGTATGAATTGCATGACGCCGGAGTGGTCGCGACGGAGTACACGCGCGGGCCATGGAATCCCCATCACCAGCACGGGGGCGCCCCCGCCGCGCTGCTCATGCGCGCCTTCGAGGCACTCGAGCCCGACCCGACGCTCGCGCTGGTGCGCGTGACCTACGAGCTGCTGCGCCCCGTGCCCCTGGGCGAGCTGTCTGTATCGGTCGAGACGGTCCGTCCGGGCCGCCGGGTCCAGCTGCTGGAGGGGTCCATCGTCAGTCCCGACGGCACCGAGGTGCTCCGGGCTCGCGCTCTGCGGGTCCGCCGGGCACCGGTGTCCAGCGGCGCCGAGCTGAGCCCCGACGCGGACGCCTTCGCCGCGGCTGGGGGCGCCCTGGCCCCGCCTCGGGGTCCCGCGGGCATCGACCCGAGCGGGTTTCCCTATGAGGGGACGCTGTTTCCCGGCGACGGGATCGAGATCCGCTACATCGCCGGCGGCTTCTTCGACCTCGGGCCCGCTACCGCCTGGTTTCGTCTCAAGGTGCCGGTGATCGGCGGTGAGGACCCCAGTCCGTTGCAGCGTATGGCGGCGGCCGCCGATTTCCCCAATGGGATGTCGACCGAGCTGGACTGGTCCCGCTACGTGTTCATCAACCCGGATCTCACCGTGTACGTCGAGCGCGAACCCGTGGGTGAGTGGATCGCCCTGTGCGGCGCGATGCGCACCGTCGCGGGCGGCGCCGGGATCGCCCAGGCGGTGATGTACGACGAGCAGGGACGCATCGGCCGCTGCCTTCAATCCCTCTACGTCGCCGAGCGCGACTGAGACAACCCGCGCCGACGGTCCGCGCGGCGCGCCGGGCCGGGCCGGGCCGGGCCTACTTGAGCCGGAAGGCTTTGATGCGCACGTCGTACTGCTGGGCGTCGCGGCTGTAGACCCCGTAGGCCAGCCCCTGGATGATCGACAGCAGTGCGGTGTGGCTGCGTACGAACGCCGGCGTGTTGGAGGAGTAGTACAGCCGGATGCGCGCGAGCTTGGCGACCTCCGACAGCGTCGCGTCGGTGATGGCGATGGTGGTGGCCTTGCGGTGGCGGGCCAGCTTCATCGTGCGACTCACCAGAGGGTGGGGCCGACCCGCCGACAGGCCGATCACCAGCGTAGTCTCGTCGATGCGCGACAGGCGGCCCAGCGCCTCCTGAGACGCGCTCGCGACCACTTCGGCGCGCAGGTCCAGCAGCATCAGCAGGTGGCGGAAGTAGGAGGCGAAGAACGCCATCTGGTCGGTGCCGGCGATGAGCACCTTCTCAGCGGAGACGATCGCGTCGATGGCGGCCTCGACGTCGGAGCGCGAGAGCTTGTGCGCGGTGTCCTCGACGTTGACGTGGTCGGCGGCCAGCGCCGACTCGAACTCGGTGTGATCGAGGGAGAACAACGGGGTGCTGGGGCCGGTGATGGCGACCCCCTCGATCTCCAGACCGCTGGCGCGCTGGCGGCGGTACTCGTCGCGCGCCGCCTGCTGGAGCTCGGGGAACCCCTCGAAGCCGAGTGCCTGGGAGAAGCGCACCACCGTGGAGGACGACGTGCTGGCCCGGCGGGCAAGCTCCTCGGCGGTCTGGAAGGCCGCCTCGTCCAGGTGATCGACGATGTACTGCGCCACGTCCTTCTGGGAGCGGCTGAATTCGTCGAAACGGGCCGTGATGTACGCGGACAGGGCCTGGTGGCCGTGGGGCGTCTCGGGCGCGGTCGGGTGGAGCCCGTTCACCGCGGAGATGGTTGAGCTGGAGGCTTGCTTCATGGGCAGCGACTGATTCGACGCTGCCCCGCGCCTTCCCTTCTCGCAAACTGCGCGAGCTGGCTACACCTCGGTGCGGTGACGCTCGTCGTAGGCGGCGATGCGGGCCTGGTTCTCCCGGCGTTCCGCCAACACGATCACGACGGAGTAGCCGATCATGAACGTCGCCAGGGCCGGGATCAGCACGAACCACGTGAGGATCAGCGCCAGCGTGTACCCGAAGGCCGACAGGGAGTGGCCGAGGCCCAGGAAGTCAGCAAAGAGAACGGCGTGCATGGGGATGATGATACGAGATGTGGCGGTCCTCAGCGCGCCTGACCCCGGGCGGTGAGCCACCGTGGTCAGGTCGGCTCCGACGGCCTGACGCTCTACCGTTCCGCGGTGTCCGCGGCCCTGTAGCTCAGCGGTCAGAGCACCCGGCTCATAACCGGCGAGACGCAGGTTCGAATCCTGCCAGGGCTATCGCATGGGGGCTGGCGCCGGAAAAGCGCTGCTAACGTCAACTCCACGGGCGGCATCCGGCTGCCCCTGAGGCAACGGCACCCCGGTCCCGCGACTGCGCGGTTGGTGAGCATGAGCCTCCCAACCATATGGCGCGCCATCCCGCGCGTCCGCAAGGAGTCGCATTGTCAGACGAACTGACCTTTGCTGACCTGGGCACGAGCCGTGCCGTCGTCAGCGCCCTGGCCGAACAGGGCATCATCAAGCCGTTCCCCATCCAGCACAAGGTGATCGCCGACGTGCTCGCCGGTCGTGACGTGCTGGCCCGCTCCCCCACCGGCTCGGGCAAGACGCTCGCGTTCGGCGTGCCGGTGGTCGACCGCATCAAGGCCGACGGCCCGCGGCCGGCCGCGCTCATCCTGGCCCCCACGCGGGAGCTGGCCACCCAGATCGTCGACGAGCTGCGGCCCCTCGCCCACTCCCGGGCGCTGCGCATCACCGCCGTCTACGGTGGCGTCGGCCTGGTCAAGCAGGGCAAGGATGCGGCCAACTCCCACATCGTCGTTGCCACCCCGGGCCGGCTCGAGGATCAGCTCCAGCGCCGTGCCTTCAGTCTCGATCAGGTCCGCGTGCTCGTCCTCGACGAGGCCGACCGCATGCTCGACATGGGCTTCAAGCCCGCCGTCGACCGCATCAACGCGCTGTGCAAGCGCGGTGACCGCCAGACCATGTTCTTCTCCGCCACGCTCGACGGCGACGCCGGTCGCGCCGCGCGCGCCTACACCACCGACGCGGCCGAGCACGAGGACGGACCGGTCCGCCGTGAGGCCAACGACCGCATCGAGCATCGCTTCGTGGAGATCGCCCACGAGCATCGCGTCAACGCGCTGGTCGAGCAGCTGAGCGCGTCAGATCGTGAGCTCTCGCTCGTGTTCGTCCGCACCAAGCGCGGCGCCGACCGCCTGGTCAAGCGCCTGTCCGACCTCGGTGTGAAGTCGGTGGCGATGCACGGTGACAAGAGCCAGCGCCAGCGTGAGCGCGCCCTGGCCCAGTTCGAGAACTGGGAGGTCGACGTGCTGGTGGCCACCGACGTCGCCGCTCGCGGTATCGACGTCTCGGGCATCAGCCACGTCATCAACTTCGATCCGCCGGATGACTCTGACACCTACGTGCACCGCGTCGGGCGCACCGCCCGCGCCGGAGCCCGGGGAATCGGCGTCACGCTGCTGTCCCCCGACCAGCGCCACGAGGTCGCCCGCATGGCGAGCGACCTGGGCATCGACCATCAGCTGGTGGGTGTCACCACCGGCGGCTCGGGCTCACGCCCGGGAGGGTCAAGCTCGCGCGGAGGCTCGGGTTCCCGGGGCGGCGCCAACGGCCGCCGCAACGGTCAGGGCTCGCCGGCCAGCGGGCAGGCCGGCAGCTCGCGGCCGCGTCGCAACCGCCAGCCCGGCTCAGGGCCCAAGCCGGCCCGCGCGGCCAGCGACCGCCCGGCCCGCCGCCGCTGAGCAGTCGCTCGGTCTCCTGTGCGCGTCGGCTCGTCCGATCGCACAGGGGTTCGCCCGGCAGCTGAGCGAGGGGCCGTGGGTACCCTCGCCGGCCCGGGAGCCGATCTCAGAGGCCGAGCGTCATGGAGTCCGGGCGCCCGCGTCCCACCTTGGCGACGGGCACGAAGAGTCCCTCGGTGTAAGCCGGAGCGACCTCCTGGAGCAGCGCGACGACGACGGTGGGATCGAAGTGCGAGCCCGAGCAGCGCTGCATCTCATCTGCGGCGACCTCGACGCTCAGCGCCCGCCGGTACGGTCGGCTGGTCGTCATCGCGTTCCAGGCGTCGGCCGCGGCCACGATGCGCGACTCGATCGGGATATCGGTGCCCTCCAGCCGGTCGGGGTAGCCCCCGCCGTCGAAGTGTTCGTGGGAGTGGCGCACGATCCGGCCGACCGCCCGCAGGCTGCCGCCCACCCGGTCGAGCATCTCCTGACCGCGCACGGTGTGCTCGCGCATGACCTTCCACTCCTCCGGGGTCAGCTTCCCCTGCTTCTGGAGGATCGCCTTGGGGACGCTGATCTTGCCCACGTCGTGCAGCAGCGCGCCGTAGCGGACGTTGAACAGGCTGAGCGGGTCCAGTTCGAGCCGCTCGGCGATATCCATGGCCAGGGCGGCGACCTCACGGCTGTGCACCCCGGTGTAGGCGTCATCGTCCTCGAGCACCTCACCGAGCAGCTCAGCGGTCTCGCGGTAGGTCTCCGACAGCGTCTGGGAGCTGACCATCCGCTGTTTGCGCTCCCGCGCGAACAGGGCGAGCAGGCCGACGAGCGGCAGGATGAGCAGGACCAGACCGTGGTGGTGCTGGGCGGAGGCGTCCACGAACAGCGCCGTGCAGGTGAGACAGATGTCGACGAGGTAGATCCACGGCACGATGGGCAGCTGCTCGAGTGGTGAGATCCCCTCGGCGAACCAGCTGCGCGCCGCCCCCGAACCGAAGTCGACCGCGATCTGGGCCGCCATCGCGGCGGCGTAGACCGGCCAGTGGGACCACGCGAAGCCGGACTGGTCGGCGAGCACTAAGACCAGGGCAGGGCCCAGCGCATAGGCGGAATCGGCGATCCGTGCGGAGGCGGCGGTGACCGAGCGGCCCCCCTCCCGCTGCTCGGGCATGAACATCGGAACCAGGCGGCAGCCGATGACGACAGCGGGGACGACTCCGGTCGGCAGTAGGAGCAGCATCGGGACGAACGCCAGCTGCGTGGCGGAGGTGAACACGGGACCGACGGCAAAGCGCACGCGGTCGCAGATCACATACAGGCCCACGACCATGACGACCTCGAGCACCCCGACGTGACGCTGAGGACTGAGAACGATGAAGAGCGCGGCAGCGATGACGACCAGGGCCGCCGCGACGAACTCGGTGATGACCAGCCTCTGGGCGCGCACATCGAAGCGTCCGGCGCCCGCCTCCAGCATCTGTTCCGCTCTCGGCGTGTCGTAGCTGTCGAAATCCATGACCCCGTAAAAGCGTACACGGGCTCGCGAGCAGGGAAAAGACCCCAACGGCTGGGCCGGGTATCTGACCGATTTCTTGCGTTTTTCGGGTGGCCCGCGGGTGGCGGACACAGACGTGTCTCTGAGATCCGCGGGCGCCGATCCTGAAGTCAGGTCGGCGGGTCTGGGTGGGTCAGGTCAGTGGCAATCTCCTCTCACGCAGCCGGGGCCCGCCCACGGCCGAAGCCGGCGAACGGGTCCCGGTCTCATGAGGGCGGCTTCTCAGCGGGGAAGCAACTCCTGGATCAGCAGCCGACGCCGCAGCGCAGGTACGGATCGACGTAGACGTTCTTGACCAGCCAGTGGCTGTTCTGGCCGACCGGGGTCAGGGTCACCTTCAGCGGCTGGGCATTGCGGGTGAGCTGGATCTGCAGCGACTCCGGCAGCGTGAACACCGGTGTCGGCGCCAGATTGCCGCCCTGGACGGTGCCCAGCGGAATCTGAGTGGCGATGCCGTTCTCCTCCACCGTGGCGCTGACCCGCAGGGTCGAGGTGCTCGAGCCGAGGTTCTGGGCGAAGAAGCGGACCGTGTGCACGCCGCCACCGGGGAAGGCGGCCGAGGTGGCGCTTGAGCCGGAGGCGAGCGACAACGCGTGGGTCCCGCTCAGCGACGCCTCGGCGTCGTTGGCCACCACCTGGGCGCTGCCGCTGAGTGACCAGTCAGCAGTCTTGGGCGTGAAGTTACCGCCGGGCACGAGGTCATAGATCGCCTTGTCGCCGTAGGCGACGAACGGCTTGACCAGCGGTGGCTGGCTGACGCGGGCGGATGACGCCTTGGCCGGGGACGACGTGGCCCCGGCAGCGAAGCCGGCGCCAACGGCGATCGCGGCTCCGGCGGCGAGGCTGATGGGTAGGACGGCGGAACGACGATTTATCACAGTGGTTCTCCGGTTGGGGGGTCGTGCCGTGAGATCCGCCGCTTCGGCTCCGCATTCCCCCGGTGAGGGGATCGCCCGGACCGTCCTCGGCCCCCAGGGACGACGCGATGCGAAGGCGTTCGAAGCTCGATTGATGCCGACCTCTCAGCCAGCCAACAAATACCGGTAGTGACACTGTTCAGGCAATAGCTACCTGGAACGGTGTGCACGTTTTTCTCGCAATATGCGGTAATTAATTTCTGCGGAATTTCAGAGGAGCCGATAGGCCAACCGAAAAAGACACCAATAGCTGGTGTTTCCCTGAACGACCTGACTCGGCACATTTTGGGAAATACACACTTACAGTCATGTGTCTAGGTGAGATTTCTACCCCATCTCACTGATCGTTGGTGATTTTCACCATGTTTGTCAGAAACATGACGGTTTCGCAGGGCAAAAGCCGCCTGACACCCGACCGCCCCGAGCCGGTCGCACGCGGGGCGCGCGGAGGCTCAGAGGGGCGGGCGCTGGGGCGCCCAGGGCCGAGCTGACTCGAGCTGGGCGGCGAGCGCATAGAGCAGCGCTTCAGACCCCGGTCGGCCCACCAGTTGCACCGACAGCGGCAGCCCGTCGGAGCCGAACCCGGAGGGAATGGTCATCGCCGGCTGCCCGGTGAGATTGAACAGCGGGGTCCAGGGCGTGAACCGGGCTGCGGTATCGAAGGCGCTAATCGCGGAGCGGCCGAAGCCGCCCTCTGCCGGGAGTGCGGTGCGCGCCAGCCCGGGCGTGATGAGCACGTCGATGCTGTCCCACAGGCTGAGGATGCGCGCCGACGTCCGCGGACGTCGGGCCAGCAGCGCCGCCCGGCGCCGATTCGACACCAACGCGGCTCCGGCTCGGGCCATCTGCGCCGTACTCCGCTCCGCGAGTGTCGGGTCGGCCAGCGCGGTGAAATCCTCGCTGATCCCCCGAAGGTAGGCCTGGGTGAGACTAAGGGATGCCAAGCGGTAGGCAGGATCGCGATCCACGACCCGGTGGCCGAGCTCGTTGAGCAGCCGACGCGTGCGGTCCAGGGCCAGCCGCTGGTCCGGAGAGACCCGGGCCAGGATGCCCGGCGGCACCCGCTGGGAGATCGCCACCCGCAACGGAGCAGCGACCGGGCCGGCGCCGGCGGCACCCGCCAGAGCGGCGCCGTGAAGGTCCTCGCGGGACAGTGAGCCCCCCTCCCCTCCCTGCATCACGTCGAGCATCAACGCTGAGTCGGCGACCGTGCGAGCCAGCGCGCCGTAGGTCGAGAGCCCCAGCCACGGATCGGTCCGGGGCAGCGTCGACACACGCCCCCGGGTTGGCTTCATCCCGACCAGCCCGCAGCAGGCGGCGGGGATGCGGATCGATCCGGCACCATCGGAACCGGTGGCCGCGGCGACCAGGCCGGCCGCCACCGCCGCGGCCGATCCGCCCGAGGAGCCTCCCGGGCTGCGCGAGAGGTCCCAGGGGTTGCGGGTGACTCCGTTGGCCGCCGTCGCGGTCCAGGGGAAGATCATCAGCTCCGGGACGTTGGTGATCCCGATGGGGATCGCTCCGGCGGACCTGAGGCGGGCTACCGCCTCGGCGTCGGCGCCGTTGACCGGGGCCGGCGAGCGTGAGCCGAAGGTGGTGCGATGGCCCGCCAGCGCCATGTCGTCCTTGATCGCGACGGGCACGCCGGCCAGCGCGCCATGCCGCGCGACCTCGCTGCCCTCGAGCTGGTCCGCCAGCTCCAGGGCCTCATCCGCGAACACCTCGCGGAACGCGTTCAGGCTCGGGTCGAGCGCCGCGATGCGGGCGACGCAGCGCTCGACGAGCTCTCGCGGCGTGATCTCGCCCGCCCGCACCCGGGCAGCGAGCGCGGCCGGCCCGGCGAAGGCGACCTCGTCGTCGGCACTGGCGCTCATGCTGTCGGAGTCTCTCACTCGGACTGAAGAGCTTTCACCAGCTCGGTCACGGCGCCCGGAAGGCGGTGGCCGCCACCGCCGTGGCCACCGTCGAACAGCTCGAAGCTGTGGGCGACGCCCAAGCGCATCAGCTCATCCGACAGCGCCTGGTTCGCCAGGTCGAGGTTCACCTCGTCCCGGCGGCCGGCCTCGAGGTGGATGCGGCGCATCCCGCGCAGGCCGGCTGCGTGCCCGCCGGCCAGGCGGACCGGGTCCCACGCCAGCCAGCGCTCGAAGATCTCCGGAAGGGTCTGTCCGGTCCTCAGGTCGAAGGGCATCAGGGGGCGGCCGTCGGGGTCCGGTGAGTAGGCGGCGGCCGCGGCGTACAACGTCAGCACGAGCCCGAAGCGCCCGTAGTCGAAGCGCTCACGCGCCGCGAACGCTGCCGCGAACTGCTCGATGCTCCCGCCGAAGTCATCGCGGAGGACCTTGGCGGCCCGCGGGAAGTCGGGCGCCATGCTGACCTCGAACAGCGCGTCGCCGGCGCGCGAGGCGAAGGCCCCGAACACGTCGGGGCGCAGCATCGCGTTGACCGTGGCGCCGTAGCCGCCGGAGGAATGTCCCGCCACCCCGCGGCCGCCGGGGTCGCGGCGCACCGGGTAGTGCGCGTCGATGAAGGGGACCAGTTCGTCGCACAGGTAGTCCGAGTAGTCGCCCACTCCGGTGGAGTTGATGAACTGCGTACCCCCGAGCGAGGTCCAGGCGTCGGCGAACACCACTACCGCCGGGGCGACCGCCCCGCTGGCGAACAGTCCGTCCAGGCGTTCGAAGACGTTCGGCTCGAAGGTCTCGCGGTTGAACCAGCGGTCGGCCTGATTGAGGAACGCCTGGAGGACGAAGACCGCGGGTACGTCGGCGTGGCCGGGCAGGCGACCCGCCTCATTGCGGTCGATTCCGGGGGCTCGATAGACGTAGAGCGGACGTCGCACCGGGTCACCGAGTGGGTTGCCCGCGAGGGCTTCTGACTCGACCACGAGGTGGTCGACGGCGCCCTTCAGTTCGGGCTGCCAGGGGGGGCCGGCGAGCCCGTCGACGAGTGTGAGCGCCATCACCGCGAGGTTATATTGAGATCCATGTCCGAGCCCGCCAGCGTCACCCACTCCAACGGCAGCGGAAACGGCAGCGCCTCGGCCAGCGTGGCCGACGTGGTGGCCGACATCGACGCGACCGAGACCGCGGAATGGCTCGAGGCGATCGACGCGGTCGTGTCCCACGACGGCCTGCCCCGGGCCCGGCATCTGCTGGCCGCCGTGGTGCAACGCGCCCAGCATGCGGGCAGTGGCCCGATCGGCGCCCTCAACACGCCATACGTCAACACGATCCCGGCGGCCGACGACGTCCCGATCCCCGGAGACTCGGCGGTTGAGCGCCGGCTGCGCTCGATCGTGCGCTGGAACGCCATGGCCATGGTCATCCGGGCCAACAAGGTGTCCTCCGAGCTGGGCGGCCACATCGCCTCCTTCGCCTCCCTGGCCACGCTGTATGAGGTCGGTTACAACCACTTCTGGCACGCCGCCTCCGACGATCACGGCGGGGACCTCGTCTACTTCCAGGGTCACTCCTCCCCCGGCAACTACGCGCGCGCCTACCTCGAGGGGCGCCTGACCGAGGAGCAGCTCGACAACTTCCGCCAGGAGGTCGGCGGCAACGGCCTCTCCTCTTACCCCCACCCGTGGTTGATGCCCGACTTCTGGCAGTTCCCGTCGGTCTCCCTCGGCCTGGGTCCGATCACCTCGATCTACCAGGCTCGGTTCATGAAGTACCTCAGCGCCCGCGGCGTCAGCGACACCACCGAGCGCAAGGTCTGGGCGTTCATGGGCGACGGGGAGATGGATGAGCCCGAGTCGATGGGCGCCATCGGCATGGCCGGCCGCGAGGGGCTCGACAACCTCATCTGGGTGGTCAACTGCAATCTGCAGCGCCTCGACGGGCCGGTACGCGGCAACTCGAAGATCATCCAGGAGCTGGAGTCGGACTTCCGCGGCGCCGGCTGGAACGTCATCAAGGTGATCTGGGGGTCGCGCTGGGACGCGCTGCTGGCCGACGACAGCGACGGCCGGCTCGTCCACGTGATGGAAGACAGCGTCGACGGCGAGTACCAGACCTACAAGTCCCGCGACGGCGCCTATGTGCGCGAGCACTTCTTCGGCAAGGATCCGGTCCTGCTCGACCGGGTCAAGACCATGTCTGACGACGAGATCTGGATGCTCAACCGCGGCGGGCTGGACCAGCAGAAGGTCTACTCGGCGTACTACAACGCGGTCCGGGAGACGGGCCGGCCGACGGTGATCCTGGCCAAGACGATCAAGGGCTACGGCATGGGCGCCTCGGGTGAGGGCCAGATGACCACTCACCAGGCCAAGAAGATGACCGAGGACGCGCTGCTGGCCTTCCGCGACCGCTTCGAACTGCCCCTGACCGACGACCAGGTGCGCAACGCGGAGTACTACAAGCCGCCCGAGGATTCGGACGTCATGGCGTACCTGCGCGAGCGCCGCGACGAGCTCGGCGGGTCCCTGCCGGCGCGCCGGACCCGCGTCGAGTCACCGCTCACCGTGCCGGCCCTTGACGCGTTCAAGTCACAGCTCGACGGCACCGGGGAGCGTGAGATCTCCACCACGATGGCGTTCGTGCGGGTGCTCTCGACGCTGCTGCGCGACAAGCAGCTGGGCTCCCGGGTCGTGCCGATCGTGCCGGATGAGTCGCGCACCTTCGGCATGGAGGGCATGTTCCGCCAGGTCGGGATCTACGCACCGTTCGGTCAGCGCTACAGCCCCCAGGACGCTGAGCAGCTCTCCTTCTACAAGGAGGACACCAAGGGCCAGATCCTCGAGGAGGGGATCACCGAGGCCGGGTCGATGTCGAGCTTCATCGCCGCGGGGACCTCCTACTCGGTGCACAACGAGCAGATGGTGCCCTTCTACATCTACTACTCGATGTTCGGCTACCAGCGGGTGGGCGACCTCATCTGGGCCGCGGCCGATTCCCGCGCGCGCGGCTTCCTGCTCGGCGGCACCGCCGGGCGGACCACCCTGAACGGCGAGGGTCTCCAGCACGAGGACGGCCACTCCCACGTGTTGTTCTCGGTGGTTCCCAACGTCAGGGCCTATGACCCGACCTACGGCTATGAGGTCGCGACGATCATCCAGGCGGGCATGCAGGAGATGATCGGCGACCAGCACGATGTCTTCTACTACCTGACTCTGATGAACGAGAACTACCCCCACCCCGCGATGCCCGCCGGCGTCGAGGAGGGCATCCTCAAGGGCATCTACCGGCTCAAGGACGCCGGATCGGCACGCTCGCGCAAACCGCGCGTCCAGTTGCTCGGCTCGGGCACCATCCTGCGCGAGGTCGAGGCGGCGGCGGAGCTGCTGGCCGAGGACTTCGGCGTGCTCGCCGACGTCTGGTCCGTCACCTCCTTCACCGAGCTGCGCCGCGACGGCATCGAGGTCGAGCGCTGGAACACCCTCCACCCCGAGGCCCCGCCGCGGGTTCCCTTCGTCACCGCGGCGCTCCAGGACAGCCGGGGACCCGTGATCGCCGCGACCGACTACATCCGCGCCTTCCCGGACGAGATCCGCGCCTGGGTGCCGTCGGATCGCACTTACCGCACGCTCGGTACCGACGGGTTCGGCCGCAGCGATTTCCGCCGGGCGCTGCGGAGCTTCTTCGAGGTGGACCGCTATCACGTGACGGTGTCCGCGCTCAAGGCGCTCGCCGACGACGGGGCGGTTGATCCCAAGCGCGTCGCCGAGGCGATCGCGAAGTACGACATCGACCCCGAGGCACCGATCCCCACGAGCGTATGAGCCCATTGACGCAGGTCACCGTCCCCGACATCGGGGATTTCAGCGATGTGCCCGTGATCGAGGTCCTGGTCTCCGAGGGCGACACGGTCGCCCCCGAGGATCCGCTGGTCACCCTCGAGTCCGACAAGGCGACGATGGACGTGCCCTCCCCCGCCGCGGGCACGATCCGCAAGCTGCACGTCAAGCTCGACGATCGAGTGGCCGAGGGAACGCTGCTGCTCGAGCTCGAGCCCAGCGACGGCGATTCAGGGTCTGAGGCGTCGTCACCGGCCCGTGAGGCCAGTGACGCCGAGGGGGCGCCCGGTCCTTCCTCTGCCGTCGATGCCAACATCGAGGCCGAGGCGGAGGCCGACCCCGGTGAATCCGGCGCCGCCGCCGGACCGGATGAGTCGTCTTCTGCACCGTCGGACGCTGCGGCCGGTCCGCGATTGGCGGCTCCGGATCCCACCGGGGCCGGCTCGGCGACCGGATCAGCCGGCTCGAGCAACGGCTCCGGGGGATCCGCGGCGATCTATGCGTCGCCGTCGGCGCGGCGGCTGGCGCGGGAGATGGGCGTCGACATCGCGGCTCTGGCCGGGAGCGGACGCCTCGGACGGGTGACGGCTGAGGATGTGCGCGGGGCCCAGAACGCGCCGGCCGGTGTTGCGGGCGGTGCGGCGATTCCCGGGCTGGCGCTGGCGCCGTGGCCGAAGATCGACTTCGAGAAATACGGCCCGGTGGAGCGGGTGCCACGGAGCCGGATCCAGAAGATCTCCGCGCCGAACATGGCGCGCAACTGGGTGATGATCCCCCACGTCACCCAGCACGACGACGCCGACATCACCGAGCTGGAGACCTGGCGCAAGGCGCTCAACGGCGAACAGAAGGACGTCAAGTACACGATGCTCAGCTTCCTCGTGGCCGCCGTGGTCGCCACGCTGAAGCAGTTTCCCGACTTCAACGCGAGCCTGGACGGCGATCAGCTGGTGCGCAAGGGCTACTACAACGTCGGCTTCGCCGCCGACACGCCCAACGGGCTGGTCGTGCCCGTCATCCGCGACGCCGACACCAAGCGGCTGTCAGAGATCGCCGGTGACCTGGCGACCCTGTCGGGCAAGGCCCGCGACGGCAAGCTCGGCCCGGCCGACATCACCGGGTCGACCTTCACCATCTCCTCGCTCGGGGGGATCGGCGGTCGCTACTTCACCCCGATCATCAACGCTCCCGAGGTGGCGATCCTCGGGGTCTCACGCTCGGTCACCCAGCCGGTCTGGGACGGCGCGGCCTTTCAGCCGCGCCTGATGCTTCCGCTCAGCCTCTCCTACGACCACCGGGTCATCGACGGTGCGGCCGCTGCGCGCTTCATCGTCCACCTCGGCACGGTGCTGTCGGACCTGCGCCGCGTGCTGCTGTGATGGAGGTACGCGTCCCGGACATCGGGGACTTCGCGGACGTCCCGGTGATCGAGATCCTCGTGTCCGAGGGCGACACCGTCGCCCCCGAGGATCCGCTGGTCACCCTCGAGTCCGATAAGGCGACGATGGACATCCCCGCTCCGTCGGCGGGCACGATCACCAAGCTCGCGGTCAAGCTCAATGACCGCGTGACCGAGGGCACCCTGCTCCTGGAGCTCGAGCCCGTCACCGGCTCCGACACGGCGGCGACGGACCCGGTGGTCACCTCCGATGGCCCGCCCGCGGCGGAGCCGAGCGAGGCGGCGACGGCCCAGGCTGACGGTGGACCTTCCGAGAGCCAGACCGGGCCGCCGCAGGGCACCCAGGGCCCCCGCGTGGCGAACGCGACCACCTTGTCCGGGGTTCCGTTCGCCTCCGACACCGACCGCGATGTTCAGGTGGTCATCATCGGCGCCGGTCCCGGTGGGTACACCGCCGCGTTCCGCGCCGCCGACCTCGGCCTCAAGACCATGCTGATCGACCGCGACGAGATCCTCGGCGGCGTGTGCCTCAACGTCGGCTGCATCCCCTCCAAGGCGCTGCTGCATGCGGCCAAGGTCGTCGCTGACGCGGCGGACATGGCCGACCACGGAGTCGGATTCGGCCCGCCGGAGATCAAGCTCGAGCAGCTCATGGACTGGAAGTCGAGCGTGGTGGCGCGCCTCACCGGCGGCTTGGCCCAGATGGCCAAGGCGCGCAAGGTCGAGGTGGTCACCGGTGAGGCCCGCCTCACCTCGGCCAACGCACTGACGGTCGCCGGCCGTGAGGTCACCTTCGATGCCGCGATCATCGCGGTCGGCTCGCGCACCGTGGCGCTGCCGTTCCTGCCCGAGGACGACCGCATCATCGATTCGACCGGCGCGCTGTCTCCCCCCGACATCCCCCGGCGGATGCTCGTCATCGGCGGCGGGATCATCGGCCTGGAGATGGCCAGCGTCTATGACGCGCTCGGCTCAGCGGTGACGGTGGTGGAGATGGCCGACCAGCTCATCCCCGGTGCTGACCCCGACCTCGTCAAGCCCCTGGCCAAACGCATTGCCGGACGCTACGCCGGTGTGCTCACCGGCACCCAGGTCAGCGCGGTCAAGGCTCAGAAGAACGGGCTCAAGGTCGAGTTCGGCGACCGCGAGGACGCGCCCAAGCCGGCCATCTTCGACCGTGTCCTCGTCGCGGTGGGGCGCCGACCCAACGGTGATCGCCTGGACCTCGGCAGCTGCGGCGTGACCGTGGATGAGCGCGGCTTCATCCCCGTCGACGAGCAACTGCGCACCAACGTGCCGAATATCTTCGCGATCGGCGACGTGGTCGGCCAGCCCATGTTGGCCCACAAGGCCACCCACGAGGCCAAGGTCGCCGCGGAGGTGATCGCCGGGACCCTGGCGGGGACCGACGCCGCCAAGCTCCCCGTGTTTGACGCCCGCGCGATCCCGTCGGTCGCCTACACCGACCCGGAGGTGGCCTGGATGGGTCTCACCGAGACTGCGGCCAGGGCCGATGGCGTCGCTTATGAGAAGCAGATGTTCCCGTGGTCGGCCTCGGGTCGGGCGCTGGGACTGGGTCGCCCCGAGGGCTTCACCAAGCTCCTGTTCGAGCCCGACTCGGGCCATCTGCTCGGCGCGGGCATCGTCGGAGTGGGCGCCGGGGACCTGGTGGCCGAGACGGTCCTCGCGCTCGAGATGGGCGCCAGCGCCGAGGACATCGGGCTGACCATCCATCCCCACCCCACCACCTCTGAGACCGTGGCCTTCGCCGCGGACCTGCAGACCGGGTCGATCACCGATCTGCCCCAGCCCCGCCGCCGTCCTGTCAGCTGAGGCGCTGGCGGCGCAGGCGCCGGCGGACCAGCAGTGCCAGGGCGGCGACACCCATCAGCCCCCGGCTGCGGATACGGCGACGTGCGTCGGCCGGGTCGCTGCCGTCCGCCGCGTCGCGGCTGACGGGAGCCGGCATGGCGAACTCCTCGGCCGCCAGCACGTCCCGGGCGGGCTCCACTCCCGCCGGATCCTTGGGATCGGGCGGTAGCGCCAACGGCTGGCCGTGGATGGTCAGGCGCGGGTCGGGGGCGGGCAACACGAACTCCTCGGCCGCCAGCACATCGTGCGCGTCACGCCCGGCCAGGCGTGGGTCGGGGGCGGGCAACACGAATGCCTCGGCCGCGAGGACATCGTGGGGATTGCGCTCTTCGTCCATGTCCTGGATCTTCTCAGACTTCACCGCATCTGTGGGACGTCTTACATCCGTCGCTTCCGGGTCGATAATATGAGTCGAACGCACTGAGATCGGCTCGTCGGATCGCGAGCGAGCGTGATACTCTCTACTTACTTTTGATAAGTGCCCGCTGAAAGCGAAAGACGATGACCAGACTCCTCCTTGTTCCGCTCGACGACGCAGTCGTGTTCCCCGGCATGTCCGTCACGCTGGCCGTCGACACCGCCGACGACGAGACCGTGTTCCTGGTGCCCCGCCATGAGAAGGAGTACGCGGGCGTTGGCACGGTGGCCACCGTGGCCGACCGCGTCCGGCTCCCCGGTGGCGCTCAGGCCTCGGTGCTCGAGGGCCGCCACCGCGGCGTCGCCGGCGCCGCGTCGAACATGCCCGACGGTCGTCTGTACGTCGAGGTCGAGGAGGTCGTCGACCCGACCGGCACCACCAGCCGCGAGGTGCGCGAGATCGAGCGTGAGTACCGCGCAGTGGTCGAGGAGATCCTCGAGCTCCGCGGCGATGACGGCCGCATCCAGCAGTTCCTGCGCTCGATCTCCGAGCCTGGGGCGCTGGCCGACACCAGTGGCTACTCCCCCGACCTGAGCTATGAGCAGCGCGTGCGGCTGCTCCAGACCACCGACATCGAGGCACGGCTGGCGCTGTCACTCGAGTTCCAGCGCGAGCGTCTGGCCGAGCTGCAGGTACGCAAGCGCATCCGGGACGACGTGGAGTCCGGCGCCGAGAAGCAGCAGCGCGAGTACTTCCTGCGCAAGCAGATGGACTCCATCCGCAAGGAGCTGGGCGAGGACGACGCCTCCGTCGTGGAGGAGTACCGCACCAAGATCGCCGAGTCGGGCATGCCCGAGGAGACGCGTGAGCAGGCCGAGAAGGAACTCGGGCGCCTCGAGCGCGTCGGTGAGCAATCAGCCGAATCGAGCGTCATCCGGACCTACCTGGATTGGCTGATCGCCATTCCGTGGTCAACGCGCTCGGAGGAGCGCCTGGATCCGGCCTACGCCCGGGAGATCCTCGACGCCGACCATGCCGGACTCGAGGACGTCAAGGACCGCATCGTCGAGTACATCGCCGTGAAGAAGCTGCGCGTCGAGCGTGGCATCCAGGAGGACAAGCGCTCGGGCGCGATCCTCACCCTGATCGGCCCTCCCGGCACCGGCAAGACCTCGATCGGCGAGTCGATCGCGCGGGCCACGGGTCGTGAGTTCGTGCGCATGTCGCTGGGCGGCGTGCGCGACGAGGCGGAGATCCGCGGCCACCGCCGGACCTACATCGGCGCGCTTCCCGGGCGCCTGGTGCGGGCCCTGAGGGATGCCGGGACGATGAACCCGGTGATCATGCTCGACGAGGTCGACAAGGTCGGTAACGACTGGCGTGGTGATCCCGCCTCCGCCCTGCTGGAGGTCCTCGACCCGGCGCAGAACTCGACCTTCCGCGACCACTATCTCGACGTCGAGCTGGACCTGTCCAACGTGCTGTTCATCGCCACCGCCAACGTGGCCGACACGATCCCGGGTCCGCTGCTGGACCGCATGGAGGTCATCCGCTTCGACGGCTACACCACCACCGAGAAGGTCGCCATCGCCCGCGGGTACCTCTGGCCGCGCCAGCTCGACCGCAACGGGCTCAAGGCCGAGGAGGTCGAGATCTCCGACCAGCTGCTCGACACGATCGTCACCGAATACACGCGGGAGGCGGGCGTGCGCAACCTCGAGCGTGAGGTCGGCACCGTGCTGCGCAAGACCGCGACCCAGGTGGCCAGCGGTCAGGCCCAGGCGCCGGTCACGCTCGACCTCGATGCCATCCGCGACGCGCTGGGCCGCCAGCGCTTCTTCCAGGAATCCGCCGTGCGTACAGCCGTCCCGGGCGTGGCCACCGGATTGGCGGTCACCGGGGCAGGTGGCGACGTGCTGTTTGTCGAGGCGACCTCGATGAAGTCGGGGGCCAACGCCGGCGGGCTGACCCTGACCGGTCAGCTCGGCGACGTGATGAAGGAGTCGGCCCAGATCGCCCTCTCCTACGTGCGCGGCCACATCGACGATCTGGGCATCGAGCCCGGCGCCCTGGAGGACAAGTCCTTCCACGTGCACGTGCCGGCGGGCGCCATCCCCAAGGACGGACCCTCGGCCGGCGTGACCATGGTCACCGCCTTCACCTCGCTGCTGACCGGTCGTCCGGTGCGCCACACGGTGGGGATGACCGGCGAGGTCACCCTCCAGGGCCGGGTCCTCCCCATCGGCGGGCTCAAGCAGAAGGTCCTGGCCGCCCACGCTGCCGGCCTGACCGAGGTGATCGTGCCCGAGCGCAACCGGGGCGACATCGACGACGTGCCGGAGGAGGTGCGCGACGTCATGCGCTTCCACTACACGATGACCGTCGACGAGGTGCTGGCCGCCGCGCTCGAGCCGGTCTCCACGCCGGCGTCCGTCTGAGACCTCCGCGCCACACCGGGAGCTGACCCCGCATGGGTCAGCTCCCCCGGACAGCTCGGCTGCCGGGATCAGCTGATGGTGCTGGCGGCGGTGACCTTGAGCTTCGGTGCGAACGTCGCGAGGGCGCCGATCACCGCGGTGACCTTCGTGCCCTTGGCGAACGTGAGGCGCTTGGACACCCTCAGGCTGAACAGCTTGGTATGGCCGTCCGGGACGTTCACCTTGCCCCGGGCCGCCAGCGTGTCACCGACGTAGATCGAGACCGTGAACTGGCGGTTGACGTGGCTGGCGCCCCCGGGTGCGGTCACCCCGACGTACCCCTGCACCTCGTGGTTGGCATTGAGCCAGGCGGAGGTCCGCTGTCGCAGCTGGACCAGCCCGCGCAACCCCTTCACCGTGAATCGGGCCTTCTTGAACTGGAGCAGAAAGGTGCTGACGTGGATGGTCCTGGTGATCGTCGTGGTGCCACCGGGACCGGTTGCCGTGATCACCAGCTTGTCGGTGCCCACCTCGGCCGGAGTCACCACCGAGGTGCACCGGTACGGCGCCTGGGTCGCGGTGCAGATGACCTTGCCATTCAGCGTGTAGACGACTTTGGTGATGTCCCCTGTGAGGACAGGTGTCAGGGTGAGCGCCGTCAGGGGTGTGCTCGCCGAGCCGAGGCCCGGGGACACCGCGACCTTCGGGGCGCCGACCGCCGCCGGAGCGGTCGTCGGTGCCGGAGTCGCCGTCGCGCCGGCAGCCGGGGTCGGTGAGCTCGCCGGCGCTGGTGAGCTCACCATCGTGGTGGGCGTGGTCGCCGTGGTGGTGCTGGCCGGCGGTGGGGCGATGATCGCGACGTTGATGGTCGCCGTGGTCACCTGCCCGCTTGAGTCGGTCACCGTGGCCACCAGCGGAACCGTCTGTCCGTCGAGGGTCGCCGCGGGTGTCCAGGCGACCTCGTACGGGGGTGCCGTCAACGTCCCGAGGTCGATTCCGTCAGCGGTGATGTCAACCGATTTGACCCCGAAGTCGTCTGTCGCGATTGCCTCCAGATCGATGGTTCGGCCGCCCACGAGAGTCGCCTGATTGACCCCGTCGGGCGTCCCCCACGCTGCGGTCGGGGCCGCATCGGTGACCGCCGTCGGCGCAGTCGGCGCGGTGAACGAGGCCGTCGCGGAGTACAGCACGCTGTCGCTGGCACCAGAGCTGGACTCGCTGATTCCGTCGCTCGTCGCCGTGCTGGGGCCACCGACGACGCCACCGGCGGAGCCGTAGTTGTTCGAGCCCGCCGGCAGCGTGACGCCGGGCACGCGGTAGCTCACGGTGACCGGAGCCGCCGGGGTGCTCTGGGTGGTGTTGGTCAAGCTGGCCGGCAGGTTCGCGGGCGTCGTACCCGTGCCGTTGACGTCGATCGGGTAGGTGTGGTTGGCGTCACTCGCGGGGGCGCCCGGAAAGTCCGCGGTGCCGTTGAAGATGCCGTAGCCGTTCCCGGTCAGGCCATTGCCGGAGACCTTCGTCAGGTAGGACGTGGTCGAACCCGGCGTCAGCGTGGTCACGTCGGCGTCGGTCATCAGGATTCCCACCCCGGTGCCCGGGCTGGTCGCCGAGCCGGCGGTCGATCCCAGGTTGCCGGTGATCGCGTTGCCGGTGATGGTGGCGCGGGCTCCGGCGTTGACCTGGATCCCGTATTGCTGGGCCATCGCCGCCGAAGCTGAGCCCGTGATGACGTTGTTGGTGATCGCGGCGGCCTCTGCCACACCAGATCGGAAGTAGATCGGCTTGGCGGTGTAGCCGCTCACCGTGCACGGCCCGCACGCCTCCGAGCCGTCGACCAGCACGCCGCCCCCGCCGTAGGACCTGATGAGGTCCCCGGACACGGTGACATCGCGGTTGAACGCCCCCTGAGGGGTGACGGCATAGTTGTTGGTGGCCTCGACGCCCCAGCCGTAGTTGGGCGTGCTCGTGGTCGGAGCGGTGCTGAAGCCCGTGTAGGGGGTGACCGTGCTGGAGCTGATGGTGCCGGCGGCGTTGTCGAACACGACGCCCGCGTCGACCAGATGGCCGGCGTTGGTGATCGTCACGCCCGAGATGAGAACGTTGACGTCAAAGTCGGAGGAGTCGCCCGGATCGTTGGCGGGGATCTGCTCGACCGTGACGACGTTGCCGTAGGGATCACGGAAGTTGTCGACCGCACTCGTTCCACTGGCCAGGTCGGTCGACGGCTCGATGATGACCTTCGAGGCACCGGCGCCGATGATCGTCAACGTCTTGTCGATGACCAGCCCCTGGAGCCCCTCGCCCGTGATGGTCGTGCCCGCTGCCGGACCCACCGTGTAGGTGCCCGGACAGATCCGGATGGTGTCGTGGGGCTGGGCGTAGCTCACCGCCGTGGCGATGTCGGTGAACTGTGCGTTGGGACACCCGTCGGCCGCCGAGCCGACGTAGAGCGTCGAGTCCGCCCGGGCTGTCGCCGGGAGGAACGTGAGACAGGCGAGCAGTGCGCCCAGGAGTCCGACCCGGCGGATCATGCCTGACCTCCAGCAATCGCGCCGTTGCGAATATGCACACGGATGCCGTGGGCCTTCTCGAGGTTGCCCGATCTATCGATGGCCTGGAGCTTGATGGTGTAGGTGCCGGCCGGAAGCTTCGCCGGGACCCTGAGCGCGAACGCCAGCGTGCCCTTGGCCACCAGCGAGTAGACCTTCGAGCAGGCGCTGGGGGTCCGCAGCCTGCCGTTGAGGCCGAGGAAGGAACACCCGTGGCGGTCGCGGCGGGTGACTGAGACGAGCACCCGCTCGACTGAACCCTTGACGCCCTTCACCCGGCTGGTGGCGGCACAGCCGAGGTCCGTGGCCCATCCGGTGACCGTGAGCCTGCCGGATGTGAGGCGCTCGGCGCGCAAGTGGCTGGCCGGGGCGGTGCGGTCCCGACAGACGCCCTGCTTCGGCACCACATTGGTGCCGTCGACGGGGATGGCAGTGGCTGAGACCGGAGTGCTGGCCGCCTCAGCCGCGCTGAGCGGTTTGGTGGCGGCCGGAGTGGACTGCGTCGCCGCGGCTCCCAGGAGCGTGGCCTGCGGGGTCGCCGCCGGGGCCTGCGGGCTCGTGGTGGGAGCCGCGCCGATGACCGGGTCGGTGCTCGGTGCGTTGACCGCCTCCTGGAAGGCCATGTTGCCGATCTGGATCGAGCCGCTCACCGTCGTGGTGCCGAAGATGAGCGCGACCTTGCGCACCTGGGTGAGATCGATGCCGGAGAACGCCGACAGCGGTATCCGGATCTCGTTGAGCACCTCGTTGCGCCGGGTCGACCCGAGCGGGGCCTCCAGCGCCGTTCCGTAGGCCATGTTGTTGGCCTGGACCTGGGCGGTGTCGCCCTCGGCATCCGTCAACTGGACGACGAAGTTCTGCACCGCCGCCCGCGGGTCGGTCTCCGCCGCCGGATTGTTGGCACCCGACGGGGGATTGCGCGAGTCGAAGTAGTTGACCGCCGCCTGCAGCGTCAGCGCGCTGTAGTTGCTCACGTTGCCGTCGATCGCCGGGATCTCGTTGTCGAGCTCCGCGGGGCCGTTCCAGGCCAGCGAGAGCTGGGGCCCGAAGGAGCGGTTGGTCGGGTCGCCCTCACGCTCGTTGGCCTGACCGCCCCAGTAGACCGGGTCGAGTGACGCCGGACTGGTGGTTGAGGCGGGGGTTCCCGTCGGTGGCAGGGGGCAGGATTTAGCGGCTGTCGGGTATCCGATACCACCGGCCAGGGCCCTGAACTCCACCGGTTCGGGGTCGCACCAGTCATAGCCCTCCGCCGTCGTCGCCGGTAGCGGCGTGCCGGCCGGGGCACAGTCGGTTCCGTTGGCCACGCAGTACTCAGCCTGATAGGGGTTCTGGAACCCGGTGCCCGAGAGGGAACCACCGAGCAGATTGCTGGTCAGGTCCGCCGGGGTCGGGTCGAGCACGTCCAGGCGCTGGTTGGCCGGGGCCCAGTAGCTCGTCTTGAGCTCCTCGGCGGGTGCCACACCCCGGGTCTGGCCGGTGGCGTCAGCGGGCAGGGTCGCCGCGCCGGTCATCAGCGGGTCATAGGCCAGGTTGCCCTGGACGTAGCGCTGCATGAAGGCGTCGGTCAGCGCCACGGTCAGGGTCTGCTGATCCTCTGGCGTCAGGCGGATGTTGTTGGGCTCATCCTCGCCGCAGGCCGCGTCGTCGCGCGTGGTGCCGGTGAGGTTCGTCGAGGCATAGCCCATGCCGTCCTCGCTGGTGGAGGATGACCAGATCGTGTTGGTGTAGTCGTGGTCACCACCCTGGAAGGCGAACTGCAGCTTGGGGGACGGGTCGTTCGGTTCAGCCGTCGGGTAGAGGCTGTTCATGAAGTCGCGTGCCCCGTGGAGGTCTGACACGTCACCGTCGCACAACGGGAGCACGTCCGCATAGGCAGTCGCCGCCGGCGCGGTGCCCGCCGCCGTGGTGCCGTACACCGAGGCCCGGTTGTAGTCCACCGGTGCCCACGCCATCACGGCGTCGAGCTTGTAGTGCTTGCCCGGCGACGGTCGGGTCCGGTTGTACTCGACGAAGTCGGTGACGGCCTCGCCACCGCGTGAGTGCCCCCAGATGCCCACGCCGTTCTCGAGGGCGATGTGGCCGGCCAGTGCGTAGGGCGTGGAGTACTCGGTCGGGCTCGTCTCGACCTGCCCGGGGTTCGTCTGCACGTACAGCGGCGCGCCATCCTGCCAGGCGTACATCATGTCGAGCGAGTCACCGATCAGCTGCTCACGCAGGTAGTCGCCGTCATCGGCGCTGGTCTGATAGCTGGTCAGAGCGTCAGCATCGATCGAGATCACGACAAAGCCGTGGCTGGCGAGGTTCTGCGCGAGATAGTCGTAGCCCTCGTAGTTGAGCAGCGGGGTGTTGCCCGGCGTCGAGGCGCAGTTCGCCGACGACGGCGTGGTCTCGGCGCCCAGCGCGGTCAGACAGTCGGAATGATTGCCGTGGATCAGCACGACGGCGTCGAACGGGCCGGGACCGCTGGGGTAGAACAGCGCCCCGTCCAGAGGCTGTTGGAAGGCCGCCGTGGCCGTGCCGTTGGAGCTCGGCGCCGACAGCAGCACCGATCCGCCGTAGTACTCGACCTTGGTGACCGCATCGGGTCCCGGAAGGGTCGGATCAGGGATCGTGACGGAGGCCGCCGACGCTGATGAGCAGCCGACCAGCGCGACGGTCAGCAGGATGGCGAGCGCCCCGAGGCGCCGAATGAGATGCATGACGCGTAATTCAATGCATCGTCAAATGTTGTCCCTATGGCCTGAAGGACGCTTTCTTCGGTTTCTTTTATATCCAGCTGGAGGGACACAACACTCTTCGGTGGTGCCACACATAGAGTCGGGTCGATAAAGCGAACGTCAGATTCGACATGCTGCCGGGGGCCGAATCCAACGGTCTGCCAGGCTCACGGGAGGCGAGGGCCCGCGGGCAGGCGGAGGTGACTAGATTTGATCAGATGTCCGCCACCACACTTCCGGAACACGAACAGCAGACGATCGACGCCGCCCCGCACCAGCTGCTGATCGGCGGCGAGTGGGTGGATGGCGCCAACGGGTCTCTCGAGGTCGAGGATCCCGCCACCGGTGAAGCGATCTGTGAGGTGGCCGACGCCTCGCCCGCGGACGCGATGGCAGCGCTCGACGCGGCCGCCGGGGCGCAGGAGGCCTGGGCGCGGACCCCGCCGCGCGAGCGCGGGGAGATCCTGCGCCGCACCTTCGACGAGATCGTCGCCCGGGCCGATGAGCTCGCCCTGCTGATGACGCTGGAGATGGGCAAGCCCGTCGCGGAGTCCAAGTCCGAGATCCTCTACGCCGCCGAGTTCCTGCGCTGGTTCTCCGAGGAGGCCGTCCGCATCGACGGGCGCTTCGCCACCAACCCGGCTGGCGGCAACCGGCTGATCACCATGCGCCAGCCGGTCGGCCCGTGCCTGCTCATCACCCCGTGGAACTTTCCCCTGGCCATGGGCACGCGCAAGATCGGCCCGGCGCTGGCCGCCGGCTGCACGATGGTGGTCAAGCCGGCCAGCCAGACCCCGTTGTCGATGCTGGCGCTCGGCGCGATCCTGCAGAAGCAGGGCCTGCCCGACGGCGTGCTCAACATCATCACCAGCTCGAGCGCGGGCGCGGTGAGCGCCCCGCTGATCGAGGATCCGCGGCTGCGCAAGCTGTCGTTCACCGGCTCGACCCCGGTCGGCAAGGCGCTGATGAAGCAGGCGTCCGACGGCCTGCTGCGCCTCAGCATGGAACTCGGCGGCAACGCCCCCTTCGTGGTGTTCGAGGATGCGGACCTGGATGCTGCCATCGAGGGCGCGATCGTCGCCAAGATGCGCAACGGCGGCGAGGCGTGCACCGCGGCCAACCGCTTCCACGTCCAGGCCTCCATCGCCGAGGAGTTCTCGCAGAAGCTGGCCGAGCGCCTCGGCGCGATGAAGGTCGGCCGCGGGACCGAGGACGGCGTCCAGCTCGGTCCGCTGATCGACGCCAACCAGCGCGACAAGGTGGCTGAGCTCGTCGCCGACGCCATTGGGCGCGGCGCCAGCGCCCTCACCGGCGGCAGCGCCCCGGACGGGCGCGGTTACTTCTATGACGCCACGGTCCTGGCCGGCGTCCCCGCTGACGCTCGCCTGCTCAAGGAGGAGATCTTCGGACCGGTCGCGCCGGTCGCGACCTTCGAGACCGAGGACGAGGCCGTGGCGGCTGCCAACGACACCGAGTTCGGTCTCGCCGCCTACCTCTACACCTCCGACCTCAAGCGCGCGCTGCGGGTGTCAGAGCGCCTGGAGACCGGCATGATCGGTCTCAACCAGGGCCTGGTGTCCAATCCCGCCGCCCCCTTCGGTGGCGTCAAGCAGTCCGGCTTCGGCCGCGAGGGCGGGCCCGAGGGCATCGCCGAGTACGTCGAGACCAAGTATCTCGCCGTCGCTCTCGACTAGGGAGCGTTCCGGAGGACACCCCCGCGGGAGACTCTCGACCTGAACTTGAGAGTCCCGGAGTCTCGGCTCGGCCTAGAGACCGCCGACCAGGCTCGAGACGGGACTCGTCGTCGTGCCCGTCGAGTTCGAACTCCCGGATGAGCTCGAGCCGGCACTGACGGCGTTGCCCACCCCGTTGAGCAGATTCGAGGCGGTGGTGCTGACGCCGTTGACCGCTCCCGCGGCAGTGGTGCCGACGCCGTTGACCACTCCCGCGGCGGTGGTGCTGACGCCACTCACCACTCCTGAGGCCGTGGTTCCCACCGGCGCGGGCAGCGTGCTGGCCACGGTCGAGACCGCCCCGCCTGCCTGAGTCACCCCGCTGGCGACGTTGCCCAGGGTGGTCGAGACGGTTCCGGCGAGGGAGCTGACCGGGGAGGTCGTGGTCGCCGACGGCGTCGTCGCGCCACCCCCACCGGGTTGGGTCTGGGTCGGCGTGCTGGCCACGGACGTGGTGGCCCGCGTCGTGCTGGTGGCGCCGGCCTGGGTGGAACCGGTCGGTGAACCGCTTGGGCCCGAGGGAATGGTCGCGGTGGCGCCGGAGTGGCTCGCGGTGCCTGGTCCCTGGGTGCCGTGGCGCTTGGTCCCCGGACACGCGGTGGCGGCGTGACGCTTGCTCACGGAGGCGGCGCCGGAGTGCGGCTTGGTGCTGTGAGTCCGGGCGTGACGCGTCGTGGCATGGTGGCCGCTGGCGCGCGCCGCCGTGGTGGTGGTGTCGCTGGCCGGTGTCGCGCTGGCGTGCGTGGCCGGCGTGCGCCGTCTCGCGGTGGGACAGGCCGTGGCTCGGGCGCCGGAGGTGCCGCCCGTCGGGTGGGCGCTTGCCGGGGCGGCGGAGGCGCTCGCGGCGCCGGTCTGCGCTGATCCGGCGGGTTGTGAGGACGGCGCCAGGGCGGCGGCCAGGTTGTGGCTGACCGCCGCGGCGTTGGTCGATGCGGCCTGCGACGACAGTGATGGGCCGGCCACGATCTGCCCGAAGCTGCCGAGATGACCGAACCCACCGGCGAGGCCGGCGATGACGATGGCGATGACCACCACCGCCGGAACGAGCACCGCGATTCCCGACGCGCCCAACAGCTGCTTGGCCCATGACCGTGAAAGATCCATTGTGCTGGGAGATGCTAGCTCTCCCCAGATGGCGTCTGCGGCACACTGCGCCGTATGCAGCGGCTTTCCATCGCACGTTCGGTACGCCTCACGCTCACCGCCTTGACGGTGATTCTCGCGGTGATTGCCGCCCTCGGGGTGGCCAGCCTCTACAGCTCCCGCCAGACCTACGAGAACACGCTGCTCAACGCCTCCCAGCTCGGCAGCGCCGCCGCCAACCTGGCGACGGCCTCAGTCGTCGTCGAGACAGTCGCGGGACAGGTGCGCGGGACGCCGACCGCCGCCCAGCGGCGCACCGCGCTCGCCTACCGGACGGCTGAACGCCAGGCCCTGGCGTTGGCGCGCACCGATCCAACCAGCCGCGCTCTGGTCAAGGCCGAGACCAGTGCCTCGAGCGCCACCGCCGCACTGGCCGCCGCCGGTCGCGTGCAGACCCGCCAGACCCAGCGCGAGCGCCAAGCCCAGGCTCATGCGCGGTCCCAATCCCGGGAGGCGCTGCTCCTCATCCTCGTCGCCGGGGTGATCGCCCTGCTCGGGGCACTGGCGCTGGTCACGCTGTTGATCCGTTCGATGCGCCGGCCCCTGGATGAGCTGGTCGCGGCCACCCGCGCCATGGCCGCTGGAGAGCTTGCGCGCCGCGTGGCGCCGGACGGGCCCCGGGAGCTCCGCCAGCTGTCGGAGGCGTTCAACCTGATGGGTGACGATCTCGAGGGGGCCACGGCCCGGCTCGAGCGCGAGCGCAGCCGGCTGGCCAGCACGATCGCCAGCCTGGGTGACGGCCTCATCCTCACCGACCCCGGCTCGAACCTGATCGCCACCGTGAACCCGCGCGTGACCGAGCTCCTGCCCTCGCTCAGCCCCGGCGTCGCCGTGGACGACCCCTCCGGTCCGCTCCCGCCCCTGGACCAGCTCGTCGATCATGAGCTGACGCTCGAGCACGCCGGCCGCACCCTGGTGGTGAGCGCCCGTGCCGTCCCCGGCGAGGCGGGCGACACCAGCACGGTCCTGACGGTCCGGGACATGACCGAGTGGGCCCGCCTCGACCGCGCCAAATCCGAGTTCATCGCCACCGCCTCACATGAGCTGCGCAGTCCGCTGACCTCGATCAAGGGGTTCGTCGAGCTGCTGGCCAACTCCCCCCAGGGGATGTCCGAGCGCCAACAGGAGTTCGTGTCGATCATCCTGCGCTCGACCGACCGCCTGGTCGATCTGGTCAGCGATCTGCTCGATGTCGCTCGGATCGAGGCCGCCCAGGTGGAGATCCGGCCCCGCGCGGTCGACGTGGGCGAGATCGTCGCCGAGCTGGTCGAGCTCATGACACCCCGGGTGGAGGCCAAGCACCAGAGCCTGGGCACCGAGCTGCCCCCGGCCCTCCCGCTGGCGCGCGCTGACCCGGGCCGACTGCGCCAGATCCTGCAGAACCTGCTGACCAACGCCCACCTCTACACGCCCGAGGACGGACGGCTGCAGATCTCCGCCGACGCCCGAGGCGGTCAGGTGCGCATCAGCGTCGCCGACACCGGGCCGGGCATGACCCCGGAGCAGCTCGAGCATCTCTATGACCGCTTCTACCGCGCCCAGGACGACCACAGCGCTCCCGGGACGGGCCTGGGCCTGTCGATCGTCAGGTCGTTGGTCGATCTGCACGGCGGGAAGCTCGAGGTGGCCTCCGAGGTCGGGCGTGGGACCACCTTCCGGGTGTCCATTCCCGTGGCCGACACCACCACCGAGGGGCTGATGCCGGCGTTGGAGGCGCTGCGCGGGCGTCTGGTGCTGATCGTCGACGACGAGCGTGATCTGGCACGCCTGATCGCCGACCAGCTGGCTCCCTTCGACGTCTCGACGGTGATCGCCGCCAGCGGCTCCGAGGCCCTGGAGATCCTGCACTCCCAGCGGTTCGACGCGATCACCATGGACGTGCGGATGCCCGAGATGGACGGCGTGGAGCTGCTGGAGCAGATCCGGGCCGACCCGGAGCTGGCCGCCATCCCGGTGGTGTTCGTGTCGATCTTCACCGACATGGCCGAACTCGACGGCGAGTGGCTCGTGTCCAAGCCGATCGACGCCGACGAGCTGGTGCAGGTGCTCGGAACGGCGGTCTCCATGGGTCGCAGCCGCGTGCTGGTGGTCGCTCGTGAGGAACTGCGGGGAGTGCTGGAGCCATCGCTGGACGCCCTGGGCATCGCCTACGGCTGGGTGACGAGCGGCGTGGCCGCAGCCCAGGCCTGCAGTGAGCGGCTGTTCGAGGTCGCGCTGGTGGACACCGGCCTGTCGAACCCCCAGGCGGTCCTGGCTGCGCTGACCCTACGGGGCCGGCGCCAGCGCCGGGCGGTGATCCTGTTCGACGACGGCTCAGCCCCACTCGGACCCGAGGTCGAGCAGATGGGCCTCGAGGTGGTGCCGATCACCGCGGCGGCCGGGGCTCTGGCGGAGGCCCTGGGGCATGGCTGAGACCACGCGGTCCGAGCCGTCAGAGCTCTCAGAGCTCCGGGCCGAGGTCACGTCGCTGCGCGCCGCGCTGGCCGAACACGCCCAGGAGGCGGTCTCCCAGGAACGCCAGCTCGAGCGCTACGCCGCGGACCTGCGCGAGACCTTCAAGCAGGAGCGCGCTCGCGCCCAGGAACTGTCGCAGTCCTACATCGTCACCGTGCGGGCGCTCTCCAACGCGGTCGAGGCGCGCGACGCCTACACCGCCAAGCACGCCGAACGGGTCGCCGCCTACGGGCTGGAGATCGCCCGGGCGATGGAGCTCGAGCTGGCCAGCGACCCGGCCACGGAGTTCGGCTTCCTGCTCCATGACGTGGGCAAAGTCGCCATCACCGACGGCATCCTGCACAAGCCCGGTCCTCTGAGCCCGGCGGAGCGGGCGGTGATGGAGCAGCACCCGGTGATCGGGGCACGGATCGTGGCTGACATCCCGTTCCTGGCCGGTGACGCCATCGCGGTGGTCCGCTCACATCACGAGCGCTGGGACGGGTCGGGGTACCCCGACGGTCTCACCGGCACCGACATCCCCCTGGCCGCGCGGATCTTCTCCGTCGCCGACGTGCTCGACGCCCTCACCACCACGCGCCCGTACCGGTCTGCCTCGCCGATGCACGAGGCCCGTGCCCGGATCCTCGCCGCCAGCGGCACTCACTTCGATCCCGCCGTGGTCACGGCGTTCAGCGCGGTGCCCGACGCGGTGTTCATCGAGCTCGGAGCGCGGATCCGGTGACCCAATGGGTGCTCATCGTCGACGACGACCCCTTCATCCGCAAGCTGATCGCCACCACCCTGGAGGACGTGGCCGGCTTCGAGCTGGCCGAGGCCGCCGACGGCGTTCAGGCCCTCGAGCTCGCCGGCACCCTGGCGCCGCGACTGGTGTTCCTCGACGTCGACATGCCCAGGCTCGACGGGATCACCGCGTGTCGGGAGCTGCGGGCCGCCCCCGGCACCCGGTCGGCCACGATCGTCATGCTGACGGCGGCCAACGCCGACGAGATGGAGGATCGCGCCTCCGCCGCCGGGGCTGACCTGTTTCTCACCAAGCCGTTCAGTCCCCTGGACCTGCTGCGGCTCGTCGACGGGCTGGGCCCGCGCGTCCCGGGCTGAGCTCAGCCGACCTTGATCAACACGATGGTGTTGATCGTGAACAGGAGCGCGAAGGCGACCGTCCAGCGGTTGAGGTTCTTCTCCACGAGCGAGCCTCCGCCGAGCGGACCTGACCCGGAGCCGACCCCGAAGGCGCCCGACAGGCCAGCGTCCTTGCCCGAGTGCATGAGGATGAGCAGGATCATCACCAGGCTGAAGACGACTTCGAGGAAATCGAGAACGAAGGTCATGGGGCTGAAACTGTAGCTAGTCGCGCTCGGGATGCACGGGATCGGGCGCCTCGAGCGCGCCGGCCGGGGACTCCTCTGGCCGTGGCGCCTGAGTCCACGCGACGTCCACCGGACCATCGGCACCATCGGCGGCCTCGGCGCGCTGGAGTTTCTCCAGCTGTGCCTGGGCGCGGTCCAGGCGCCTGAGGATCTCGACCGCCTCCGCCCGCAGTCCGGCGTCAACGGCGTTGAAGTCCTCCGTCGAGAGCTTGCCGGTCTCCCGGTCCAGCTCGGCGTCGCGGATCTCCTGGTACTTGTCGTCGCGGGCCGCGCCGAGGTCGAGCACCTCGGCCGCGGCGTGACGCAGCTCGCCGTCTCCGCCCCGGGACTGTCCCACCTCTGGCCAGCGCCACGGTGAGAACACCGCGCTGAGCACGAGGACGACGAGCAGCAGGACGATCAGCAGCCAGACCAACGCGGGCCTCCGCCTGTCGGGTTAGGCAAGTTCGCGCGCCAGCCGGGCGCGGTAGAGCGCCAGCTCGCGACGACGGGCGGCCAGCGGAGCCGGCCAGAGGGACACCAGGGCACCGAAGAACATGATCGCACCGCCAGCCCACAGCCAGGTGACCATCGGGGAGACCTCCAGGAGGAACTGGACCGGCACCGGATGGGTGACGTACTGCTGGGCGATCCCGGTGACGGAGAGGTCGCGCAGTTCGGGCAGCGTCTTCCCGTCGACCTGGGTGGTGTTGATCGCCGTTTCCCGCTGCGCGGGCGTGTCGCCGACGGTCTGCTTGAGGATCGCGTTGTACACATCAGCCAACACGGTGTTGCCGCGCGTGATCAGCTGGTTCATCCGTGGTGAGGACTCGGTTTGCACCACCGACCAGATGTTCTTGAACACCCCGGTGTCCAGGCCCACCGTGGTGTCGGCGTTGGAGGTGTCGAAGTACTGGCCGACGATGCCGTCGGCGGACTGGTTGGAGACGTCGGGGTAGATTCCGCGCTCGGTGTGCAGGGTGGTCACGTGCTTGCCGTTGCGCGTGACGTCGAGCACGGCGCCCAGGCTGACCTTCTCGGCATTGACCGACTCGGTCGGGCGCAGGTAGGTGAAGCGGTAGCCATTCACCATCGCGCTGTGGCCGGGCGTCAGCGTGGCCGTGTTGGAATGCTGGAAGGCACTGGAGGCGGCCACGCCGATCATCGCCACCGCGAAGCCCAGGTGCACGGTGTAACCGCCATAGCGCCGGCGGTTGCGGCGCACGAGTCCGGCCAGGGCCACGGGATAGGCGTCACCGGTGAGGCGGTGTCGCGCGCTGGTGCCGCGGTACACCTCCTGGAGCACCCCGGCGATGACGAACGCCCCGAAGCCGAACATCAGCGTCGGCAGCGGCTTGGCGCCTGTATGCCAGACCGTCACGGCGAGGATGAGGGCGACGACGCCGATCGCACCGGGGAAGGCGAAGTTGTTCCGGATGTTGGCGCGGGTGGCGCGGCGCCAGGAGATCATCGGCCCGATGCCGGTGAGCAGGACCAGCGCCAGTCCGAGCGGCACTACGAACGGTGCGAAGGCCGGCGGGCCGACGGAGATCTTGGTTCCGGTCAGCGCCTGGGAGATCAGCGGGAACACGGTGATCCAGAAGATCACGAAGACGATCGCCACGATGATGAGGTTCTGCAGGAGGAAGGCCGCCTCACGGGAGATGAGCGAGTCGAGCCGGTGCTCGGAGCGCAGTCCCTCTCGCCGCCACAGGATCAAGCCGATCGAGGCGACGCACATCACCCCGAGCAGGGCCACGAACGGCACCCCGAGCGTCGACGCGCCGAAGGCGTGGATCGAGTCGAGCACCCCCGAGCGCACCAGGAACGTGCCGAAGATCGTCAGGACGCCGGCGAGCATCACCAGGCTGACGTTCCACACCTTCAGCATCCCGCGCTTCTCCTGGATCTGGATGGAGTGAATGAACGCCGTCATGGTCAGCCAGGGCAGCAGTGCTGCGTTCTCCACCGCGTCCCAGCCCCAGTAGCCGCCCCAGCCAAGTTCGGTGTAGGACCAGAGCATGCCGAGCATGATCCCGGTGCCGAGCGCCAACCAGGCGGCCAGAGCGAACCGGCGCGTGTAGCGGATCCACTCCGAGCCGTGGTTGCCCGAGATGAGCGCCCCGACGGCGAAGGCGAAGGGGATCGCCATGAGCGTGTACCCCGTGTAGAGCATCGGGGGATGGATGATCATCGTCGGGTGCATCAGCAGCGGGTCGAGGCCCGAACCCTGGGTCGGCACCTGGTTGGCCGGCAGCTGGCTGAACGGGTTGGAGTAGAAGACCGCCAGGCCGTCGAAGAAGGCACCGAAACCCAGCAGCACCGCAGTGGCGTACGGCGCGATCTCCCGCAGGTGCCGCCGGGTCAGGTAGAGCACCACGCTGGACCACAGCGACAGCAGGGTCACCCACAGCAGCAGCGAGCCCTGCTGGCTCGACCATGGCGCGGCGACGCGATAGAACAGCGGGATCGTCGAGGCCGAGGAGCCCGAGACGATCCGGAAGTGGAAGTTGTTGGTGATGAAGGCGTCCTCCACCAGCGCGAAGGCGACCAGGCAGAGCACCGCCAGGGTGTAGACCGCCCGGCGTCCGGATACGACCCAGTCGTTGCGGCCGGTGCGCACGCCGTAGATCGACGCCCCGGCGCCATAGAGGCAGAGCGCGAAGGCGATGATCAGGATCGCGTGACCGAGGGAGGCCATCGAGGCGCCTCGAGGATCAGTCGACGGCCGCGCCGGACGCGGCCTGGTACTTGGATGGGCACTTCGTGGTCAGCGTGTTCTGCTGACCGACGAACCGCCCGTTCTGGTCAGTCACGTTGACCATCACGGCACGCCCCTGGGCGAAGGGATCGGGCACCACGCCGGAGTACGTCACCGGCACCGACGTGCGCTGGTTCGGGGCCAGAACCCGGAACTTCAGTACCGAACCGGTGCGCTGTACGGTGCCGTTCTCGACGGTTCCGGCGAGGATGTATTGGCCACCCGGCTTGGCCTTCTGCAGCAGCTGGGCTGCGGTCACCTCGTCACGGCCGCTGTTGAAACTGACGTACACGAGGGCGGTGGCCAACATCAGTGCTGCGGTGAGGGCGACGGTCAGACGAACGGCGCGCTTACGACTCGGATCCATGCAATGAGTGATTGTCGCAGAGACGAGGACAGAACCGTCCCGCACCGGGGTTTCGTAACCGACCCTCAATGGCGGCGTTAGCGTCGGGTTAGTGGACCGACAAATCCCGTGTGGCGAGAAACCAAACGCGGGCTCCGGCGTTGATTGATCTGAGTGCCATCACGAAGCTCCAGCACCTCGAGGCTGCGCCGCGGTCCGTTCCGCGCCCACAGCCAGCCGCCCGTCGAGGGCGCGCCACCGCCGCCGGAGTTCCCGGACGTGAAGGTCACCCGGATCACCGGACGCTCCCGTGGCCGCCGCGGCGTGGAGGCTGAGTTCGATCACACCACCTACAGCTGCCAGTGCGGCTTCGTGTTCCAGGCCGCTGTGCTCACCTCCGTCGCCTGCCCGCACTGCGGCGACGCCCAGGCCTGGTAGACCCGCCCCCCTCCCCGGCGCTCTGGGAGATCTCTCACAGAGGTTGTCACGCCTTGACGTCCCCGGCGTACTCACTGGCGTGTACGACGACCGACGCATCGCGGACCTCGAGCTCCACATCCGGGCGGCCGTCCGCCCTGACCTCGAGTCGGTGCAGCTCGCAGAGCGACTCGTCGCGGGTTGCTGGCCCGGCGGTTCCGCCGACCGCTCAGAGCCCGTGGCGCGAGGATGGCTGCGCATGTGGGGACCCGTGAAGGTCGTCGCGACCGTGCCCGTCTGCCGGTGCGCCGACGGTCGCTGCCCGGTCTGCAACTAGACAGCGGGCGCCGGACCACCCGGATCATCCGCCACACTCGGCGGCGTGACGGCCCGCCCCCGGTTCGAGATCCACACCCGCGCCACCGACTCCCAGGCCCGCCGCGGAACCCTGCACCTCACACACGGCGAGGTGTCCACCCCGGCGTTCGTCCCCCTCGCCACGCGCGGTTCGGTCAAGTTGCTGGAACCGCGGGACGTTGCCGGGCTCGGCATCGAGATGGTGCTGGGCAACACCTTCCACCTGTTCCTCTCCCCCGGGCCCGAGTTGATGCAGAGCTACGGCGGGCTGGGCGAGTTCATGCGCTGGCCCGGCCCGATCATCACCGACTCCGGGGGCTTTCAGGTCTTCTCCATGGGTCACGGCTCGGTGGCCGACGAGATCAAGGGCCGCGCGCGGTCGGGCCCGGGCGGTGGCGGACGCGCCGGACTGAGCTCCTCGGGCGCGATTCTCTCGATCGAGGAGGCGGGCGTCGCCTTCCGCTCCTACCTGGACGGCTCGGCGCAGTTCATGAGCCCGGAGACGTCCATGGCCATGCAGGGAGCGTTGAACTCAGACATCGCCCTGGTGTTCGACGAGTGCACCCCCTTTCACGTCACGCGGGACTACACCGCCGCCTCCACCGAACGGACCCACCGCTGGCTCGAGCGGTGCCTCGACTGGCACGCCGAGAGCGGTCCGGAGGGCCAGATGGTCTACGGCATCGTCCAGGGCGGGGTCGAGCCGGACCTCCGCCGCGAGTCGGCTGAGGTGATCGCCGGCTCACGCGCCGGCGGCGTGGCCATCGGCGGCTCCCTGGGTCAGGACAAGGCCCAGATGCATGAGGTCGTGGGCTGGAGCACCGCCGAACTGGACCGCGTGGCCTACGCACGTCCCCGGCACCTGCTCGGGATCGGTGACATCGACGACCTGATCGTCGGGGTGGGAATGGGCATCGACACCTTCGACTGCGCGATGCCGACCCGGCTGGCCCGGCACGGGGTGGCCATCGTCCCCGACCCGGACGCCCGCTGGCGGCTGGACCTGGCCAAGGCACGCTGGCGCGGCTCGCAGGAGCCGATCATGGCCGACTGCCCCTGCCCCACCTGCTCGCATGGCTTCACCCGCGGCTACCTCCACTACTGCGCCAAGGCCGGGGAGAGCACCGGCCCCCGCCTGCTCACCCTGCACAACCTCAGCTACATGGCCCGGCTGATGGCCGACCTGCGCGACGCGATCGACGCGGGGCGCCTGACCGAGGTGTCGGCGCGGCTGCTCGCCGGCGCCGCGCCCGGCGCGGTCTGACCCACCGGGACGGGGCCGACCCTATTTGCCCGTCGTCGTGTACTTGGAGATGATCGTCTTGACCTGATCGATCGCGCTCTGGGCGTCGTTGCCGATCACCTGCTGGTAGTGGACCACCACCCGGTTGGCCTTGTCGGCCAGTTCGACGGCCACCACCGAGACGATCGCCGCGATCACCACCAGGGCGAGGATCGCCAGCAGCGTGCGCCGGATGAGGCGGCCGGCGCCGGACCCGCGGCGCT
>CAZZVR010000006.1:0-43117 GCA_964657595.1 Burkholderia sp. PAMC 26561 | reverse complement strand
GTCGGGCTCGACGAGCTGGTCGCCGAGGCCGAGCTGGCACGGGTCGACTTCCTCAAGCTGGACATCGAGGGGGCCGAGCCCGCAGCGCTGCGCGGCGCGCCGGGCACCCTGGAGCGGTGGCGTCCCAAGCTGGCTCTGGCCGCCTACCACGACATCGACCATCTCTGGCAGCTGCCCTGGGCGGTGGCGCAGCTCGGTCTCGGCTACCGCTTCGCGCTCGGGCATTTCACCATGCACGCGGAGGAGACCGTGCTCTACGGATGGGTGCCCTGATGGCGCCGGCACCGCTGTGGTGGGAGGCCCGCCGCGCCCAGAGCACCAAGCCGGCCACCTACACCTGCCCGCTGTGCGGGCGCCGGCTGCCGGCGATGAGCGAGCACATGCTGCTGTTCCCCGAGGGCGATCACGACCGCCGCCGCCATGCCCACACCGCCTGTGTCCTGTCGGCCCGCCGGGCCGGGCAGCTGTTGACCCGGGCAGAGTGGCGAGCCCAGGCGTTCCCGCGACGCAGCTGGTGGCCCTGGCGGCGCTGAGGGTCCCGCCGTGGCGTACCTTGTGAGCCGCCATCACCCACCGCGCCGGTCGCGCCTCCCACCCGCCGACGCGCACCGCCAGCCCGAGAGGAGTCAACGTCATGGATCTGTTCAACCTCGACGGCCGCGTGGCCGTGGTCACCGGCGGCACCCAGGGCATCGGCCTGATGATCGCTCGAGGCCTGCTCCAAGCGGGCGCGCGGGTGTACGTCAGTTCACGCAAGCCCGCCGCCGGGGAGGCCGCAGTGGCCGAGCTGTCTGACCACGGTGAGGTGGTCTCGATCCCCGCCGACGTCTCGACTGAGGCTGGCTGCCTCGGGCTCGCCGCGGCGCTCGGGGAGCGCGAGGCGGCGGTGCACATCCTCATCAACAACGCGGGCGCCACCTGGGGCGCCCCGCTGGATGCGTTCCCGGATGCCGCGTGGGACAAGGTGCTGGCGCTCAATCTCAAGGCCCCGTTCTTCCTCACCCGCGCCTGCCTGGCGCTGCTGGAGGCGGCCGCGAGCGCCGACGATCCCGCACGGGTGATCAACATCGGGTCGATCGACGGCCTGCGCGTTCCCGAGCTCGAGACCTACTCCTATTCCGCCAGCAAGGCCGGCGTCCATCAGCTGACCCGGGTACTCGCCCGCCAGCTCGGACCGCGCCACATCACCGTCAACGCGATCGCCCCGGGTCCGTTCGAGTCCAAGATGATGGCCGCCACCCTCGAGCACTTCGGCGAGATGATCGCCGCCACCTCACCGCTGGGCCGCATCGGCCGGCCCGACGACATCGCTGGAACCGCCGTGTACCTGGCCAGTCGCGCCGGCGCCTACACCACGGGGGCGATCATCCCCGTCGACGGAGGGATCTGGGCCGCGCACTGACCCGCTACCCCCACAATTCCCCTCGGGTGAACTCGACCGAATTTCCCGCCGGGTCGCGGACATAGAGCGAGGCGCGTTCACGACCCCAGTCGATCTCGCGCTCGATCTCGACTCCGTGCCCGCTGAGATGGCGGCGCCATGCATCGAGATCGGCCACGCGGAACGCGACATGACCGGCACCGGCGGCGCCGTGGGAGGGCACGAAGCGGTCGGGTGCCGCGGCGGCGACGGGATCGAAGATGAGGAGCACCCCACCACCGCCGAGGCGGAGTACGGCCATCAGCTGGGGGTCAACCTCGATCAGGCTCAGACCAACGACGTCGGCGTAGAACGTGACCAGCGCACCGACGTCAGAGCCATACATCACGGTCTCATAGACATCCACCGCCCCCGGTGGGAGGCCTGCGTGGTCTGGCCGTGGACTCACCGTTCGCTCCGGCGAGGATTCTGCCAGCAACCCGTCAGGGTCGATCAAGCCGGCGATGGGCGAGGGTCGGGGTTGGCGCAACCGGGCACGTCTACACGTACTGCGCCGCCGCATAGCCCGACGCCCACGCCCACTGGAAGTTGAACCCGCCCAGGTGCCCGGTCACGTCCAGCACCTCGCCGATGAAGTACAGCCCCGGGCTCCGGCGCGACTCCATGGTCTTGGAGGACACCTCACGCGTATCCACCCCCCCGACGGTCACCTCTGCGGTGCGGTAGCCCTCGGTGCCGGCCGGCACCACCTGCCAGTGGGTGAGCTGGTCGGCCACATCGCCGAGCTCGGTCGCGGTGTACCGCTTCAAAGGCTGGGAAGCGAACCACTGGTCGGCCAAGAGGGTCGCCATCTTCCGGGTGAAGACCTCGGCCAGCACCGTCTTGAGCTCAGTCTCGGGACGCGCCGCCTGCTGGTGCTCGAGCCATACCCGCGCGTCGTAGTCGGGCAGCAGGTCGATCTCCACCGCGTCCCCCAGCTGCCAGAAGGAGGAGATCTGCAGGATCGCCGGGCCGCTGAGTCCACGGTGGGTGAACAACAGGTTCTCGCGGAAGCTCTGGCCGTTGGCGCTGACCACACAGGCCACCGACGTCCCGGACAGCTCTTGGCAGAGCAGCCTGAGTTGATCGGTGATGATCAGCGGCACCAGACCGGCGCGCGTGCCCAGCACCGCGTGGCCGAACTGACGCGCGATCTCATAGCCGAACCCGGTGGCGCCCAGCGTCGGGATCGACAGACCGCCGGTCGCGACCACCAGGGACGACGCCGCGACCACGCCGATGTCGGTGCTCAACCGGTACCCGGCGTGGGTCCTCTCGATCGCGTGCACCGAGGTCTCCAGGCGCAGATCGACCCCGGCCACGAGACATTCCTCCACCAGCATGTCGCGCACGTCCCGGGAGCGGTTGTCACAGAACAGCTGGCCCAGCTTCTTCTCGTGGTAGGGCACACCGTGACGGCTGACCATGGCGACGAAGTCCCATGGGCCGTAGCGGGCCAGGGCCGACTTGCAGAAGTGCGGATTCTCGGAGGAGAAGTTGGCCGGGTCCGTGTACAGGTTGGTGAAGTTGCAACGACCACCGCCGGACATCAGGATCTTCTTTCCGGCCTTGTTGGCGTGGTCGATGAGCAGCACCGTACGGCCGCGTGCGGCTGCGGTCAGGGCACACATCAGGCCGGCGGCACCGGCACCGATGATCACCACGTCGGTGCAGCGCTCGGGCGGAGCGGTCACCCGAGCCGACGCCTGTGCGCACCGACAGCCACGCCGCAAGCGTACTTCGCCCGGTCAGAGCAGCCCGCAACGACACTCAGAAGTCGATTGCCTCCGGCAACGCCTCCTCGACCAGTGAGTGATCGCCCAGCTCACGTTCGATCACGCGACCACCGACCGCCACGCGGACCTGGTCGCGGCCGTGAGGGCTGACCGCGCTCAGACGATCTGATCCGACGTACGGGGAATGGTCGGAGTGGCCGGGATGGACCGACGGCATCGCGAAGTGGGGAAACGAGAGCATGGAGACCTCCAACAGGAGCAACAGATGATGCTTTCAGTCTCGGTCCGATGATGTTCGCCCCTCGTGCAGAACCCAGCCAGCGGCATCAAGATTTTGTGAATGTCGTCGCCCAGCACCGTGGGCCAGCCACCTCCGGGCAGCGCGTGAGGCGATACTTGCTGCGATGGCTCCAGGGCTCTATGCGGATGTCGATCTTGTCGCCGCCTACGACCTCGTGAACCCCCTCGGTGATGAGGCGGAGTTCTTGCTGAGCCTGCCCAGCACCGCGCCGCTCCGGGTGCTTGACATCGGCTGTGGCACTGGCCGGATCGCCATCGGCTTCTCGCAGATGGGGCATCACGTGGTTGGCCTGGAGCCGTCGGCGCTGATGCTGGATCGAGCCAGAGGCCGCCCTGGCGCCGACGCGGTCACATGGGTCTGCTCGGACGCGGCGACGCTCACCGTGCCAGAGCCGGTTGACCTCGCCGTCATGGCCGGCCATGTCTTCCAGGTCTTTCTCGATGACGATGAAGCACGCACCGTGCTGCGTCGTATCTGCGAACACCTGGTCCCCGGCGGCCGACTCGTCTTCTCGAGCCGGAACCCTGCGGTTCGCGAATGGAGCCGTTGGACTCCGGCCCTCAGCGCCGAGACGTACCCCGGCACCCCCCTGGGCGACCTCACGGTGCACTGGGAGGTGACCGCAGTCGACGGGCCACGGGTCACGTACGCGACCCATCTGCAGATCGGAGCCACTCCAGCTCGACGCGCTCTCGACACGATCCGCTTTCGTGACGCCAGCGAAATCGAGGCTCTCCTGGGCGAGGCTGGCCTCCGGGTGACCGCCCGCTACGGCGACTGGCAGAGGACTCCATTTGAGCCGTCGCGCAGCGAGATCGTGGTCATCGCAACTCCGGCCGCCTGATCGTCGTGCACCCTGCGGTACCGCATGACACGCACCGCGCGCCGCGCAGCATGGGCGGCGCCTAGGGAAGCGACCAGAAGCCGTCCTGGCCGACCGGACGCTCAACCGCCACGCGGGAAAGCCGCTGGCGAGCCTGCGCCGGATCGATCTCGCAGATGACGGCGATCTCCTGGGTGGCGAGTGGCTCACCCGCCCAATCGAGCACCGTCTCGACCCGGTCAGGTACTGCGCGCTGCTCGGCCTCGGGGATCAGGTTCGCCACCAGCGCCCAGTAGACCGCATAGGGCTGAAAGCCCGGTGCGGTCAAGGTCACGCCATCCGCAACCCGCGTGATCTCGTATGACGGGCAGGTGTAGCGACGCCCGCCCTCCCAACCTGCGAGACGCGCGTCCATGGCCAGTGCCTCGGGCGTCGGCCGCCGTGCCCCTTGCGCGTCCCGATCAAGCTCGGTCGCGGTCGCGGACTCGCTCATCCACGCATGCAGCTTCTCAGGTATGACGCCGACATCGGTCGCGGCACCGTCGATCGTGGCGTCGTCGTCGAGCAACTCCCCGCTGAAGTGACGCACCCGGAGAGCGCGCAGCAGTCCCGGAGCCTGATCCGGCGCATGCAGGCGGGTCGCGACGACCGCGCGGCAGGCGACGGCGGTTCCGGCCATCCGGGGGCGGCGACGGTCATCGATCGGCATGCCGTGATCCGAGGCGATCCTGGAGAACGCAGCCGACTGCCTCTCGACGTTGAAGCCGGAGTTCTCGTAACTCGCTGGACTGTCAGCCAGCACGACCATCCGGTGATCCCAGTTGAGCTGCTCTCCGAAGGTCCAGGACAGCTTGCGGCGAAACGGTTCGGCACTGAACGCCCAGGGACAGCCGGGGTCCGTGTAGTGGGTGATGCACAGCTTGGCCAAGCTCCAGAGTTTGCCATGCCGCCGCTGCGGGCCGAGGCGCTCGCATCAGGTCCAGGCCAGCTCAGGCGAGCCGTCCCTCGAGCGCGTGCAGCGCAAGCAGCGCGAAGATCCCGCCCTGCACCGGCCGGGCCTCGAAGCCCTGGGAGCCGAATATCTTCGCGCCGGTCTGCGTGTCGTACAGATCGCAGAACGGAACCCGGGTCTCGACCGTGTTGGCATAACGGTAGACGCGCTCGATCAGCTCCTGACTGACCGGGTAGCGGTGCAGCCAAGCGGCCAGCCACATCTGCCAGTCGGTCTTGCCGTAGCGATGCGGAGTCTGCAGCGGCAGCCCCAACCGGTTCATCTTGGTGCGGTAGAACGCGGCCTGCTCGGCCGCGATCGATTCCGGGACGAGGCCGGTGCCGAGCAGGGCGTCAGGGTACGCGTTGTAGGTGTTTCCCCAAGCGCCGTCGCGGCGATAGGTGAGCCCGAGGTGGCGGTTTCCGGGCGCTTGGGCGTGCTTCAGCCAGTAGGCGATGTACGCCCGGGCCTTGGCGCGGTAGTGGACCGCCTCCGCGCTCTCACCGCACGCCTCGGCGATCTGACCCATCGCCGCAACCCCGACGATCCCCTTGAGCGCCAGGTTCACGCTGTGGGCGATCCTGCCGGCGAAGTCGTCGGTCTGATTCTGCAGGCCGACGTTCGGCAGGGTGTCGACCAGGTAGTCCGCCCACCGTTTCAGGGATCGGTAGTTGGCCTGAAGGTAGACGAGAGCGGTCGTGCCCGGAGCCGCCCGCGTATAGGCGGCAGCCATGATCAGCATGTTGCCCGACTCCTCGACCGGCATCGTCTCGGCGAGAACGTGTTCCCAACCAGAGGCCGTCGGATAGATACCGAGGTCGTGCGGCGCGAACTGGGCGGTCCACTGGCTGCTCGCCGCATAGGCGAAGACGGGCCTGAGGAGCAGCGAGAGGTACTGAGGATCCAGGTAGATCCATACCGGTGCTGCGGGGAAGATGACGTCCACGGTCGAGGTGTCACCGTTGGAGGAGATCTCCTTCAGGAAGGCCCACGGAAGCTTGTCGGGACCCAGCGCGAGCTCGGTGCCCGCGTAGGCCTGGCGCAGCGCGAGCACGCACAGGGCCTCGTAATCGGCGCCACCGGCCTGCTTGGCGTCGGCGGACACCTTGGCATCGAGGCGGCTCGCTCGCTCCCGGGCGCCGGTGAGGTCGGCGTGGAAGAAAGCGAGCATCTCCTGCCAGTCGGAGAAGTACTCGGTCCACAGCGGGGGCAGGGGCCTGCCCAGGTAGCTGACCACCGGGGTGCGAACGTGGCCGAGCGAGAACTGTCGGGTCTGAGGCCGGATGCCGACCTCACCGAGATCGCACGCGAAGCCGAAGGACGGATACCCGTCGCCGCCGATCGACGTGTAGGCCGGGTCGTCTGTGTCGAGCAGCACCCCCTGCTCGACGAATTGCGCCCGGACGGTCTCCGAGGGCCCCGACTGATACGTGAGACCGGGGAGCTGTGGGGTCGCCAGGACGACCGTGCCCCACTGCGCCCGGTCTTTGACCTCGGTGAGGGTCTGCTGCACGGCCAGTTGCAGCGCCCACGCCTGAACCGTGCCGCTGGGGGAGGGAACCGCAACGGGTGCCCAGACGAACTCCTGGGTCGGATCCCCCGACAGCCACTCGCCGGTGACGTCGAGGTACAGGGAGACGTCGTGGGACACCCCGTCGACACTCTGGGCACTGACGAGCACCCACGCCATCGGAATCGACTGGCGCTCCAGATCACCAGGTTCGATCGGAGACAGGTACTCGAGCGTGATCTGCACGCCGCCGCCCTGCAGCGTGAACACCGACCGGGTGGCGGTGAGCGTCAGGGAGGTCTGCTCGAGCGCAGCGGCGTCGATGCTCGGCTCGCCGGCGAAGACAAACGCGGTGCCGTCGATCCGAGCGATGCCGGCCAGCCCGGTGGTGTCACCGTTCCAGAACGTCGGCCAAGTGCCGGCGGACACCGTCGAGGTCTGCCAGGTGCTCAGGTATGGCGAGCGCACGATCAGCGGCACCGCGGGCGGGCGGATCGGTGTGGTCGTCATACCCGCGCGGGTCGTCGTCGAGCCGACAGCCGCACGGGTGGTCCGCGCCCCCGCGCTCCGTGCCGTGGCAAGGCCCCCGCCGAGTGCGGCCATGGCTGCGCCGGAGGCCTGGAGGAAGCGCCGACGGTCAAGGACGGAACGGACGTTCATGCGCGAATCTTCCTCCGTCTCCAGGGTGTGCTCTGCCCAGCCCCGACGATGGCTATAGGGCTCCGATGAGCGGCCACTCGTAGTAGGAGATCATCTTCAGATCCGGAGAACGCCGCTCGGTCTGGGCCAGCAGCGTCTGCCACTGCCAGGGCGTATCGCCTCTCCCCCACGCGAGGGGGTGAACGGCGTCGCTCATCTCCGAGCACCACAACGGAAGGCCGTGGGTGCCGGCCCAGGCTGCGACCCGCGGTACGGCCCGCAGGCCGCCCCACTTCGTGTCGTAGCAGTGAAAGGCGACGACCTGCGCGCCGTGGGGTCGTCCCGACGCGAAGCTGTCCTTCAGGAAGGCGAGTCCCCAGGGCGAGGTCTCCCCGTACACCCGGAGAGCCTTCGGAGCGACGCGCGCGATGACTGGCTCAACCGCGTTCCACACCTTCCGGTAGTACGCGCCGGCGTCGCGCTCACACCGGCGCTGGACTCCGGCTCCGGTGCACACCTGCGCCGTGCGCGGCACGCCCTGGGCGAGGAGTTGCTTGCTGAAGATGTCCTGCTCGTTGCCGACCGCCACGGCCCACGCGTAGGGGGCGTACTGCGGCAGCGTCCGGGCGAAGTAGAACGCGACCTGAGCCGGGCTCCATGCGTTGTCATATTGGAGCGAGAGGTAGACGTGGTAGCCCTCCGCGTGCGCGCGCTCAACGCAGAGCAGCGCGTTTGGGCTGGAGTAGTTCGGCACGACGATCCGCAGTACCGTCGCCTCGTGGGCCTGGAGGAACGGCTCGGGATTGACGCCGTCGGCCTGGCATGACGTCTGCGGATCGGCCTGCATCACGATGGCGTGGGCCGGAGCCGCCGCGAGGAGGAGCGGGGACAAGAGGCCGAGCACAATCAGGCATAGCCGAGCATGGCGGTTGAGCGTTCTCATCTCGCGCGGCCTAGGCTACCGCCCAGGATCAGAATTTCGAGCGCGGTTTGCACTTGGCGCACGGTCATCGGTGTGCCGCTGCTGGTAATGGTGAGGTGGTCTCCCTGATCTCCAGCGGTGGTGGCGACATCCTCGGGATCGCTGTCGAAGCGATGCGAGGACGGCCGAATCTGCGCGTCGCCTGACGCGACTTTGGCTCAGCCGAACCTCCACAATGAGGGGGTGAAGCTCCCGACTCAGGACGTGGCCGTCGTCACCGGGGTGAGCCATCGCGCGGGCATCGGGTTCGCCATCGCCCGGCAATTGCTTCATGAGGGTTGGGGTGTATACGCCCAGGGCTGGAGTGCCGCGGACAGCGCAGGCGACTCGACCAATCACGACGAGATCGCCGCCATGATCGACGAGCTCGGTGGTGTGGGCGAGCGGCTTGAATACCTCAACGTCGATCTGTCTGAATCACACGCGGCTGGGGTCGTCATCGACCGGGCGGTTCGTGCCTATGGACACGTCGACGCGCTCGTCGTTAACCACGCCACGTCGCTCAGCGGGGATCTGTTCGCTGTCACGGTCGAGGATCTCGACCAGGCTTGGGCAGTCAACGCTCGCGCCGCGGTTCTTCTGGTGAAGGCGTTCGCGGACCAGCACGACAGCGCCAGGCGTGGGGCGGTGGTCTTGTTCACCTCAGGCCAGCATCTGGGACCGATGGGCGATGAGCTTGCCTACGCGGTCAGCAAAGGCGCAATTCAGCAGATGACCGCCTCACTCGCGGACACTCTCGCTTCATGCTGGATCACCGTGAACGCGGTCAACCCCGGGCCGAATGACACGGGCTGGATCACGGACGCGTTGCGTCAATCGCTCATCCCCGCGTTTCCCGCCGGACGCATCGGCCGTCCCAGTGACATAGCTCCGATTGTCAGCTGGCTGCTGTCGGACGCAGCCGGCTGGATGACGGGACAGACGATCAACGCCGAGGGCGGGTTCCGGCGTTGACGGGATCGGCCAAACGCGCAGCCGGACGCACGCTCGCCCAGACTGCTGAGCTACCTACGCATCGGCAACAGGCGAGGGGAGGTCGACTCGGCTGAGCTCGCGACGCGTCACGTAGCCGGCACCGCTCACCATGCAGTTCGGCGGCACGTCCTTGGCGATCACAGCACCTGCGGCGACGACTGATCCCGAGCCGACCCGCACGCCGGGAGTGATCGTGGCGTTCGCGCCAATCCAGACGTTGGATTCGATGACGATCGGAGCCGTCGTGATTCCATCGAACCTCGCGTGGGGCTCCACCGGGTGGCCGGCCGTGCTGAGCGTGACACCAGGCCCAATCATGGTCCGGTCCCCGATCGTGATGCCACCGAGGTCGTAGAAGGCGCAATTCTGATTCACGAAGACCCGTTCGCCGAACTCGAGGTTGAGGCCGTAGTCGCAGTAGAAGGGTGGATAGAGCGTGAGGGTCTCTGGCATGGGCCGGCCGAAGATCTGGCCGAGGAGCGCCGCTCGCGCGTCAACGTCACTGTGGCGCAGCCCATTCAGACGGGAGGTCAGATCCATCACCACCTGAACCCGATCTGTCGTCGCCCGGGACTCCGAAGTTCGCCGGGGAATCAGCTGTCTGTCACGCATTGGCCGCGATGTTCGCACGCAGCTCACCCGGGACTGCGCAGGAGGCTACGTCTGGCCGGACAACCCACGGCTGAACCTCCGCCTCCTCAGCAGTCTCCGCTTCACACCAGATCTCTCGACCCCTACCCAGTCACAGTCGTTCAGTTGCCCGGAGTCCCGTAGAAGACGCCGCCATGCTCACCAGCCGGGGCACACCGTTCATAGCTCGCCGACTGGGGTCCCACAATGACGTCCTGAACACGACACGGCTGAGTTCGATGATCGAAGACCAATAGAACGGCGAGCACGATCGCGACAACCGCCAGGAACAGCAGCACGCCATGCCGTTTTCCGGGCCGCCGGCGTCGCTTCTGGCTGGCCGCGTCCTCCTGACGCTCCCACTCATCCACCGTCATGTCGGTCGCCCGCTCGAACCCGCGAGCGACTTCTCCCTCGTCCATCACTCCCTCCCGGCCCAGGCCAGACCGCCGACGCAAAGTGTCACACAGGCTCGCCGCTATCGACCTGGCGGACTGGGTCACCGGCTCAGCTGAACAACTCACCCTCGGCTTAGCGATGTTCATCAGACTGCGTGACGTCGCCGCTGTATGCGCCTGCCCGTCAGTCGATGCGCCGCTCGTTCAAGCGCCGGTCGTCTCGTCCGCCGGCTCGGGTCCGGCGTCGCTGCGGCCACTGCAACGATCGCCCGGGTGACGACATAACGTTGGTGGAACCCCTGATTCTCGAGCGTGCTCGGGTCACGGTGGGTTCCTCGACCCCCAACAGATCGCTCATGGAGTTCTGGATGCCCCGTTTGATTTGCCGCCTCGCCCTCATCACATCTTGTGCGCTCGCCCTGGGCGCCGGCGCCCCGGCGCTCGCCGGGGCCGTCTCTCCCCACGCCAACCCCGTCAAGGCCAAGACGGCGCTGGTGGCGAAGATCGAAAGCTTGGGAAGCACCCTGAGCTACATGTGGCGCGGGGGTCCGGACCGGGCGATCCCGGACGGTCCGCTCGGAGGGGCTGCCGCGTCGACGAGTACGTCCGCGTACTACGTCAGCCACGTGCCCGCAAGCCCAGCGCAGCTGCCGGAAAAGCTCGAGTGGCTCCTGGGCCTCGATCTTCAGATTCGCGGGGACGATCGCGTGGCCGTTGGGTCCTACGACTTCGTCTATCACCACCTGGCCAAAAGCCGGCGCCTCATCACCCAGGCCCTCTCGGACTACCGGCTGAGCAACTACTACATCGGCCAGGCCGACACGCTGCTCGGCATCCCCCATCGCCGGCTGGCGGCCGAGCCCTACACGGGGGACTCCACTCAGCCCCCGTCCACCACAGCCGTCACGCCGACGCTCTCGGTCACCGCCAGGCTGTCGCTCGCCGCGACAGTCCAGATGGGAGCTGCCGCGATCGCCGAGAGCGTACCTCAGCATCTCTTCCCCTCCAGTCAGTACTCGCTGCTGGGGCCCGACGAAACCGCCAGCCAGTACTACTCGGTGCTCGTCAGCCGCATGCATGTCAGCGCCGCCCAGCGTGCGGCGCAGCGCGACTGGGTCACGGGCACGAACACGCAACGCCGCGGCGACGACATGCTCTTCCTCGGCCTCTATCTCCGGGAGGCCTCCCGAGCGGCCGATCAGCGCGAGGCGAACGCCGGGCTCGTGACCCTGCGACGCGCCGATTCTGAGATCAATCGCGCCGAGGCGGCGCTCGGCGTCCACCACTCCGGTCCGTCGGCCCGACTCCCCCGGACGATCGTCCTCGGCGACTGATCGACGAACGACTACGAGGGCCGCGTCACTCGGCTTGGCCGGGAACCCGGCGGAGGCATCACCGGCATGCTTCACGGCCGTGTGTGAAGCCGCGCTGGCCTGCCCCCGCTCCTCAAGCGACATGACCAGCAGCTTGGTGCGTAGAGCCGTCGGATCGATCGGCAGCGCACTCAACCAGGACTCACATAGCGACTGGTGAACGGAGCGACTTTCGCCGAGTCCGTGGCGAGCCGGTACAGGACGTGCGCGGCGGGAGATACGTGCGCGGCCTGGAAGCTTGCCGGACTCGTCCGGGGCGGCGGGTGGCGCCAGGGCCGCGGCACCTTCTAGCGAGCCTCGAGGGCGAGCCCAAGACGGCCCCTCAGAGATCGAAGTCAGTCGCTGTGATGCTCGCTGTCGGCCTCGCCGTACACCGAACCCGGCCTCTCCTCGTTGGCACGGGTCGCGTCACGCATGATGAGCGCCGGGGTATGTTGATCGCCGTGCGAAGCGTGGTCGATGAGTTCCTGCTCTGAGAGTTCAAAGCCTTCGGAAACACCACCCCCACCCTCGCTAACGGCGCGCTGCTCTTCGCGATGACGCGCGGCGCGAGTCATCAGGGGATCTGAGTCCGCGATTTCGTTCATCACCGGACACTACTCCCGGGGCGAAGCGCCGAGACCCCCGTCTCATCCCGAAGGCGAGAGCGGCGCTGATGCAGTCGCCCGGGAAGCCCGCAGTCTCGAGCAGCACCGGTTCGCGGCCCATGACGCACGCGCCGGCCAGCCGACGCCCGCGCAGGTCCGAGCCCGGTGGTCACAGACCATGTATGAGACCAAACCGAAGGTCGATCTTCAACGGCGGTCTGCGGCGTGAGCTTACTCGGCACGCTTAACCTGACCCGATGATGTCCCCGGAGACTGGCCCGCCCTCATCCCCGAACTCCAGGTCACCGACCGTGAGCGCTCTTCGGACTTCTACCGAGACGCCGGATGCCGACTCACTCGGGGACGATCTCTGTACGGCGAGCGACCGGCACTTCGCTCTGGCCAGACGGGCGATCACGCTGGTGATGGTCTGGCTGGCGTTGTTCGGAATCGGCTGGGCGGTGGGTGCGATCGTCGTTGCAGTCGCCCCGCACTTTGACTCCGCGATCGTCCACGCCTTGCATGTCGCTCGCGGTGGTGCCCTGGTCACTCTGGCACGGGACGTCACGTTTTTGGGTTCCCCAGGCTGGCTTGATGTCGTGTTTCTCGTCGTCGCCGGGGCCCTGCTGATGCTGCGCCGATGGCAGGCGGCGCTGTTTCTGACGCTGGCGAGCCCGGGAATCGTGGTGATGCACCAGATCCTCCAGGCGATCGTCGGGCGGGTCCGCCCGGCGGGCATCCATTTGACATCGGCGAGCGGGTCCAGCTGGCCCTCGGGCCATGCGATGGAGTCGACGGCGCTCTACGGTGCCTTGGTGCTGCTCGCGCTGGGGGTGCCGGCGCTGAGGACTCGCCCCATGCTCCGGAAGCTCGTTCTCGGGTCGGTAGCGCTGGTGCTGATCATGATCGGACTCTCACGCGTGCTGCTCGGTGTGCACTACCCCAGCGACGTGGTCGGCGGGTGGCTGCTGACAACGGGCTGGCTAGCGGCGCTGCAGCGGCTGGGGCGGCCGGGTGTGAGGGCTCGAGACGCAGACCAAGACGTGATCCAGCAACCGTCAGAACTGCGTCGTGAGTCACAGACGGCAGACGTGTCATCAGCACGCGCCCGATGATCAGGTATGCCGGGCGCCACCGATGGCACCGGAATGAAATCCCACTGCGTCGTCCCAGCTGACCGGTGCGCCAGCACCCGAGCCCGGGAGACCCGGCGCCCCGCGGCGAACGACGACCATCGTCGGGCTGATCAGGGCGCGGTTACTGCCTTTGGGCAGCTCGCTTGAGACGCTCGTCGGCCTGAGCCCGCTCGGCGTCGTCAAACAGGTCTGCCCACTCAGGGCGGGTTATCTCACGCTCCATCGTGAGATCCGCTCGACCTTGGCTGAGAAGCCACGGGGTCACGGGCAAGATGCGACCCGTCGATAGGAGCTGGCGAGCCGCTCCGACCGCCCCGAGATTTGCGATCAGTCCTATCCAGCCCCCCGGCATGAAACCCACAACCTGAATCTCCTGGATCAGCTCGCGACAGCGCAGCTGAAAGCGACCCTGAAGTGATTCCGGGTCCTGTGGATCTGGCACACCTGGTGGCTCCGGTTCCCGCGGCGGCGGCACGGCGGAAAGAGCTGTTCCACAGGCCCCACAGAAGGTCACATCGACACGGGGACCCGGTGACCGGGCTTCGGTCATCGCCTCGACTATCGCGACTCGCAGCGTCTCGCGGAGCGGGCGCTGACACCTCGGACAGAGCGGCCCGAGAGTCTCCTGGGGAGCGTCATCCTCCGGCATGAGGACAGCGTCTCATACCGTCGGTGCGGCATGAGTCACGTGCAGTCCTCAGAGGGCCGCTGACCCATCGGCGCTGAGGTAGAGCGCTGCGGGCAGAGCACCACCGCCATCTCGCAATCGGCGAATTGGGAAAGGACCGCCTCGGGGGGCCGGCCGGAGGAAGCACGAGGTCGGACACCGGCAGACACGGCACTCCGGGCGTGGAGCAGTGAGCCCGCGCGGCTTCCGATGGAGTGACGGATGATGTCTACTGTGGACACGGACTTTTCCGGCCGTCTTGAGCAAGCCCATCGGGCGGTGCGTCACTGGGCCACCTTTCCTGTCCGTGCGCTGCCTCGCCCTCTGGTGCTTGCTGGGCCGGAGATCCTGGTCAGAAAGGGCTTTCGCACCGGCGCGGCTAAAGATGCCTTCGTGCAAGGTCGACTCCAGTGGGCGGTCGAGGTCCCAGAGGACGTCCGAGCAAAGCTGCAACCGAAGTCGGTCACAGGACTCCGGGACCCCGGAGGCCAGCCGCTCAAGATCACACACGCCGGGAACGCTGAGCATGCATTCTCCACCGACCGCGGCCCGATGACCTTGCCTGCGTGGTGGCTTCAAGGCCCCGCAACTGTCGGAGCGATCTGGATTCTTGACCCAACAGTCGACCATTGGCAGGCCCCCGCGGGGGGTGCCGGTCAGCCTCCGGCGCCGACGCAGACACAGCCGATCCTCGGACCCATCGAACTTGCGGCGGATGGACAGTCGGTCGTGGTCCGCTGGCTCGGCTCAGCAGCTCCGATCGAGACCTACGCCGAGGCTACGGTCATCGAGACAGAGACCGCCGTCTCAGCCGTCGTCCGCGTCGCCGCCGGATTTCACGGATGGGCGACTGCTGCCGGTGTCACCCACCGGGTCCCTGCCCGTCTCCGAAGGCCGCTCGGCAACCGGGTATTCGTCGACCTTCACGGCAGTGCCGTCCCGGTCACATCTTCGATCTGCGATGTCTCAGTCCGGTTGTGCGTTCTGGTCAGCACTCGATCACCGCCGCTGTCGCGACCGCCTTGGCACGCCCTCTGTGAACGCTGGTGAACATGGCCCTGATGGGGGTCTGGATACGAGCCAACCTGGACTGCGGTGGAAAATCTGCTGGACAATGTGCGCGTTGGCGACCGTGGCATTGGTCCTGACTTTGTTTGCACGCTGGTATGGGTCCGGGTTGGTGATATCCACCCAAGGCGGCGACCTCATTCGGTCAGTCAGCGCTGGTGATGCGTGGACCGTTGTGCCGGGCACCGCGCTGATCATCACCGCAGCATCGGTTCTGGTGTTGACGGGCATCACAGCGGCGGCGCTGGCGCGGTCACGGATCGCGCTGGGTCTGACGGTCTTCGGCAGTCTCGCTGCTGTGGTGGTATCTGCCTGGCGCGCCACGGATCCGGCCACACCGCATGTGGACAGTCCGTTCCGCCTGTCCGGCGACCCAGAGACCAGCTGGCGGATCCCCAAGCCGGTGTACCCGGGCCAGGCGTGGATCCGACAGTGGCGCCCGACGGCCCGGCTATCGCTACTAGCGACTAGGTCTCTCGGCGACTGCGAATGGCCAATCAGGATCCAGGCTTTGACCGCGCCTACTCTTCGTTGCAGTTCGGAACGTTTAACGGATAGGGATCTGCATTTACGACGATCGAATTGACGGGGGTGAGGTTTTCGACTTGGTAGTCGCCCTCGCTCACTGAGTCATAGAGCTGCTTGGTGCCGTTGTATCCGGTGCAGAGGCTGGCCTCGGCCGCTTCGTGAAAGTGGCTGTCGTAATGCTGGTTGTTGACGATCAAGTGGCGGCCGTACTGACTGACGAGGTTGTAGTCGTCGTAGTTGTAGTAGCGCAGTTCAACCCCGGAGGCGAACGTCGAACCGTTGTAGACGCACACGTCACCGCTGCTGCAGCCGGGCACGGCTTGACCGGTCCTCAGTCCACAAATCTGTCCGAAGGGACAGTTCGGAGGCGCTGTCGCGCCCGGTCTCGCGTGAGCTGACGCCAGTGCGGCAAAGGTCATCGCCGCGGCGACCGTTGCGCTCGCCACGAGCAGCATCCGCAAACGGAAGACGAAAACCCGCTCTTGTCTATTTCGCATGCAGACCACGATAACGAGAAGACTGCCTCCTCGACTCTGGTACGGGCGCTCGCTCGCCGAGGACGTCAACCGCGGCCTCGGATGCAGCGGATCCTGGGGGATGAGCCTCTACTGACGACTGCGCGTCGCGTCATCCGGCGGCGTTGATCGGCTCAACTCACTTGGACCGACGAGCGGTGCAGAGTGCGCTGTATCCAGTCTGAGTCAGCGATCTCGCTGACTCTGGGTGTTCGGGCTGGATGGGTGATCCAGGATTCGAACCTGGGACCCCTTCCTCATCAGGGCACCCAAGGGGTAAAACGGGCGATAGCGAGCGACCACCGGAGACGGTAGATAGCCTGCAAATGCGGCTGCTTGGGTCTCATTCAAAACGCTTGATTACCTACCCAGATCCCCATACCGACACGCCGGCCAAAGCAGTGGAGACCTGCCGATCCTTTGCTGCGCATCATCTCCGATGGCAAGAGTTCCCAGGGCGGTCCAGCTAGCTCCGATTTGCTGGGCCCGATATCCGCTTCGCCGGTCGATTAATGCTGTGGGCTCACCGTCGCTCTGAGGGCTTCGCTAGCCGAGAGCAGGCACCACGCCTGACCGCCTGACCAGCGGCAAAGGGGCCGCCTTGGCTATGCCCCATCAGCGGCGACAGCTCGTCGCCCATCGAGGAATGAAGGAGCCGCCCGGAGGGCTCAACCGGGACAACCCTGGCGCTCGATAGAAGCGGTCGCTTGCTGCTCGCGTGGTGAGCGGGCGCCCGCAGCGTCAGCGGAACGCCGGTGTCTACGAGTAGAACCGCTGCACGGTCCGGAAGTCCTGGGCGTGAGTTAGCTACGCCCGGACCGAAGCCGGGTGTGCAGTTCTGGTGCGCCCAATCACAACTGGAGTCGTCTGACACCAGGACTTCAAGACCGGCAGCCGCTACGAATCGACACGGCGGAGATCTGTCCGGTCTATCGCCGCGGCTCGGTCGGCTTGGTCGCACTGGTCACGCGAGCGGTCGGCTTCTCAGCGCCGGCCTCGGCGGACCCGGGTCCACCAGGGCGCGAAGCAGATAAGCCAGCCCCCGGTCATAAGAATCGGGACGACGAGCGACTTGCCGCCCGCGATGTTCCAGATCCAGGCAGCGATGACGGTCAACGCGTAGCAGCTGAGCATGAAGAGCTGGTCTCGCGGATCCTCGCCCATGCGAGGAGCCTATCCAGTGCCGGTGGGTCCGGGTTGGTCTCTATCAGCCAACAAGGGTCGGCCTCTGCCGAGGCAATCGTGCCGGCGTTGCAGCCAACACGGCGGCAAGCGATATGCCCGCTTGGCACGGCGGCGTTCGATCCGCGGCGACCTGACGACGCAGCCCGCTCAGCGGCGATGCAGCCACCAACGCTGCGGCACAGGAATCAGACCGGGCCGGTAAGGGAACGCTGGTTCTCTTACTCAGCAGGTAGCGCGGCGAGTAGGCTCCGTGACTGTCGACGGTTAGCGCCGGGAGGCGTGAAACGTCCACATGTCGCTCGTGGGCTCCGGTGAGCGGTTCAGTTCGTAGTCAGACGTCACCGAGATATCACCAAAGCCAGCCTCAGTTAGCAGTGCCGTGAACTCATCGACGCTCCAATGCTGGAGGCGGAACACCTGGAGCTCGGTCGCGACCAGCGAACCGTCGTCCCATTTCTCATAGCGCAGCCACCGGATCGTCTGATTCGCTGCCGAGTCGTACTGAACATGCATCGTCTGCAACGTCCACACGCATGCCTCAGAGGTCCAGGACCGCATCGGCTCTGACTCGGTCAGCAGCTTCGGCGCCCCCAGGTCCATGACCAGCCGGCCGGAGGGCACGAGACACTCCCGGAAGCACGCGAATGCACTGCCCAACTCGGCTCGGCCGTTCAACAGGGCGATCGAGCCGCCCGGAATGATCACAGCCGCGTACTCAACAGGCGCGACAAAGCTGGTCATGTTCGCCTTGTGAACCGAGGGGTCGAGATTACGCTCGGCGCAGCGCTCGCGACAGACCGCGAGCATTTCGGGTGAGGTGTCGTACCCGTCGACATCAAATCCAGCTTGGAGGAGCGGAAAGAGGACCCGTCCGGTCCCGACTGCAGGTTCCAGCACCCGGCCCTGGACGCCGGTCAGCAGATGGGTGTAGTACTCGATATCCCCGAAGGAAGTTCCAATCGGCTTGTCCAGGTCATAGACCTCTGTCGACAAATTGCCATAGCCAAAACTCACTGCATCACTCCTCTTGAGCTGCCGATCAGGCCAGGCGTCACTGCAGGCCTCTGAGCCCCCACCACAGACGCGACCTGTCCCCGGTTGAACGCTAGCTACAACAAGCCACAGCCGTAGCGGCCGCGAATGGAAGCGGCTCCGATCAACATGGCCCGGTTGCCGCTGACTGGGTTGCTAGCCGCGGTGACCGCCTCGGCCGGCTGCCACCCAGGAGCAGGAGCCAACGCCGGTGGAGCGGCGGAGCAGCCATGTGAGTTCGAGCATCTTTTGTGCCTGTGAGTACAGTCGCACCGGTGCTACGGTGAGGTGATGGCACGGGAGATCACTCAGCGAGAGCTGCGCAACGAGAGCGGCGAAGTCATGCGCGCCCTTGACGCGGGAGAGAGCTTCATCGTCACCCGAAACGGTGTCGGCGTCGGCGAGCTGACCCCACTGCGACGACGACGCTTCGTCGATCGAGCAGCCGTCCTCGCCGCCTTTGCCAGCGCGGCACCGATCAACGCCGACCAGTTCCGAGCAGACCTGGAGGACCTCGTATCCCAAGACCCGACCCCGCGTGCCTGAACCCCGACCCGCACGCGGGATCATCGACACGTCCGTGGTGATCGATCTCGATCACATCGAAGCAGACGAGCTTCCGGCAGAAATGGCTGTCTCGGCAGTCACCCTGGCTGAGCTCGCCGCCGGCCCCCATGCAGCCCAGGACCCAACCGAGCGAGCCCGACGCCAGCAGCGTCTCCAGCTCGTCGAAGCGACCTTTGACGCGATCCCGTTCGACGCAGCTGCAGCGCGTGCCTATGGACGCGTGTACGCCGAGGTCGTCGCGGCCGGACGCAAGACACGCGGTCGACACGCCGTCGACCTACTGATCGCAGCAACGGCCGTCGGTGTCGGCCTCCCGCTCTACACCTGTAACCCAGATGACTTCGACGGGCTGACCGCCGTGCTCGACGTTCACACCGTCGCTTCAAGCACCGCGCAGTGACCCCGCGAGTCCAAGCCGGCTCAGTGGCGCCTGTCGTGGCTCCTCCGCCGCTGGACGAGTCCTGGTAGCTGGCGGCCGCTCTAAGCTCCGCTCGGTGAAAGCAGTCATCTCGTCGGGCGACCGGTCAAGCGGCAATCCAGTCGTCTCGCTTTTGCGAGAAGCAGGCCGGCAGCCCCTCTGCGTGATGCGCTGCCCGTTTCCCTACGGTGCAGGCGTGGTTCTCATCCGATGCTGTCGGATGGCGCCAAGAGCAGCAGCCTCGTCGAGACTGCCGCGAGGGCGAGCGGAAGCAATGTCCGGCTAGCGCGCTGGCGTTCGGAGGCCGGATCGTCGTCCGGGTCCCGGCCGGTGATCTAGCGTTCGCGCGTTTCAGGCGATCCAAGCGCCGGGGGCGAGATGCGGTGAGAGCAAGGCAAATCCCCTCTTTGATCTCATCGAAGCTCCGGGCTGGCGCCTCGCTACTTGACGCGGACGCAGTTCAGCGGATGGCGGTATGTTCAGCGTTTTGAACGTCGACACTCACCCGGTCTTCCTCGCGACGCCCCCTGAGCGTCCGCCGGGCATCGCGCTTGCGGTCAAAGATCTGTTCGACACCGCCGGCCTGAGGACCACCTACGGGTCGCGGATCTTCGCCGATAACGTGCCTGTGCGCTCTGCCGACGCGGTGACGCGTCTTGAGGCGAGCGGTTACGGGGTGGTCGGCAAGACGAATCTGTGCGAGTTCGCCTACGGAATTACCTCACAGAACGCCCACTACGGGACGGTGCTCAACCCACTGGATCGCTCGCGCACGGCCGGCGGGTCAAGCGGCGGATCGGCGGCCGCGGTGGCCGCGGGGCTGGCGCAGGTCGCGCTCGGGAGCGACTCGGGAGGGTCGATTCGGATCCCATCGGCGTGCTGTGGCGTCGTCGGTTTCAAGCCGACCCATGGTCTCGTGTCGCTTGAAGGCTGTTTTCCGCTGGCGCCGAGCTTTGACCACGCCGGACCGATCGCGCGCTCGACGCAGGGGTGTGCGGACACGATGGCGTCGCTCGCTCCGGGGTGGACTCCGCGTCATCTCGCGGATCTGGCTGAGGTGACGATTGGCGTCACGTGGACCGAGCACGCCGATGAGACCGTGCGCGCGAGCGTGCGGCGAGCCGCTACTCGTCTGCCGCGGCACCGGTCGCTGCAGTTCCCGTTCCCGGAGTTTTCCGCGGCCGGGTTCATGTCCGAGGTCGCCGACACCCACCGCGAGCTGTTCGCCGCACACGGCGACGCGTACGGCCCGGATGTCCGCGCGAAGGTGCTGTCCTGCCTGGCTGTTTCATGTGACGACGCCCGTGCCTCGCGCGAGGCGCGCGAGCGCTACCGACAGCAGGCACTCGACGCGCTGGACGGCGTCGACCTGCTGCTGACCCCAACCCTGCCAATCCTCGCGCCCGCCGTCGAAACGCCCGACCAGAAGATCCGCGAGTCGATGACGCTGATGACGCATGGGTTCAACGCGCTCGGATGGCCTGCGATCGCGCTGCCGTGCCTATCGGGGGAGTCTGTGCCGGTGACGACGCGCTTGTGCTCGCTGCCGCGCGGCTGCTCGAGTTGGCGCTCGCGCAACCCTGAGCGCGGGCTCACAGCGCGAGGACCATCTCAGAGGCGGCGCCTTGAGCTTTGAACATCGTCGAACGGCGCGTTGAAGAGTCTTAGCTCAGCGTTCCTTCGCGGGAAGCTCGTCGCTGATAGGGCCGTACGGGCTCGTAGTGGACTTGGTGAGAAGACGACGTGACGATCGCCTTGACCGGCCGGGTGACCCGGTTGAACCCAGCGAGGGCTATCCCACGGACCCGATAGCGCGGGATCGACGGGACGCGACAATCTGGCGGACCGCTGCTTTGCCGCTGGTTCAGACGCCAGGCGCGATGGCCGCTTTCGCCGCCGCCAGCCTCAGAGCGGTCAGCCGCCCTGGGAGCCGGTCAAGCGGCAATCCGGCCATCTGCATTCGGCGCTGGAAGCCTGGTCCAATCCGCCGCCGCCGCCGACGACGTCTCGGACAGGGCGGCGTAAGGTGCTCGCAAGCATGAACGAGTTAGCCCTGCTTGGCGGGAACGCGACTGTAGGTGTTGTTCGTGTCGGCGACACGGTCCGGAAACCCTGGACCAAGTCCTCGGCGGTGGTGCAGGAACTCCTCGTGCTGCTCTCCGCCAACGGGATTGATGTGCCCAGACCGCTTGGTCGAGATGAGCAAGGCCGTCAAGTACTCGAATACGTTGAGGGCACACCAGCGATAGACCTGCCAGCACTCAGAGTCGACGAACTCAGGCGGGTGGGGGTGATGGTCCGAACGATCCATGACGTCTGTGCCGAAATCGGGCCGAGGCTCGCCGAGGCATGGAAGTTCGATGTCCGCATTCCGGCCGCTCAAGCCGACCTGCTCTGTCACAACGACCTTGGCTCCTGGAACCTGATCATGGGTGACAGGTGGGTGTTCATCGATTGGGATGCCTTCGGGCCGAGCAGTCGTCTCTGGGATCTTGCCTATGCCGCGCAGTCCATAGCGAACCTGAACGCCGGCGAGCCTGTGCGCGAAGCTGCGGTACGTCTCAGCGCATTTGTCGATGGATATGGCGCTGATCAGACACTTCGATCCGCACTGCCGAATGCGCTCGCACACCGCACGAGGGGGATGTTCGAGATGCTTGCAGCGGCGAATCGGGAAGGGCGCCAGCCTTGGGGGCGAATGTTCGAAGAGGGACACGGTGCTCACTGGCTGAGCGCGAGCGACTACGTCGTAGCTCATCAGACCATCTGGCGGGAGACCCTCCTCGGCTAGCTGCTCAGCTGCTAGATGTAAGGCCCGATCAAGTGGCCGCTCTGGGATCGACGCTGGCAAGAGCAGCGGGAACGCCTGGCCACCCGATCAGCGGCGAAGGAGACACGCAGACGCAAAGGAGTCAGAATCATCTGATGCGTTTCATCTGGGGCGCGACCGATGCGACGATCGACAGCGCCGCGAGCATCTGGGCGGACGCAACCGCGGCGCGAGACGGCGACTCTGACCCCGGTCCGCTCGCACTTGCCCGGCCAGTCATTGAGCAGGCTCTATCTGAAGCCGATGAAACGAGCCTAGTCTCAGCGCTCGACCGTGACGGTCACGCACTTGGGTTTGCCCTGACAATCTCCTCACGGCAGAGCGTTGAGCTGTACTACCTGGGCGTCTCGCCAGACGCATGGGGTCAAGGCGTTGCGACTGCACTGCTCGACGAACTGGCCCGCGCCGCGCAGGGCGCAACCGGGCGTGGTCTAGAGCTCTGGGTTTACGCGGACAACGAACGCGCGATCGCCGTCTATGAGAGGGCAGGATGGCACCATGACGGCTCGATTCGTACCCACCCGCGATCGGGAAAGGCTGAGCATCACTACATCCGACGGATTGAGGGCCCCTGAGGGCGGGCCTGGCCGCCCTCCCGAGTCCGCGCTCCGTCGGTGGCGAAGGAGCGTCCGACAGATTGACGGCGCTGCTCTACCCGTGGGGCGTCTGACCGCCGCCAGTGGGACAGTGGAGGGGTGGCTGAGCTTCGGACGCGTTTCCTGGACCTGGTTCTCAGCAACGCGAATAATCAGACGATCCTCGAGCGTGCCGGGGACCTTGACCTGCCCGACTGGTGGCTTACTGCCGGAGCTGTGTTCCAGACCGTCTGGAACGTGCTCGACCAGCGCCCCGCTGACGCTGGGATCCAGGACTACGACCTGTTCTATTTCGACCCCAAGGATCTCTCTGCTGAGAGCGAGACAAACGTCAATCGCCACGCGGCGGCATTGTTCGCTGACCTCGACATCCTCGTTGAGGCCCGTAACGAGGCACGTGTGCACCTCTGGTACGAGGAGGAGTTCGGCGTTCCAGGCAAGCGCTTTGAAAGTTCCCGAGACGCCGTCGACCACTTTGCCGCGACCACATGCTGCTTCGCTGTCCGACTGGCGGCGACGGTCAGGTTGAGGTCTACGCACCGCACGGATACGAGGACCTACTAAGCCGGCCTGTCCGCCCCAATCCTGTGCTTGCACCCCAAAGCGTGTATGAGGCCAAGACTCGGCGGTGGAAGCAGGAGTGGCCATTACTCACCGTCACGGACTGGCCTGGCGACGCGTCTGACCCGGACCGGGCCTCCCTAGGGCTGTAGTCATCTCTTGCGTTCGGGTCGCTGCATTTGCTGGCACCGGGGCTGAAAGCGGACATCTCCAGTCAGCACCCCGTAAGCGGCGAAGCAGGCACGATCGCCTAGCCGCGAGAGCCCCCGTGTAAGACGCCGCGAGTCGGTGAAGCAGCTGTGAGCTACCGCTTCAGGCGCTCGTGCATGAAATCGGGTAGCGCTGAGGGCCACATGTCGGCGATCGAGGGATCTGTTCTTTGGGTTAATGGGCGTAGTTCTGGTTCGTCGAGCAAGGCGCAGACGAGATCAGCCGAGCCTCCGAAGCCGGCCCACGCGTCGTCCCAGAGACTTGAGAGCAGCCAGCTGCGGTCTGCGGGGAACATCAGCTCCGGCAGCGAGGTGAACCAGCGGCTCTCAGAGCGCCACGTCCGAGCTTGTTCCGGTCCGGCTTGAACTAGGACGTAACCCCAGCCGGCACATAGGCACACGCGCGGGGCGTTGGGAAAGACGACGTCGCTGGCACCGGTGTCAAGGAACCCGAGCCACCATGGCTGGGGATCTGCCTGAGTGCCCAGCACGCGCAGCAGTGCGTCGTCGAAACGATCTTCAGCGCTTCGCAGGACCTCACGGCTTGAGTCGTTGCCGAGCGGGAAGGTCAGGGTCGCGTATGCCGCGAAGATCGGCGGGATACTCGCCGTGATCGATAGTCCTCGCGAGACGCCCTCATTGATCCACGCGACCTCGTGATCGGTTCCAATGCGCCAGCCACGACCATCCTTGGACTCAGGCTGGGAATTGGGGTCCGAGCGCACCAGACAAGCCTAGATCGCCCGTTCGCACACGAGCCGGCATCGAGCGACCCCGGCTATCAATTTGCTGGGACAACACTCGCCCGATCGTTGAGACCTTGGCAGATCGACAAGCCTCCCGTACCTAGCCTCTCATCCGCACAGCTACGGCCGACGATCCCTTTCTGGTTTGTCGCTTACGGGGCGGTCGAATCGGCGTCTTGGACGATGATGTTCAGTGCACGGGTCGTGATGCCAATGATGAAGTAGTCGTTGCCATCGAACGTGCTGAGCTTCGCGCCCTCGAATGTGTCCTCGCGGATGAACAGGATCCCGCCAGCCAAATAGTCCGGAGACAGTTCCGCGTATGGGCTTCCGATAGAGAATTCATGCCCCTCGTAGCGCGCTGGCATCTTGTGCTTGAGCTCGCCGACGATGCTGGCAATGCCTGCCGTGGAGTGGTCGTCGTCCTCGCGCGATGACAGCCTGACGATCACCGACTCCCCTTGAACAGCGTCCAACATGGAAACGAGCTCGCCGTAGGCCAGAGGCAGGCCTGAGACTTCGGGAGGAAGGTCTTGCTTGGCCATCAGCGGATCGTAAGCCGACCGGCCAGAAACCTTCCATCTGGTTCGCGAACCGCTGCCGATGTCGCCTGGTGTTTTGCCCGAACTGGATAACGCAGACACCGCGGGCTTCTTCGAGTCGGCGCTCCCGCTTCGTCGCCAGGCGACGGTCCCGCTCTCCGCGCCGCCAGATACCGAAAGCTTCCTAGTGCCGTCGGAAAGCCCGGCTGCTCCGACGAAGACGGCGATAGACCTCCTTTCCCCCCCGAAAGCGAGACCACTTTGATTGCGGCTGACAGGGTCGCTAGCCGCGGTGACTGCTCCATCCGGAATCACGCCCAGGAGCAGCCACCAGCGATCAGCACCGGTTGAGCGGCGAAGCAGGCACGACCGGTGGCCTTTACGGGCCGGCAGCAGGGCATCCGACGGTACCGGCGTCGATCGTCGCTCAGGTTGCGCGGGCTTGTCACGCTGTGGTTCGACATCGCCGCCGGGCCCGAGGTGCCGTCGCCGGTCTAGCCGAGCACCCTCCTGGGTATCTCTGAGCCAGATGTAGGTTAGGAAGGATGCCTTGACGAAGAAGCTTGTTCTGTTTCTGATGTTCGCGCTATGCGTCGGGGCCGCACCGCTGCTGGTGTCGAGCGCCGCTAGCGCCAAAACGCAGCAATGCACCGCTAGCGACCTTTCGATCAGTGAGGCGGCAAGCGGAGGCGGAGGCGGGTCGTTCTATCTGCATCTGGCGTTTCGAAACCGCACACGAACGACATGCGTAACCGGCGGGTATTCGGGCATCACGCTGCTCGGCTCAAATCGTCGTGCGCTTGGCGTGGCAAAGCGGGGCTCTGCGAAGGGCCCCTCCCTTGTTGTGGCTCCAGGCAAGAGCGTGTACGAGCAGGTCGTATACGGCGAGAACGCAGCCAACCCCAAGACCTGCCCTGCGGTAAAGGCTCTACGCGTCTTTGTGCCGAACAGCAATCAGGCAAAGATTGTGACGCTGCCTAACGGGTCAATCGATTGCGGCGGTGCGGTGTTCGTGTACTTGATGGCCAAGACTAGAGCGCAGTCAGGCGACTGACGGCTGCGAGCGGGACGCGGCCCTGTCGCGCTCACGCTCTGACCCGCTGGGTGGCCCAAATTGGGGCGGGGCCATCTGAGCGAGGGCAATCCTCCACCCTTCGCCCGGCGCTTCAACCCCTGGTCCGGTCTCAGCTGAGTCCGTCTGCTGGTGTCTGGTCTGCCGCTCGAGGAGACCTCTCACGACTCGGCCGCTATCGGTGCCGGCGAAAGGGGCCACCACGTCTGGCAGCCGGCCGAGCGGCGAAGCAGTCACCTGCGGAGCTTCCCGCCAAAATACGCATTAGCCGGAGCGAAGCCGGCGGGTTCCGTCAGACGGGAGGAGGGTTCCGTCGTCGAGCAGAGTGCCGCACACGAGCCAACGTTCCCCGGCGAGAACTGAGAGCAACGTTCCGTTGAATGGGGCATCGGGATCGGCTACGAGCCGAAGTCCGACCCGGGAGTCGATCGCCACGTCCCCGCGGTGCGCGCCGACCACGGTAGCCGGGACGGGAACCTTCCAGCCGGTCGGGACCGGTTCGCAGAACTCGATCTCAACGACGATCTCAGCTTGAGCCTCCTCTGAGCTCCAGTCCGCGGCCGCTAGGGCCGCATACCTCGGTGCGAGCGTGGTGATCAGCTGATCGAGGTACGCCACGAGCGCGGGGTCGGTCATGGTGACTCGGGCCCGGCTGAAGTAGTGGTCTCTCGGGTGCCGCAGCATCCACGCTTGCGTTCCGAGCTGCCTGCGTGCCGAGGGGGCCAGCTCGGGTTTGAACTGCGGGCCGCGTTCGCGACCGCGGTCCCTGGCATCGATAAGTGCTCTGACCCGGGCACGGACCACTTTCGTCCACTCACCTTCTGGCCATAGCCCGATGCGGGACTCGATCATGTCGATCAGCCGCAGGTTCGCGTCGGCCAATCCGGCATCGATGCCGACTCTCTGGAGGGTGAGCACTTCTCGGCGGGTCACGGCCATCATCGCCGCCCACCCTGCATCGGCTTCAAGATCGGTGCCGGGCAAGCCCGCCGCCGGGAGCTTGATCACCACCCAGATCACCGGTTGGGTAGCGGCCTGAAGCAGGTAGAAATCCCTCAGGCCGTCTGGGAAGGCTTCGATCGCTGCGAGATCGGCGACCGCGAACTCGGTGTCGAGCGCTTCCTGGTGCGCTCCCAGTTCAGCGAGGTACTCGTTCGCGATGTGCCGCGGCCGGCCGGCCGGACTTCCAGCGTGCTTTCGATCGTCTGAGGCGAGGAGTGCACGCCTGGCCTGGGTGTACTTCTCGCCAGTCATTGTCATCCGCGATCGAATGACTTCCTTTGACCGTCGGTTCTCGGTCATGTCAACCCCTTCTCTGACCAGATCCCACGCCTCCGGCCATGCCTGGAGTGACAACCCGAGACCGTGTCCCTTGCTCCTTCATCGCCCGCTCGCGCGCGGGGCGAACGTCAGCTCAGAGGACGCGCTTGGGCGACAGCGCAGACTGACCATACGCCCGACTTTGCATGCTGTCCACAGACGCTGGCGTTGGGCTGCGTGATCCACAGCTCGGACGATGTCGAAGCTCGCGGGGGATGACAGCCCCCTGGTCGGCCCTGGCGAAAGGAGCCACTTCACTCCGCGGCCGCTGGAGCGGCGAAGCGGCCACCGGTTCCGAGCGCTTGTCGCCCAAGCTGCGGGCAGGCGATTTTTCAGTCGCGCTTGATATTGGCGGTGTGCTCTGGGTCGGGCGTTGCGGCCCAGCTGCCGAGCAGGGCCATGCTTTGAGCTGAAGCGGAACCCGGCTCGGGGGTGTAGGCAAAGATCGTGAGTCCGTCGTCGGCAGCGAGGTCGAGCCGGTTGAAGCTGAGGGTGAGGTCGCCGACGGTTGGGTGGTGGAGGTGTTTGGTGGCGGTGGCGTGGAAGCGCACGTTATGCACGGCCCAGAGGCTGTTGAAGGACTGGCTTTGGGTTGCGAGTTGGCCGATGAGGTCGGAGAGGTCGCGGTCTTGGGGGTCTCGCCCGACTGCGCGGCGGAGGATTGCGACGGTTTCGGCGCAGGCGCGTTCCCAGTCGCCGTAGAACGCTTCGGCGCGTCGGTCCAAGAACACGTACCGGGCGTGGTTCGCTGGTCCGGCGGTCATGGTGAAGAGGTCGTTGAACAGCGCGTGTCCGAGCGGGTTGGTCGCGAGGATGTCGAGGCGCTCGTTACAGGCCATGGCAGCGACGCCGGTCATCGCGTCGAGGGTCCACTGCACGTCCTGGCGAACTGTGTGCTTGGCGTGGCGTCGGCGTGGTCGCGCGGGTGTCGGCTGAGCTGCGCGGGTCAGGTCATAGAGGTGGCTGCGCTCGGCGTCGTCGAGTTGCAAGGCGCGGGCGAGGGCGTCGAGGACGCTGTCTGAGACGCCGTTCATGCCACCGCGCTCCAGGCGCGTGTAGTAGGAGACGCTGACGCCGGCGAGGACGGCTGCCTCTTCGCGGCGCAGTCCGGGGACGCGTCGGCTGCCGTAGGAGGGCAGACCTGCCTGCTCGGGAGTGATCCGTGAACGTCGCGAGGTGAGGAACTCCTGGATCTCTTTCTTGCTGTCCACGGACACAGCGTAGATCGGGGCGCCAGCGCCTGGGAGTCACTGCCAGTGACCCCCACACAGGGTCTCTCAGAAGTCCCGAACCGGTGCTTATCTGAAATGCATGCCCTCTGAGAAAACCTTCTTCATCACCGGCGCCGGCCGCGGCATGGGCGTCAACTTCGCCCACGCCGCTCTGGCTGCCGGTCACAACGTCGTCGCAACCGGACGTAACCCTGAGGGGGTGACCGAGGCCGTTGGCGCACGTGAGAATCTGCTCGTCGCCCGGCTCGACATCACCGACTCGTCCGACGCTGAGCATGCCGTGCAGGCTGCGGTGGAGCGGTTCGGACGGATCGACGTGCTCGTCAACAACGCGGCGAACTTCTACGCCGGGTTCTTTGAGGAACTCTCACCCGAGCAGGTCGCCGTCCAGATCCAGACCAATCTGACCGGTCCGATGACGGTGACCCGTGCGGCCCTGCCGGTGATGCGCGCCCAGCGTTCCGGGCATGTGATCACTATCTCTTCACTCGCGGGCCTGATCGGCATGGAGTTCTGCTCCGCCTACTCAGCGGCAAAGTTCGGGATCGAGGGCTGGATGGAAGCGATCACGCCAGAGCTCGCACCCTTTGGCATCCACACCACAGTCGTCGAGCCCGGGTTCTTTCGCACCGACCTGTTGACACCCGAATCGACCACGTACGCCGAGCTGTCAATCGCCGACTACCAGCAGCGCAGCAGCGAAACGCAGACAGCCTGGCAGGGCATGAACGGGCAACAGACCGGAGACCCCGCAAAGCTCGCTGAAGCGCTCATCACCCTCACCCAGGAGAACGAGCCACCGCGGCGCTGGGTCGCGGGCGCTGACGCCGTTGCTGCCGCCGAGCAGAAGGCCAACGACCTACTCGCCCAGATTGACGCCTACCGCGAACTCTCAACCAACCTTGCCCACCACGACGCCCCCGTCGCCGCCTGAGCACCATCGACAGCTACCAAGGAACACACCATGAACATTGTTCGCAGCAGCAACGACACGATGAAGGGCCCGGCTGACTGGTTCACCGGCGACGTCTACATCGACATGATCCCCGCCACCTCCGCGCCGTCCCACATCGGGGCCGCGAACGTGCACTTCACCCCTGGCGCCCGCACGACCTGGCACACCCATCCGCTTGGGCAGACCATCTACGTCGTCGAGGGCGTCGGTCGCTGTCAGCGCGAAGGCGGTCCGGTTGAGACGATCCGCGCCGGCGACAGCGTCTACTTCGAGCCGAACGAGAATCACTGGCACGGCGCGGCACCCGCCCGGTTCATGCTCCACACCGCCATACAGGAAACCGACGACACCGGCACCCAGGTGACCTGGGGCGACCACGTCAGCGACGAGCAGTACAACGCCGAGCCCACCGCCTAAGCCCTACACGGAGGGTGGCGCAAACTCGCGTCACCCTCACCGGCCCGACCGAAGAGACGAACCCCTCATGTCCCAGCAACCCAATGGGGAAACCCGACTGTTCCCAATCATCGGTGACCCCATCAAATACGCCGAATCTCCGGCCCGTCTGACCGCCGCTCTCAGCGACCGTGGCCACAACGGCCTTGCATCCCGATGCAGGTCCCCGAGGGCGACCTCAATGTCGTCATATCGGCCCTCAGCACCACCGCCAACGTCGACGGGATCCTCGTCACGATGCCTCACAAATCCGCCGCGTTTGCCTACTGCAGCACGAGCTTTAAGGTAGCCGGACTGCTCGGGGTCGTGAGCGTGATGCGCCGAAACTCGGACGGCACCTGGCACGGCGACATGCTCGACGGACTCGCCTTCGTCAAAGCCCAAGTAGACCACGGCGCTCATGTCAACGGCGCACGGGCGCTCCTCATCGGCGCGGGCTAGCGCCGGCAGCCAAATCGCACTCGCGCTCGTCGAGGCGGGTGCGCGCGAACTCGTCATCCACGACGCCAATCCCCTGAGTGTGTCCACCCTTGTCGAGCGGCTCACTGGCCTCGCCGCCACCCGGGTGTCCGGTGGGCCCCCGGACCCAGCAGGTTCTGATCTCGTGTTCAACGCCACACCCATGGGCATGCAGAGCGGAGACCCGGTCCCGATCAACACTGCTCTGCTAACCGTCGGCGACGTCATCGCCGGACACGGGGAAACCCCGTTCATCCAAACTGCCAGAGACGCCGGGTGCTCCGTCGCCACCGGCGTACACATGGTCAAAGCCGAGTAAGAACTCATGGCCGACTTCATGCTCAGCAACTAGCACACCAACCTCGCTGCCTGTCGAAAACGCTAAACGACGCCGCGAGCACGTATGAACGGGTCACCGCTTCGTTGACCGCCTCCGACAGGCATAGCGAGCGTATCGCGGACGGTGGCCGCGTTGCCGCTGGCTCAGAGGCCAGACAAGGTGGCCGCTTCGGAGCCGGCGCCAACGAGGGCAGCGACGATGAGTGCCCACTCGTTCAGCGGCAGAGCAGCGGGTGCCGCGATTGCCAGGGGCCGCGGATCAGGCGTGGTGAACTCGGGCGCTTTCGGGGTGGCGGGGTAGCCCGTCGTCGGGGATCGGCTCCCAGGATGCTGCATAGTCGACGTATTGGTGGAGGCTTGGGCGGATGCCGGGGTCTCCGTCGATGACACCGAGTCGCAAGCCGATCCACGCGTTGGCGCCGCGGCTGAACATGGCTGAGCCACAGTCGCCGCAGAAAAACTTCTCAGCGCCGTCGGCCGGCGCCCAGGACCTCAGTCGTTCGGTGCCTCGGACGATTCGGAACCCGGTGGTCGGGACCCTCGCGTTGGCTGATGCTCCGGTCCCGGTCCGTCGTTGACAGCGAGTGCAGTGACAGTAGGCGGAGCCGGTGAGAGGCTCGGTAACCTCAAAGGCGACCGCGCCACAGTTGCATCGTCCAGTGAGCGGCAGGCTCATACGCGCGCAATCAGGTCTTCGGCGCGCTCGGCGAGTTCGTCACGGCGGGGGGTGCCTGACCGTGCGCTGACTCGACGAAGGACCTCGGCATGCAGCAGGTGGATCCTTGTGCTGATCCTCCGCACCGCGTCTTCTGGGTCAGGGATTGCGGTCAGGTCCCGCCATCTGAGCGCGTCCATGGCGAGGGAGCGGTGAGCGGCGTCCGGAAGGTTGAGATAATGACGAACAGCGTCGGCGTTTCCCGTTGCCTCTCCGACGTCGCAGACGTGCTGGAAGCGCACTGGCCACAGCACGAGCTTGGTGGTGTCCAAGACGGTGACTCCTCTCGTGCTGAGTTGGTGAAGGTCGTCGGTGAGTTGTTGAGTGCTGACCCGCCGTAGTGCGGAGTTGACAGCGTGGGCACGGATCTCAGCGCCGGTCGGTGCGACGGCGTAGACGTCTCGGAGGTCGCTGCCATGTACGAGGATCCCGTAGCGGACGAGATCAAATCGGTCGATCGGTAGGAACCGCGCACCAGCGGGCGGGTCCGTGAACTGATCCCAAGGGACATGGAAGACCGAGAGCCGGTCCCCGAGCGTGTGCGTCGCTGAGAGCTCTGCGGTGATCTCTTCGATGACCTGTTCGATGTCAGGCTCGAGATCTCTGGTGAGCAGAGCGAGGTCGATGTCACTGACCGCCGGGGCAAATCCGCCGTGCGCGAGACTGCCGACCGCATAGGCAGACACCAACCTGTCACCCAGCCGGCGATCAACCTCCGATACCGCCGCCCTGATGACGCTCCACCCCTCCTCATCGCAAGCTTGGACTGCCTCGCTACTCACCATCGCAATTGTGCCGAAAGGCGAGAGGCTCGATCATTACGCTATGCAGTCGGAGCTTGAAATCGAGGGTGGACCCACGGTCCGTTTACTCAGTCGACCGGCTCAGGGGACCCGTCACGAAGTCCATTTCGGGGTGTTGCTCGCAACCGGTGAACCGGTCGTGGTCAAGCTGGAGGGCATCCCGGGTGCCTTGGAACGCGAGAAGCAAGCTCTCGAACAGCTCGGCGCTGACCCGACTCCAGCCCCGCGGCTGCTCGCGGCCGGTACGACATGGATTCAAGGTCAGCGGCGAGTCTGTCTCGTCACCGAGCGTCGCGCCGGAGAGACACCGATGACCGATGACGGATGGCGACGAATGGGACGCGCCTTCGCACGCCTCGGGAGTTCATCCGCGCCAACTAGCCCTTTGCCGGTTCTGGACCACGCAACATTCGGGCGACAGCATGCCCACCGGATCAACGACCTGGGCGAACACCTGGCTTCACTCAAGGCGGCCGTTGACGACTGGCCATTCCTTGTGGTTGGTGAAGTACCGGAGATCAGTCCCCTCGTGCTCACCCACGGGGACCCCGGTCCAGGCAACTTCCTCGACGACGGCCACGATGGAACCCTCCTCGACTGGGAGGACGCCCACATCGCGCCCCAAGGCCTTGATCTCGCGCGCTTGGTCTTCATAGCGCTCCTCGGCTCAGGGCCAAGCGGATTCCAGGCACGCGACCATCAATCTCGAGCACGGTCAGTCATCGACGGATATCTCAGCGAGACAAAACACACCTGGCAGCCGGACCGTGCAGCGGCGCGATGGTGGACGACTGTCGCCGGGGTCCAATTTATCCACCGCCGCTGGGAGAGCGGCGGCCAGCCAGCCCCGTGGGAGGACGCAGCACATGTCTTAGAGACAGCCCTGGCACACGACCTCTCCTGGGGACGAAGCTGAAACCGAACGCAAGCTGCGAGCCCCGATCGTCGAGGCTCAGTCAAAAGGGACCGCATCTGGAGCTGAGTCGCTGCCGTTGTGACGTAGCGTCGATCAGAGCTATTCCGAAGGAGCCACCGAAATGACGCGCCCGGTCGAGCGGCAATCCGGCCACCAGCACGAGCCCAGTGTCGCGACACAACCATCGCGTGGATACCCGCGACCGGAACTCCAGAGTGTGTGTGAGAACGTTCTGGTCACAAATCTGGTGAGGAGTTCGTTGAGCTAAGTGATGTCGCTCGATCGCGCGCATAGGCATCCCGATACCAAGACCGATCGCCAGCTCCTGGAGGAGACTCGGGATGGCGTTGGTGAGTCCTTTGGGGTTCTTTACCGCCGTCACCACGCGGTCGTTCTCGCGTTCTTAGCTCGCCGGGTCGAGCAGCCTGAGGTCGCTGCTGATCTCATGGCGGAGACGTTCGCGTTGCTGCTGGGCTTGGTTCGAGATCCACAGCGCGACATTCCGCCGTTGCCGGTCGCCTGGTTGATGGTCACTGCCCGCCATTTGCTGATCGACAGCCATCGTCGCGGCAAGGTTGACGACCGGGCCCGCCAGCAACTCGCGATGCGGCCGATCGCCCTCGAGGACCGTGACCTTGAGCGCGTGGAGGAGATTGCGACCGAGACCGATCTCGTCAAAGAGCTGTCGAGCTGTCTTGAACCAGACCAGTTCACAGCGTTACTCGCACGGGTGCTAGACGAACGCGATTACGCAGAGATCGCGGTTGAGATGGAGTGCTCTGAATCTGTTGTCCGCAAACGCGTGAGCCGCGCACTCGGAGTTCTACGCCGCGCCATGGAGGCACCAAATGCCTGACTTCATCGACCGTCTCGCAGCTGAGCTAATCCAAGCCGCGACAAGCGAACCGAGCGCAGCCCCGAAAGAGCCAGCAAGCCAGGTGATCCGTCGACCCCATTGGCGTCAATCGATCGGGAACAAGCTGGCGATCAGCTTCGCGGCGGTGGTCCTCATCGGAGGCGGCGTTGCCGCCGCAGCTGTCGCGCTCTGGCCCTCCCAAGGGCTCGCCGACGGCGCGGTCGTGTGCTTCTGGGGCACCTCTGGCCATAACCAAAAATCTCATACGTTCGGGGCCGGGATCCCGAGCTCAAACGGCGAGAACGCCACAGATATCTGTCGACAGTATGTCGGCAACGCGCATACCGGGATCCCAGCGAACAAGATCCGTTTCGTGGCGTGCGAAGCGAACCGCACGACCGTTGATGTGTACTTCGCAAGCGGTGCGGCGAACCAGTGTGCGGCGGTCGGCGACAAGCCGCTTCCAGCGACCTACGCCTCCGCGCTGGACCGCATCACGACTCTAGAAGCAGATCTGCGCAAGATCCAAGCCGCTCAGCCATGCACCGCCCCTGGAACCCTGATCCAAAAGGCCAAGCAGACCCTCGACGCGCTCAAGCTGAGCGGCTGGGTGGTGAAGGGACCCGAGCGGTTCCCTGACTTCCCAGCCGGAACCGGTGGCACCTGCGGCACCTATGACGCCGGATACGCGACCGCGCAGGACACCGTAAATCTCATCTCCGCCCACAAGGAACTCTTTGTCTCATACGCCCCGCCGCGACCGATCGCGACGAAGCTGAATCACGTCGAGTACGAGATCGACCTGCGCACCTACACGCGCTGCTACACGCCCGCCTCCGTCAGAACCCTCGTCACGGGATGGTTCGCGACGATCAAGTTGCAACCGCGCTTCGCGACCATCGGCGTCCCCAAGGGCGAAGGATTCGAGCCCGCATCTGAGCGGCTCTACCAACAGGGCTGCGTCCGCTTCGACGACGCATTCCCGCTGAATGACAACCAACACGTCGATGTCGTCCTCGAAGCCAAAACCGCCCCGCCACCCCGCAGCGCGACCTCTTTCCCACCGGCCGGGGCTTACAAGCCTTAACCCACACCTCTCGGGCCTTACCCGCCGACGCCATCGCTTTCATCAATCTCGTGACCTTGACTAGACGACTGCCTTGGCGACATCTGGGTGACGCGCGTCGAGAGAGAACCTGGGGCTTGAGCTGATCCCTGCTTTGCCGCTGATCGGGTGGCCCGGCGTCGTCGCTGCTCTTGCCGGCGCCGGTGTCAGAGCGGCCACCTGGGTCGGGCTTCTCATCTAGCGGCATTGCGGCCGTGTATCGATGCCGATCGCGGCCCGTGGTACCGGACTCAGTACACGGCGACCCGGTTGCTCATGGGTCGGGTCAGCGGTAGACGTCGCGGCGGTGGCCGAGCGACAGCACTAACACCACCAAGACGTCGTCGTCGATCGTGTAAATCACTCGATAGTCGCCGACTCGGACGCGCCAGCGACCTGGACGTCCGGTGAGTGGCTTGGATGCCGGCGGTCGCGGATCCTGAGCTAGCAGCGAGATCGCCCCTTGGACCCGTCTTGCAACTGGCGGATCGAGTTTGCGGAGGGCGCGTGCTGCTGCGGGTCGCAGCTCGACGCGGTAGTCGGGCAATCCACTACTCGGTCCAGCCGAGATCTCGCTTGACTTGCTCCCAGGGAATATTGGGCCCTTCTTCGGCGAGCGCGGCGTCGCTGGCCGCCACGTCCTCGGCATCTTCCCAGGCGGCGAGGAGCTCCTCATAGCGAGCCGTACTCACGATGACTGCCTCTGCCTGGCCTCGACGCCCGACGGAGACTGGCTTGGTCTGCGCGGTCTTCAACAGCGCAGGCAGGTTCTTGCGTGCCTCGCTGACGGTAATGGTCTGCATCGGAAGTAGTGTACAGACTGGCCAGCCATGATGTACAGCCTGTTCCTAGGTTCGCCTCGCTGCTTCGCGTCGCTCCTTCGCCGCTAGTGCAGTGCTGATGATCGGTAGCTGCTTTCACATCGGCCGCGGCCGGTGGCGGGCGCCTCGCGAACTGGCCAAGCGTCCAAGATACAGGCGCTAGCGCGGGCGAATCCACCCGCTAACTCTGGTTAGGACCGCCCCGGGTTGACATCGGAGCGGAGGCGAAGCATCTGCTCGAGCTCGCGCCAAATCGCGGTGCCGAGCGCTGCGTCGGCTGCCTCTTCGCCACCTCGTGCCATCGTCGTGCCGGCCACGACCATTGGCTCGCCCGGCAACCTCACGCGATGCCCCGCACCCGGCTCGATCAACAGTCGCGTCGTGAGACCGGCGTTGGCACGTCGCGTACGAATCTCAGTCGCGAACCGCTCTGAAGGCCAAACCTGATCGTCAGTTCCAGCGGAGACGAGCACCTCACCTGTGATTTGTTCAACAGGAATAACAGCGGCTTGGGCGGCCGCTGGGAAGATCTTGAGGCTGCAGGTGTAGAGCCCGTGATAGGACGGCGGATCGCCTGTCGGCTTCCAAGTTTCGTCATAGGGCACGAACGCAAGCGGCGACCCGTTCGATGTCCACGATGATCGATACGGAGCTACAAATCCGTCCAGACCAGCCCCCACGTTGGCCCAGACGACCGAAGACGGCGAAAGAGCGGCGACCGCCTGAATACGAGTGTCCCGCGCCGCCAACAACAGCGCCGCCTCGGTGCCCTTTGAAGTTCCGATGACCGCGAGCCTGTGATGCCGCTCGGCGAGACGGTCTAGCGCAGGCGTGAACGTCTCCAGCGGAACTTCACAGATTCCCGGCGGCTGCCCTGGTCCGCCGAACCAGCGAATTGACAGAGCAACCGCTCCGTGGTCCGCGAGCAACTTCACACGATCGCTTTCGACCCGGCCACTCGAGCCCGACAGAACAAGCACAGCACACGTCGGCTCTCCGCTGGGCTCAGCGACGAATTCCTCGAGCCTCGAGAAGTGAGCGCCGGCACGTTGCATCATCTACCTCCACGCAGGCTAACGGCTGATCACCAGCGACTCCCCGGTGCTCATAGCCGAAGAGCACCACGGCCCGACACCGCGACGCTCTGCCTGGTTTGCCGCTCGAGGGGTCGCCTGACCGAGTAGCCGCTCTCGCGGTCTCTGAAGCCAGAGCGGGCTGTCGAGTCTCGCCCTGTCGACCTGTCAACGGCGTCTAGCGCGAGAGCGCTTGGATCCGCGCAGCGACCTCTGCAGCATTCACCCGCTGGCTGGTGTCGACCTCGATGAGTGGCCCAAGATCGAGCGCTCGATGGTGATGCTCGTTCGAGAGCTCCTCCCGGGAGCGCCGATCGTCGAGATGACCACTATGTCGTCCTTGAGAGCGCGCGACATAGCGGGCCTCGACGATCTCTCGGGGACAGCGGCACCGAATCTCAATCAACGCTCCTGGGAGATTTTGCAGATGTTCGACCGTGTGGGGATAGAACGTGCTGTCGAGCACAGCCCCGGGGCTGGTCTTGGCGACCGTGAGCATCACCATGACGGCGGCGCGACCGAGCCGCTGGGACTCGGGAACGTCGACGGGAAAGCCCAGCTCATTCATCAATGTCTCTTTGATGGTGTCTTTGGCGATCAGCGGCAGCCTGAGGGTCGGTGCCAGAGCCGCGGCGAGGGTGCTTTTGCCCGAACCCGGCGGGCCGGCGACGAGAACGAACATGCCAACTATGGTCTCACCTGCGGCCAGACGTGGTTTGGCGTGGACCCCTGGCCTTGGTGGCCGGTTCGCCGCTCCAGCGATCGCCAGGGGCGGTGGCCCTTCGCCAGCGCCAGATCCGAAAGCGGGCATCGCGCGGTGCGCCTCCTTGAGCGGCGGAGCAGCGGTCGCGTAATTGGCGATGGCGAGTCCGTGATTCTTGCATCCCGCGGCGATCGGTCGGGCCGCTAGCGACCTTTGTCGTCGAGCTGGGCAGCCCCGGAGGTGGGCTAGCTGATGCCGGGAGCGTATTCCAATGAGAACTTGACCGGGTGGGCATATCCACAGAGCGAGTCGCTGACCGTTCCGGTCACCGCGCCAGGCTTGTCGGCCTTGATGGATTTGGCAAACGCGCCCTTGATTGCGAACTGCGTGTTCATGCTCTGGTCAGTCTGAGTCTCTTTGGCGGTGAGGTGCACATTGCCGGAGAACGAGAACGTTCCGCCGCGACCGATCGTTAAGGAATGGGGAAGGGGAACCAGCAGGGTCGTCGGGAAATTGAATGGAGCTTCTGACCCGCTCTGGCAGGCGAATCCCGAACTCTTGACCGAGATCACGTGGCCGTTCTTGGTCACGAACAGGTCCACGGACCAGTTGGCGCGGTGTGCGATCTCGCCAGCGTAGAGCCCGTCGGGACGTACGCTGGTTCGCGTTGCGGCAAGAGCAGTCGCGGCGCCTGTCGATGACAGGCCCACAGCGAGGCAGGCAAAGATCCTTCTGATCGTCATATCGGCACCCCGATCGAACCAATTATCTCGTGAACGGACTAGAACCGCAGCGTAACTGGTGCTGCTGCTCACAGAACATCACTCCTGCGCCGGCTTCCGGGACCACCACACCTTGCAGACCTGCCGGCGCCGCAGCTACTTCCGTGGGCACAGCGCCCGAGCTACACAGGATGCCCCCCGCCCACCTCTCAGCGACTTGGCACCAAAAACCGCTTCGGGCCGGGCGCCGGGGAAAGCAGCCACGAGGTCAAGCGACCGATAAGGCGGCGTTGCAGCTACGACACACGTTCGACACGTGCGGCTTGCCGCGCGACCGACTGCGTTTACGGTCACCCAGCAATCCGCTTGGTTGCAAGACGCGGGCTGACCGAGGACGATGTCTCGCCCAGGGCCTACGCTCCATTGCGGACGGTCACCGGCACCCGCGCCAGCACGACCACCATTACCTGCCAGGAGTACCGGAGCCTGCGAACAAGACCGCCCAACGAGCGGCTGCTTGATCTCACCGCCCGCCACCACGCGCGCGCGCCGTGCATAACGATCGGGCGTACCTCCCAAACCAGGGATGACGGGACTGGGTGGCGTCCGACGACTCATGGGTTAGTAGCGCACCGTCAGCGCTGACGCCGGAGGCGTGAACGGCCTCCGGCATAAGGACGGAGCCGACCGGCTACTGGCGCTTGGCGCTCCAGTGCACCACGCCGGTGTCACAGGTGAAGGGGCCGTCGCCGGTGTCCAAGCTGTCCTTCTCACGCAGCGTGCCGGTCCATCGGCTGCCGGTGGTGCTGGCGCTAAAGCTGATCAGCGGACCGTTCTGGTGGTAGGAGAAGTGCCCAGCTGAATTGATGAACCCGTTGGGGACTGAGAACGCGTTGTCCTCCGGCTGACCGCCGTCGGTGCACGGCGCCTTGATCTTCGGATAGGTGATGGCAATGAAGCAGTGAGCGGTGGCGCTCGCGCCGCAGTTGTTGGTGGCGGTGTGGGCCTCCACCTTGAAGCGGAAACTGGCCGTGCCGGCCTTGGCCGTGTAGGTCCCGGTCATGATTTTTAGGGTCGAGGGGCGGGTCGCGGCCGATGTCGAGGTGACGTTCGTCATGGCCGCGAGGGCGCCGGCCGGCACGGCGAGCAGAGCGACGCTCATGGCGAATCGGCGAAGGGGTTTGATGATCAACATAGGGGCAAGATCCTAGGCGCGGAGCGTGATATTAACGTCACACGGACGGCGAGGTTTCCGGGAAACCAACCGGCACCTGTCGATTTTGGAGTCGTGGATGTCGCAGGCGCGTCCCTCGGCTGCTGGGAGCTCACAGCCGTCGCGTTCGCGTTTGGTGCCCCGGCGAGCTCGGCGAAGCTGCTGCCGCGGCGTTTCATCTGCTGGAGGCCTTTGACCTGGCCGAGGCCTCGCGTCCGGTGTCGGGGTAGGGGAACGATGTCTGATGGTGTACCGCGAGATCCCCGCGCCGCCAACAAGCCGGCGCTTTTGAAGTCTGCTTCAGGGTCGCGGGCCTGGGTCTTCATAAGTCGTGATCTGAGGGCATGTACAGCCGAGAACGGGCTTGTGGCACACACTTGTCGGCGAACCTGAGCGCCGAGGCGTGATTACCACAAGGCAGGCGGTGGCTCGAAGGACCAATTTCTCTCCACCCAAGGGACCGGGCAAAGTGACTGCTTTCACTCGCGAGACCGTCGGAGCAGCGATGGCCCCACGGGACCGGTGTAGCGGCAAAGGGGCGACGAGCCCAAAGCCAGGACCTGCCGGCACCGGCACCGCATGTGGGGTTCCGTCGTCTCGCTGGTTGCGAAACTCGGCCCGGTGACACAACCGAGGCTACACACCCAGCGGTTATCTCTCGTGCCGTTGGCCGATGAACACCTACCGCTCGAGATCGAGCTCGATTCCGATCCTGAAGTCATGCGGTACCTCACCGGACGAGCGCGTTCACCTGCTGAGGTGCAACAGGCTCACAAGCTTCGGCTCGCTGCCGCCAACGAGCTACCCGGCCTCGGATTCTGGGCAGGCTTCGCGGGCGACGATTTCGTCGGCTGGTGGATTCTGCAGCTTCCGAACGGACCGGATCAGCCCATCGGCGTGGGTCAGGCCGAGCTTGGTTACCGCCTGGTGCGCAGATATTGGCGACGTGGATATGCAACCGAGGGCGCGCGAGAACTGATCCGGTACGGCTTCGAACAGATCGGCCTCAATCGCATCTATGCGCAGACGATGGCAGTGAACGCCGCATCACGGGCCACGATGGCGGCCGCTGGGATGACCTTCGCCCGGACCTTCGTATCTGCTGAGACCTACGACGAGATCATTCCCGGCGCCGAGCAAGGTGAGGTCGAGTACGAGCTCACGAGAGCGACGTGGCAACGGCCCTCACCCTGAGCCACCCCAGGCCACGAACATCAGCGGGCCAGGAACTCGCTGATCGAGACGTCTTGGGAGTCGCCGCTCTTGACGACCTCAGGCGAGAAGCGGCCACCATCGATGAGCACCGCTGTAGCGGCGGTGCAGGCACCAGCGATGCAGATGTCAGCCCAATCGCCGTTCGCCGCTCGCGCTGGTGTGGTCGGCCGCCGGTGCGGCGTCGCTGCTGGTGAGCGAGGCTCGGAGTTTTGCCCGGGCGCGGTGCGCTCGGACCCGCACCACGTTTGCAGATAGCCCCAAGACTTGCGCGACGTCCCTGGGCGAGAGTCCGTCCCAGGAGAGCATCGTGATGATCTCCTGATCCACCGGCGATAGCTGCGAGAGTGCGGCCGTCGCTCGATCACACTCTTCGGGGTCGGCGGGTCGGGCCTTGGCTTCGGATTGCAGCTCTGTGGCGAGCGAGCTTGTGGCGCTCGCGAGTCGTCCTCGGCGTTCGTGCCCGCGACGCATCACGTTGCGCGCGACCCCGAATAGCCAGAGGCGAGCCTCATTCCCGGCCGGGATCTGATCGCGCTTCTCCCACGCGACCAGATAGGTCTCAGCTAGACAGTCGGCAGCGTCGTCAGGCGTCTGACAGCGACGAAGCAGGAACGCAAGGACATCGGCGTTGGTCTCGGTGTACAGCTCGGCAAAAGTCCCGGGGTGGTCCATCGACGGGCTCACTGGCCGGCAAGGAAGCGGTGGTACGGCAGAAGCCTGCCGCCGGGCAGCTCGTCGATCGAGTTCACGACCCCCTGCCCGATGAACACCGTGTAGGTCAGCACGGTCCCCGCGGGCAAGACGGCGGCGGCGGTTGAGCCCGTACCAGCGCCACTCGGGAGCGCTGCAGTCTGGATCAGTTCGGTCTGCAGGGGCTCGCCGGTGGTCGGGTCAAACACGAGCTCCCTCCGGGTGGTTTCGTCGCCCACCTCTGCGCGTGAGATCGTCACAGCGATCCCGCGACGCCCGAGCCGATCGGTCTGCCAGCCCAGAAGCGTCACCCCAGGTAGGTGCGCAATCACGCGGTACAGGGCCGCTCGCAGCGAGGAGGAGGTTGACGCGAACAGCAGCCGGTCCGCGATCCATTCGAACACGCTCACGCTGCTCGCCGCCGGTCGTTCCCTGGCATCGACCTGACGCTTGATCGCTGCCAGCAGGGCCGCGGGCTGGGTGGGCAGGCTCGCTAGGTCAATGATGCCGTAGCCGGAGATCATCCCCGCCGGGTAGGTCAGGTCATGGTCCTGGTTGGGCAGAAACTCTGACAGCGACAAATCGTGAGCGCGGGCGCGCGAAGCATCCGCCAGGGTGAAGAAGGCCTCGTGGCTGTTGGAGACCCGCTCGCGCCCAGCACCTTTGCGGTTGAATCAGAACTGTGCAGCATCAGATTCCGACAGGTTCACACCGACGCTGTCGATTCCGGCTGACGTCGTGAAACCCTCCCGCACCGCGACGTACGTGTACTGGTTCGCGGTCAGTGGAACGCTCGTCTGACGGGCTGTCACGCGGGCGGCCTGGTCGAGCGCGACCGCAGCCGACGCTGGTGTTGGCCCAAGCTGCGCACCACCAGTCCGCCCGCTCGGGAGCAACGCACTCACGATCAGCACCGCGGCAGCCAACGCCGCGACACCGACGCTCAGCGGAACCAGGCGTCTGCCGTGAACCCCGCTGAGCTGACGCGGCCGCCGAGCGCGCACGATGCCCTCACCAGTTGTCCCTCCGCGGCGGACATCAAGTCCTATCTCATAGGAAATCGCCGAGCCCACGGCGTCGCGAGCAGACTTCACGCCGTTCGCGAACAGGACCCTGCGATCGAGCGGGTCCAGCGATGCCAGGACGCGGTCGAGCTCCTCATCTGAAGGTGGTGTGTCGGGCATGCGCATCTCCATCGTCGTGATTCACCGACACATCCGCAGAACGAACGATTTCATTACACGCTCTTCAGACCAGCGGGATGCCCTGGCGATCTTGCGACCGTCGCGGCTCGAACAAATCGCAGCAGGCCGCTCGCCCTGCCCAAGTCGATGACGTCGCCGGTCGACGTGAACCACTGCTCGACCCCTGGTGTCGCTTCACGCCTACTTGAGCGCTCGTGCGACTTGAGCGAACCCGCAGGTCGCCGCAATGCCGCTGAAGGGGTCACCTCTGCCGTCTCGCCATGATGGCTGGTCTTCGTCGAA